>REBR01000257.1 GCA_007692645.1 Halomonadaceae bacterium | reverse complement strand
CGCAATTGCTGGTACCGGCTGAGTAGGGCTAGAAGAATTACTCAGCAATTAATTTGATGGGGGGTTTTGGACAGGAGAAACAGAGCTTCTTGCCACCGCTGTTCTCGTTAGCTGAGGTAATAATATGCACATACTGAGGCCGGTTCTTATCAAGGGGGGGGGTAGTGGCTTTTATCTTACCGCTTTCCCAGGAAGTGGGCAGTAAGTGGACCATTCGTGTGGCCTTGTTAAGGTCTTTTGCGTTTGCAATGACGACCCGGGCGTTGGCGTTATCCCCCATTGCCACATAGATGTTGTCGTAGAGACGTTTAACGGGTATTTCGCTGGCCCGTGCCCAGGCATTAAATTTGATCCGGTCCCAATAGGGGTAGGGTACCCCCTCGTCAGACTGGTCAGTCATCAGGGTGCCTTCACGGGTATTCATGGAATAGGTATTTTTGTTCATAAAAGAAAAGAAGCCCTCTGCCTTGCCATAGGGGTCTTCCGGGTCCAGCTTGGCATGAAACATCATGGTAACCCAGTCGCCAAATGCCCAATTGTGAGTTAGTGTTCCCTCGTTGAAGCGGGGCCAAACCGGTGTGTTATTGCCGGCAATGATAAAGCCGCCGCCGGTCCAGGCGGGAATGTAAAGGTCATGCCCTGAAGGCTCCCCCATATTCTCGACGGAGTAGCTGGTATTGTCGCCCCGGTGACCAAACATCATCCAGGCATCTTTGGTGGCAGAAGAGCTGGGCAAGCTATGATTATCCCCGTCGGCTCTGGACCCGGGGTATGCCGCTTCGTCCTTAAGGTCAAAACTGAAAAAGACTTCCTGAAAATGCTTCAGGCCGTGGACACCATTTTCATCTTCGATGCCGAAAACCATGCTGACGCTTGAACTGGTTTGACTATCCCGGGCCACTATCGCCTGACTATCAGTGCCATGGCCACCGGTAGTCAGGGCTCCTTTGTTACTGTGGCTATACCATTCGCCGAGCTCTGGTTTCAGTGTGAGCTCACCATTGTTGTTGGCTGCCTTGCTGAAGCTGTCGTAGAGCGCTACCTGAGGACCCTGGCCAAAGCCTTTTCCTGAAATAACAATTTCATGGCTATTAGTAATAGTGACTTTTTCGATGGAAGGGCTGGCGACCGCCATTGCCGACATCAACAGGGCCACGGGTGGAACAATCATGACCGAATACGGAAATGTGGGGCTCATAATATTGCTTCTCCTGGTTTAGGGGCAACTACCGTTAAGGCCATGGGGTAATTGGGGTTGGCGATAGCAGTTGCTTAATCGTTGTTGTGAGTCACTAATCTACTCCAGGTAGCAGTTGCCTAGTGTGTCGGACAGTGGCGCAACCATTAAATAGTGTAAAAGATTAAGGGCGAAGCGTAATACAAAGTCAAAGCATCTTGACATGTCATTCCGGGGCTTTTGGAGGGATTATTGTTGAATTTGAAGGGTGGCGCACGTTTTAGCCCTGTTATCTTCCGTGCCCGCAAAGAAAATCTGTTAATGTAACCTTATTAAGGGACTGGCCTGGACAAGCTATAGCAAGGTGTAGAGCGTGACTGCAAGCCACAAAGGTTGGCCCCAAACTTTGGTGATTTTGCTGGCACGTTCGTCCTAATTCTTACCAGGAAGGTGATACAGGAGTGAGACCGTGAGTCGTGTTTCCGGTTTTTATCGTTGGGCGGGTCCCAGGGGCCTGTTTCAGTTGGCTCGTCTGCTGAATCGTAAGCAGCCCCGTATCCTGATGTATCACCGCTTTTCAGACCAGGCCAGGGAAGGTTTTACCAGTGCGGCAGCATTTCATGCCCAGGTTCGCCACATCAAGCGTCACTATCATCCGTTAACTACTGCACAATTAGTTCGCAGTCTGTTTGAAAACGAACCTTTGCCGTCCAATGCGGTCGTTATTACGGTAGATGATGGTTATCAGGATTTTCACCGGGTGGCGTTCCCCGTTCTTCAGGCACTGCAGGTGCCGGCCACCCTTTACGTTACTACCGGTTTTGTTGATGGCCGGTTATGGTTATGGCCGGATCAGCTGCAGTGGCTGCTTGCCCAGGCTGACCCTGTGGGTCAGGGTTTTCGGTTGGGGCCGGTGACTGTTCCTGCTGGACTCCATAATGCAGTTCTTCAGGGACGGCTAGCCAAGGCACTGGTGACACATTGTCTTTCACTTGATAACACTGAAAAAAATGCATTGATTGGTCAGTTAGCGGATCAATTGGGGGTAACGCTGCCAAAGTCAGCGCCAGCGGGCTATGAGGCGGTTAACTGGCAGCAGCTGTCTGAGCTGCATAAGGCTGGCATTGAAGTAGGTGGCCATACCCAAACACACCCCTCCCTTGGGCGCGTGCCTCTTCAGCAGGCCCAGGAGGAAATAGCCGGATGTTACGACGCACTAGTGAGGCACCTGGGGCCGGCAGAACGAACTTTCTGTTACCCCAATGGTCAGCCAACGGACTTTTCACCTGCTTTGAAGCCCATGGTCAAAGAAGCGGGTTTTTCTGGTGCAGTGTTGGCGTTTCCTGATGCGGTGGGTTTGCGTGACCGCTACGCATTACGGCGCCACGGCAGCGGAGAGGGAGCATTTCAGTTCCACAAAGCCATATCGGGTCTTGAATTTCTGGGTAAGCGTCTTCGCCGGAGCCCCAAAAATGTTGCCATCTCACAAGGTTAGGGCTGGCTGGACGATAAGTTAAGGACAACACTGGTTAGGGAAGCATTGATGCATTCGGAAGAACCCCTGGTCTCCGTTCTAATTCCCGCTTTTAATCGGGTCGACCTGATCGAAGAAACCGTTCAATCCGTCTGGGCACAGACCTACTCCCGGGTTGAACTTATAGTTGTGGATGATGGCTCCACCGATGGTACCTATGAGAAGTTGCAGCAACTGTCAGACCAGGGGAACCTGACCTTGCTGACCCATCAGGGCCGGGCTAATAAAGGCCAGTCAGCGGCGCTGAACCTGGCGTTACGTCATGCCAGTGGCCGCTATATCTCCATCTTGGATAGTGATGACCTGTTTCTGCCACAAAAGCTGGAAAAGCAGGTTCATTATCTGGAAAACCACCCTGACGTGGGGCTGGTATACGGGCTGGGTGAGGCAGTCGATAGCCAAGGTAACTGGCTGTATGATCTGCTGTCCGCAGACCATACAGAGCCAAATGATCCTGCTGCAGTGCTGCTTGACTGCTATTTCCTGCTACCCCAGAACGCACTGGTACGAAAACAGGTTTTTGACCAGGCCGGCTTGTTTGAAGAGTCATTCAGGGCTGCGCAGGATCATGACATGCTTATCCGGCTGGCGGAGTTGACACGGTTCGGCTTTATGCCAGAGAAGTTTTTTCAGTACCGCCGCCATGATGATTCCATCAGTGCTACGGGTGCTGAACGACGCTGGACAACCGGTTTTGAAATACTGCAACGGGCTGCCAGCCGTTACCCCTACAAAAAATCCATTATCCGGCGCCGCAAGGCGGTGTTGAATTTCCGTCTGAGCCAGGTCTACTGGCAGCAGAAAAATCACATTAAAGCACTGCTTTGTGTTCTCAAATCGGGCCTGCTGGATCCTCGTCGAGGTCTTCGGGTTCTGCTGGGTATGGAAAAAGTTAGCTAGCAAATTTCAGGCCTTTACACAGACAGACAGACAGACAGCCAGGGAGAGAGTGGTTTTGTTATTACAAGGAAGAACCGGGGTTATGCCGACACCTGAAAAAATATTGTTTGTGATTGATCACTTCAGAGACCCTTATGCCGGTGCTGAGGGGCAGTTGTTTCAATTGGTGAGCCACCTGGACCCTAGCCGGTACCTGCCGCATTTACTGGTGTTTTCAGATTCGGCGTATCTGAGCTCCGGTCAGTTTCCCTGTGACTATACTGTGGTGGGACAGCAGCGGCTTCGTTCCCCGGCCCTGTGGGTTCGTCTGGTAATCATGGCGCGGTCCTTCAGAAAGCAAGGTTTTCGCCTGGCTCACATCATGTTCAATGATGCCTCGATTATCTGTCCTCCGGTGTTTTCCCTGGTGGGCATTAAATCCATTATTACCCGTCTTGATATGGGCTACTGGTACACCCCCGGTCTACTCAGGACCCTTCGACTGACCGGCCGGTTTGCGGATATTGCCCTGGCAAACAGCCAGGCGGTTGCCCAGGTCACCCATATGCAGGAACGCATCCCCCAGGAACGACTGCATGTCATTTATAACGGTGTCGCCGACAGTGATGGCACCGCCCCAGACCCGGTGGCTGAGCTGGAGCATCTGAAACAGCAGGGAGCCACTATTGCCATGTTGGTAGCCAATATCAGGCCGATCAAGCGAATTCAGGATGCGGTACAGGCAGTGGCAAACCTGGGTAAGGCTTTTCCTGACCTGCATTTGGTGGTTATTGGTGGTGGTGATTCTGCCGCGTTGGAGCAGCAAGCTGAGAGTGCAGGAGCCCGGCAACGGGTGCACTTTATGGGCAGCAGGAATGATGTGCCCGCCTGTTTGCACTACGGCGATATTGGTCTGATCTGCTCCGAGTCTGAAGGTTTTTCCAATAGCATTATTGAGTACATGCAGCAGGGGCTGCCGGTGGTTTGCACTGCTGTGGGGGGAAACCCCGAAGCCATTCAGCATGGTGAAAATGGTCTTCTCTATGAGGTAGGAGACGTGGCGGGGCTTGAGGCCCAGCTCACGAACCTTCTGTCTGATCCTGAGTGGCGGCAAACATTGGGGGAGCGCTGCCGCCTGCAGGCGAAAGAACGCTATTCCTTGGCCCAATTGGCGGCTAATCATCAGGCCCTTTACGACCGGCTTATTCATGAAGGTCAAAGGGGCAAATGATGACGATGATTCTTCCATGTACATGTCACAGATTCGGTGATTAACCCCATGAATCAGTTGATGAAAAGAAATCTCCGAGGAGTAATGAAGGATCCGGACCGTGCTGTTGGGACAGGGTGTTTCCTGTTGTACCTGTACTTTATCCTGGATTTCTTTCTTCGCTTTTCAGCCCGTTTTTCCGGTTATGGAAGATTGCGACCCACCGTACTGGTGTTTCTCATTATCTGTGGGGTGTTGTTTATTAACCGGGAGAATCTGAAAAAAAGGTTCGACGATCCTATCCTGAAATGTGCATTACTGCTCATTGGCTTTATCGCCGTCTCCCTGCCCCTGGTGGAATATCCGGGGAGTGTGGTGCGCAACAACCTGAATAACTTTGTGCTGGCTATCTGTTTTCTGTTCTTTACCGCACTTATCGTTGACACCGATAGGCGGCTGCGCTGGTTCCTGTTTGTGTTCGTGGGTTGCCAGTTGGTGCGTATTCTCGAGCCCCTCTATATGAATCTGACCCAGGGTTATTGGGGGGGGCAGACTCACCTACAGGGTGGGGTTTTTGCAGATCGGTTGTCCGGTGCACCTGCGGACGTTATTAACGCCAACGAGCTTGGGTTTGTCATTGTGACCGTTATTCCCTTTATCCATTACCTGCTGTTTCCACTGGGGTGGAAAAGTAAAATCCTCTATGCAGGGTTAATGTTGGCGATGCTTTACGCCTTGATGTTAACCATGTCACGGGGTGCGTTGATCGCGTTATTGGTGGTGGTGTTTATGCTGTTCAAGGAGTCCCGGCATAAACTCATGTTGTTAGGTGTTGCAGTGACACTGGCGGTGGTTGGCTGGAGCCTGATGACACCGGTACAGCAGGACCGCTACATATCATTAATCGATCGTGACACCACCGGTGGGGCGTCGGTAGATGGTCGGTTTATGGGCATGCAGGCTGAGTTCAGGCTGGCAATGCGTCGTCCGATAGTGGGGTTTGGGGTGGGCACAACCCCAGAGGCTAAGGTGAATGTGATGGGCTACCGTCAGGCCAGCCATAGCCTTTATGCCGAACTGCTCACAGAGGTGGGAGTGATCGGTATGGGGATTTTTCTTGCTTTACTCTGGCAGGTCTATAAACGCCTGATTGAAAACCGGCGACGATTCAGAGCTCTGCACGTTGCCAAAGATGACTTATACACCCGTCTGAATACCGCCATGATCGCCACGTTCTGGATGTATCTGGTGTACAGCATAAATTACTGGGGACTTTCTCAATACTATTGGTACCTGTTTGCCGGATTGGCAGTCTCTTTTGGCCGCTTGCTGAGGTTAGAGGATGAAAAAAGACAGCGTTTAGCTGCAGAGAACGAAGCGCCAGATCAGGTTGAATCGCTTAAGCCCCGCTTCCCCCTGGCCCAGCGGAAGGCATTTAAAAACCCCTGAATGGTTGCTTTTGACAGCAGATTCACTTTCAGGGCAGGCAGGAGCATCAACGCATTTATACAGGGAGTAGCAATGAAGATCCTTTTAGTTGTCCGTCACCCGGTGGGGGGCATCAGAACATACATTCGCTATGTATATAGCGAACCGGTCATGGCCGATGTGCAGGTAGCGGTTATTGCACCCGCCCTTGAAAAGGAAGATGTGACCGGTGACCAGCTTCAGAGTGGCAACCTTGTTTGTCTTCACACGGGCTCCTCATTGATGGCCATTGGTTGGTCTGTACTAAGAAATTCCCTGGGGCAGCGGCCGGATATTATTCATTCCCATGGGTTTACCTCGGCATTTTTGGTGAATCCGGTGGCGAAACTGTTACGAATACCTCACATCGTGACACTCCATGATGTTTTTCTACC
>REBR01000161.1 GCA_007692645.1 Halomonadaceae bacterium | reverse complement strand
GTCACCACAGCCGCGCCAATGTACGGAATGACCACGGAGATGCCCACCAGCAGAGCCAGCAACAGAGAATAGTTCAGACCCAGCAGGGTAAAGCTGACATATGTCACAATCCCGACAATCAGGATTTCCAGCGCTTTGCCCCGCACATAATTAGCAAACTGCAGGTTCATCTCATCCCAGATGGTGTTCATCAGCGGGCGGTTAGCCGGTAGTAAGCGGCCTAAAAACTGCAATATAGAATCACGGTCCTTAAGAAAGAAAAACACCAGGATGGGCACCAGAATAAGGTAAATCAGCAAGGCCACCACATTGGGGATGCTCTCCAGGGAAATAGACACCAGCCACTGGGTCACCTTGCCCACTTCCGCCGTTAACTGCTGAAACAGGGCGTTAACCTCTTCAATGGAAACCAGTTGCGGGTATTCCTGGGGCAGTACTTCCAGATACCGCTGGGTTGCCCTGATCATGCGGGGCAGTTCAATGGCCAATGCGGATACCTGGGACCAGATCAGTGGCAGCATGCCAAAAATAAAGCTCACCAGGGCCCCCAGGAAAAACAGGAATACCCCTATCACTGCCAGCAGATGGGGTACGCCTACGGCTTTCAGTTTGCCCACCAGCCCCTGCAGAATAAAAGCAACGATCAGGGCAGCAATCACCGGCGCCAGCATCCGGCCAAGAAAAATCACCGCCAGCAACGACGCCACCAGAATCAGAAACAGTACAACGGCTTCTTCATCGGAAAAATATTTGACCGCCAGGGTCTTTAATAACTTCAACATGATGTAGTGATGGTCTCCCCTGATTCACAACCACCGCAGAGTATAACGAAACGAAACTGGTTACCGTTACATTCCTGGTGTTCCAGGCGATGCCGGCTGAGCCTGATATAGGCAGGGATATCACGGGCAGAGCCGGCGTCGGTGGCCAGCACTTCCAGGCGCTCGCCATCCCCCATGGCATTCAGGCGCAACTTGGTTTTCAACAGGGGCATCGGGCAGGTCAGACCGGACGCATCCAGAATTTCTGCGGCTGTCTTTTGCGGCATGGGGTGTGGTATTCCTGTAGATAATGCCCGCTACAGTAACATGTCCGGCTAACAGCTGTCGTTATGGCCGACAACAGGTTTTCAGTCACAATCCCAGTACTGGTTCCAGTCACGGCCACATCTCGTATAACACGGCTGTCACTACACCCGTGGTATAAAGTGTGGCAATGTCGAAGAATGACATTGGTAATGATTAAAAAACGTCGCTGCTGAATTCCGACAGGCCCATACATGGCGAGTGCAACACCTTTTATTGATAAAAATGCCATCAACACCTGTTGGCGTCGCGGTAAAACTGCCCTGTTGGCCCTGCTGCTGACGGTATCAGTAACCGTGAGCGCCACCGATGGCCTGCCCTCCATGGCTGGAGCCGGTGGCGGGCTGGTCTCCGGACAGCAGGAGCGGGCCATTGCAGAGCAGGTCATGGTGGCACTACGTCGCAGCGCTCCCCTGCTGGAAGATCCACTGATGCTGGATTACCTGACCGATGTCACCTACCGGCTGGTACCCAATGCAGAGCTGGACGACCGCAATCTGACCCTGATCATTCTGGATGAACCCCAGCTGAATGCCTTTGCTGTCCCCGGCGGCCTGATTGGCATTAATGCCGGGCTATTCAGTTATGCGGAAACGGAACATCAGTTTGCGTCAGTAATTGCCCATGAAATCGCTCACCTTAGCCAACGGCATTATTCCCGCCGCATGGAACAGCAGCAACGTGATACCCCCTTTACCGTGGCGGCCCTGGTGGCCGGTATTCTGCTGGCGGCGGCCACCGGTTCCGATGCGGGTATTGCCGCCATCGCTGGCACCCAGGCTATAGCCATCGACAACATGCTGCGTTACAGCCGTTTTCACGAACAGGAAGCGGACCGGGTCGGCATTGAAATGATGCACCGCTCCGGCTTCGACCCCCGGGGCATGCCTGACATGTTCAGCCAGATGCAACGCAGTGCTGGCAGCCGGCCGCCGGAATACCTGTCTACCCACCCACTGACCGAATCCCGGGTAGCTGACAGCCGCAACCGGGCTGAACAGTTAATCAGTGACGGTGATGAAAACCGTGGCGAGAATCTGGAATACCACCTGATGCGCGCCCGGGTTATCGTCCGCTACAGTGATACCCCCGCCAATGCCGCCGAACGCTTCCAGCGCCAGGCGCAAAACAGCAGCGGCAATGCCCGTCTGGCGGCCCGTTATGGGGTGGCCCACGCCCTGCAACACAGCCGCATGCATGACCGGGCCGAGGCAATTTTCAGGGAATTGCTGGAGGAGAGCGAAGGCCGCATTACCTTTGTGGTTGGACTGGCAGAAACCCTGATAGACCAGGAGCAACTGGCTGACGCCCAGGAACTGCTGGAAGCCCATGTCAGCCGCAACCCAGGCAACCTGCCACTGACCCGCACCCTGGCAGATACCCTGGTAAAGCTGGATAAGCCGCAGCAGGCGGCCCGGCATTATGAACGGCTGCTACGGGATCACCCCCAGGATGCCAGCCTCTGGGATGCCCTGGCAGACGCCCAGGGCCGCGCCCGCAATATCGTGGCTGTGCATCGGGCACGGGGGGAGAAAGCCATTCTGATGGGGGAATACCAGGCCGCCATTCGCCAGTTTCAACAGGCTATTGAGCGCACCGGTGATGACTACACCAGCCAGGAAATACTTCGCCAGCGGCTGGCTCAGGCGCAGGAAGAGTCCAACCGGCGCCGGCCCAGGGTGCGCTGAGCACCTAGCGGCTGGCGGTAAAATCCAGCATACGCTGAAGGGGCCGCAGGGCTTTCAGCCGCTGGCCCTCGGCAACAAACACTTCCTGACTGTTGGCGCCGCCCTTATCTGCGTTTAGCAGCACCTGTCGCAGGTTCTCCAGGCCGTTCATGGCCATCCAGGGGCAATGGGCGCAGCTACGGCAAGTGGCCCCCTTGCCTGCAGTGGGAGCCTCAATCAGCACCTTATCAGGGGCCATTTGCTGCATCTTGTAAAAAATGCCGTTGTCCGTGGCCACAATCATGTGACTGTTGGGCAGGGTCTGTGCAGCCTGTATCAGCATGGACGTAGAACCCACCACATCCGCCAATTCAAGAACTGATGCAGGGGATTCCGGATGCGCCAGCACTGCAGCCTGGGGGTAGAGTGACTTAAGGTCTTCCAGGGCCTGGGCCTTGAACTCTTCATGGACAATACAGGCGCCGTCCCACAGCAGCATGTCCGCCCCAGTGGACCTTTGAATATAGCTCCCCAGATGCTTATCCGGTGCCCAGAGAATTGTTTCCCCCCGGGCATCAAGGTGCTCAATGATTGCCTCAGCACAGCTGGAGGTGACCACCCAGTGGGCCCGGGCCTTTACTGCGGCAGAAGTGTTGGCATACACCACTACGGTGCGCTCCGGGTGTTGGTCGCAGTAAGCGGAGAATTCATCAGCGGGGCAACCGATATCCAGTGAACAGGTGGCCTCCAGGGTGGGCATGAACACGGACTTTTCCGGACTCAGTATCTTGGCGGTCTCACCCATAAAGCGCACCCCGGCCACCACCAGTGTACTGGCAGCATGCTGGGCCCCAAAGCGGGCCATTTCCAGTGAGTCTGCCACACAGCCACCGGTTTCTTCCGCCAGGGCCTGAATCGCCGGGTCGGTGTAGTAGTGGGCAACCAGGGCTGCATCACGGGCTTTCAAGAGCTCCCGAATGTCCCGCTTAAGGCGTTCTTCAGTGTCCTTATCCAGGGCTGGAGCCGCTTGGCTACGGGCCAGATGCTCCTGCACCTGAACCCGCTGTTGCATTGAGTTACTCATCATTGCCATGGCCTGATCTGTTACTCCCGTGGTCGAGGCAATCCGCCCCTGGAAGGTGGGGAATGGAATAATCTCCAATTATGTCACAGAGATTAAGTTACTCACCACTCACCCAGTGGGGAAAACCTCACAGCTACATATAATGTGGCGACGCTACCGGCTTGTTTCAATGTATCAGCAGGGTGATAAGTGCATGTGCCAGGAACGGGCAAAGGAAGCCAGGCCGCAGAGAGTTGGTCAGGAGAATAACGCAGGCAGTGCAGAGGAGGAAAATGGTGGGTCGTGTAGGATTCGAACCTACGACCAATTGGTTAAAAGCCAACTGCTCTACCAACTGAGCTAACGACCCTAATTGAGGCGCATATAGTACGGATTTTTAGCGGTGACGCAACCCTTTTCTCAGGGCAAATTACAGGGAACCCAGCAGGTTGCGTGCCAAAGGCGCTGCATCTGCATTGGGGTAACGGGCAATTACCTGTTCCAGGGAACGCCGGGCATCTTCCTTATCCCCCCGCTGTTGCTGGGTCACAGCCAGTTTATACAGGGCATCCGGTGCTTTACGATGATCATCATAACGGGAAACCACGATGCTGAACGCCCGCCGTGCCTGATCCAGATTTTTCTGGATCAGGTAGATCTCACCGAGCCAGTAATAGGCATTCACGGTAAGATCCCCTTCCGGGTATTTTTCAACAAAATCATAAACGGCATCTGCAGCCCGGTCATAATCTTTCTCTTCATGGATCCGTTTCTGAATAATCCCGTAAGCTGCCCGCTCCGCGTCATCTGGCTGACGGTAATTGCGCCGGTCCCGGCTGGCACCGCTGTCGACAGTGCCTGCCACGAGGTTGCCAGAACCGCCCTGAGACAGCCCAGGGCCACTGCCAGCGGCAGAAGACCCCTTGGCCATGCCATCTTCCACGGTGGACAAACGTTGCCCCACATCCACCAGGCGCTCATCCAGATCCACATAGCGTTCCCGGCCCTGGCGATTCAGCCGTTCAATCTGGTTGGCCTGCTCTTCAAGCTGCCCCTGCAGTCGCCGCACCTCCTGGCGCAACTCCTGAATCACAAAGAACAACTCACCACTGGACTGGCCCTCCCGGTCACTGCCGTCCTGAAAGGACGACACGGACTGGGCACTGACAGCTCCAGCGGCCAACATCAGGGCCAGCACCAGGCTGGCCGGGATCACTTGCTGCATTGGATTCCCTGCTTAGTTGTAGTCAATTTCCACACGGCGGTTTTCGGAATAGGCTTCTTCCGAGGAGCTTTCATTCACCGGGCGCTCTTCACCGTAGCTGACGGTTTCGATCTGACCGCGACGCACATCATTCACCACCAGGAACTGCTTGACCGCCTCAGCACGACGCTCGCCCAGAGCCAGGTTATATTCCTTGGTGCCACGCTCATCGGTATGACCCTGAAGGGTGACTGAGGCGTTACCGTTGCTGTTCAGGTAAGCCGCATGGGCTTCCAGCACGGCACGGGATTCCCGCTTGATTTCAGCACTGTCAAAGTCAAAGTAGATGACCCGTTCCTGGCGCAGGTCTTCACCCTCTTCTGCAGCACGCCGTGCATCCCGTGCAGCGCGCTCTTCCTGACTCAGGTCTTCATCACTTATGCCGTCTCCGGACCCTGCGCCGAAAGCACGGCTGCGTGCTGCCCGCTCTTCAGCCTGGGCGGCCGCTTCTTCATCCGTTAAACCAGCATCGTCCTGAGTATCAGTTGTACTACAACCAGCCACGAAAGCCAGCAGCAACAGCATTACCAAAAAGCGTAAGTTCATTGTTTTCACGTGATTCATCCTATATGGGTTACTGGGTTTATACGTTTGCCTGAGCGCAACTGAGTGCGGCCAGACAGACATCAGGGCAACGGCGACCACGCCGGGTCGCGAATGCCCTCGTGCTCAATGGGTAGCCGGAACTGTGACCGGCCATCCGTTGTTGTTAGCTCCAGGCTGCGGGAATTCCCCTGGCGGGTCACATAGATCAGCAACCGGCCATTGGGGGCGATGCCTGGGGCTTCATCCGTAGGGGTACGGTGAAGAATGCGCTGGTTACCGGACTCCAGGTCCAGCATGCCGATGAAGAACTGCCGGTCCCGCCCATGGACAAAATACAGGCTCTTGCCGTCAGGGCTGAACTGGGCACTGGCATTGTAGTTACCTTCAAAGGTCAGCCGTTTACTGTCACCACTGCGGCGGTCCATCTGGTAAATCTGGGGGGAGCCGGAGCGGTCAGAAGTATAGACAAAACTACGGCCGTCCGGGGCCCAGGAGGCCTCGGTATTAATGGCCCAGTGGCGGGTCAGCTGCTCCACATTCCGGGACCCCAGCACCATGCGGTAAATGTCGGCACTGCCATCCTTGGACAGGGTCATGAGCAAAGACTTGCCATCAGGGGACCATACCGGGGCTGAATTCAGGCCGCGAAATTCCGTCAGCCGTTCACGCTCACCGCTGGCAATGGTCTGACGGTAAATGCCAGGGCGCCCCCCTTCAAAGGAGACATACACCAACTCTTTGCCATCTGGGGACCAGTCCGGAGAAAGAATGGGCTCATCAGACTCCAGCAAGGTCACCGGGTTAACCCCGTCGATGTCACTGATACGCAGACGGTATAACAGATCCCCCCCTTCACGGGTACGGGTCACAAAGGCCAGCCGGGTGGTGAAAATACCGTCGATGCCGGTGACGGTTTCATAGACCCGGTTACTGACATGGTGCGCCATCTGGCGTAACTGCTGACGGGAAGCCGTGGCCCGGGAGCGAATCAGCCGCCGCTGCTGGCTCACATCGTACAGTTCATATTCCAGCACATAGCGGCCGTCATCCTGGCGCTCCAGGGAACCCAGCATGACAAACTGCTGCCCCAGC
Organism: Halomonadaceae bacterium; assembly: GCA_007692645.1. Classification (GTDB taxonomy): domain Bacteria; phylum Pseudomonadota; class Gammaproteobacteria; order Pseudomonadales; family Oleiphilaceae; genus REBR01. The sequence goes on along the minus strand of REBR01000161.1, from coordinate 19,064 downwards.
AGGCGCCAGTCCCGGTAATGCAGGGTGTCGCCAAAGGTGGGCAGGCTGAGCATGCGGCCCGGTTCCAGCAATTGAAAATCGCCACTCATGGTGAGGTTGTTGCGGATAATAGTGGCGATCTCTTCCGGCACCTCTTCCCCACTACTGACGGCAAAGGGCACCACGGCGATGGGGATACCCCGGTCAGCCCCTTCCGTCACCTGAATCACCAGTTCCGCCCTTGCCGGCAGAGCTGTCAATAACAGCAAGAGCGCCGCCACGGCGAAGCCTGCCCATGGACGGGAAAGCGTTCCGGGTTGCGGCCTGACTGTGTCCATAATCTGGTTATACATACCGCTTGTTCCACTGTTGAATAGGCGACGATGACGATAACACCCAGGATACTCCTGGCCCGCTGTTACTGCCGGGGACTAAAATCGATCCGGACTGTAGGCCGGAACAAATGGTCAAATACCGCCCGGTCACTGGGCACGGGAAACCGGTCTATACCCTGCACAGCGCTCAGTGCGGAGTTATCAAAAGCGCTGTTGCCGCTGGGGGAAACGATACGGGCAGCCATTAATTCCCCCGTGGGCAGCAGCTCCAGCTGAATACCCACCACCAGCTGCTCATTCGCAGAGGGCGGGATGAACCAGTTATCCGTGACCCGTTGCCGGATCAGACCGATATAACGATCCTGATCACTGGCAACCTGGGCCTGGAACTCAGCCTGTTCGGCCTCTTCACGGGCCGCCTGTTCCCGGGCCTGTTCTTCCTGCTCCGCCTGCTCCATGGTCTGCTGCAGCCGTTGCTCCCGTTCACGGCGGCGCTGCTCGGCGGCTTCCCGCTCACGCTTTTCCTGGGCCAGGCGTTCCGCTTCCCGCTGGCGTTCCTGCTCCCGCTGGCGTTCCTGTTCCCGCTGGCGTTCCTGTTCCCGCTGGCGCTCCTGCTCGCGTTGGCGCTCAGCTTCCTGTTCCGCCTGACGCTGTGCTTCCAGTTCGGCCTGGCGGGCAGCTTCCTGTTCCGCCTTACGCTTGGCTTCCTGCTCTGTCCTGAGCCTGGCTTCTTCATCAGCCTTGCGCCTGGCCTCCTGCTCAGCTTCCCTTCTGGCCTGCTGCTCCGCCTCCTGGCGGGCCTGCTGTTCAGCAACACGCCGGGTTTCACGTTCCGCTTCCCGTTCAGCTTCACGCTCCGCTTCCCGCTCTGCCTCGGTCGGTCCCGCGGGCTCCGGTTCAGGCTCTGGCTCCGGTTCAGGCTCTGGCTCTGGTTCGGGCTCCGGTTCCGGCTGCCGGGTGGGCACTGGAGCGGGCGCAGGGGTCGGCTCCGGCGCCGCCATGGAAATCAGCCGGGCGCTCATGGCTTGCGGGCGCTCCGGAGTGGCCGGCGTCCGGTCCCAGCTCCAGACACTTACCAACACAATCAGCCCGTGCAGCAGCAGTGAGAACAACAGGGGCTGGCGCCAGGGGGTAGCCTCCCCCATGGCGTCGGAACCCTCCAGCAGCATCAGCCGCCACTGGATCTTAAGCCATCGGCCCGCTGTGGTTAACCATCGTTTGCCCACACTCACTCCTTGGGCGGTTCGGTAATCAGTCCGACACTGGCGGCTCCCGCCACCTGCAGGGAAGCCATCAGGTTCATGACAATGCCATAGCGTACCTGTTCGTCACCCCGCACATAGACTTCCGTGCCCGGTTGCTCCGCCAGGATATTACCCACCTGGCGGGTCAGATCGGTCAGGGCCATGGGGCTGCTTCTGTCGTCCCCTACCTCCAGGTAATAGGCACCATTGGTGTCTACGGAAACAATCAGGGGCTCCCGTTCATCTTCCTGGGGCAAGGGCTCTGAGCTGGCTTGTGGCAAATCCACACTGATGCCCTGGGTCACCATGGGTGCGGTCACCATAAAGATCACCAGCAGCACCAGCATGACATCGATATAAGGCACCACATTGATCTCGGACATGGGCCGTTTACGGGTTCGGGTGGTCAGGCTCATGGTGCACTCCTGTGGTAAAACGGCCGCTGATCAACTACTGACATGCACCCGCCGGTGCAGAATGCTGGAAAATTCCTCAGCAAAGGTCTCGTAGTTTTTCATCATTGAATCAGTCTGGGCAGAGAAACGGTTATAGGCAATAACCGCCGGAATCGCCGCAAACAGGCCCATGGCCGTAGCAATCAGCGCCTCGGAGATACCCGGTGCCACCGCCGCCAGGGTCGCCTGCTGGGTCTGGGCCAGGCCACGGAAGCTGTTCATGATGCCCCAGACGGTACCAAACAGCCCCACATAGGGACTGGTGGAGCCCACAGTGGCCAGTAATGGCAGGTGATTTTCCAGCTTTTCCATTTCCCGGGACAGGGCCACCCGCATGGAACGCTGGGTGCCTTCCATTACCGCTTCACCGTCTTTGCTTTGCTGTCGCAGCCGGGTAAATTCACGGAAGCCGGCACGAAACACGTTTTCCATGCCCCCGTGGGCGGTGGGGCTGGCACTCACCTCTTTATACAACTGCCCCAGATCCATACCAGACCAGAACCGCTCCTCAAAGCTGTCCTGGGCTTTACGGGCCCGGCGAAATAACTGAACGCGCTGAAAGATCACGCCCCAGGAGCCTACCGATGCCAACACCAGTGACAGCATAACAAGCTGTACCAGCACCCCGGCATTGGAAACCAGGTACCAGACTGACAACTGCTCTTCCACGGATAACTCCCTTTGTAACTGTTATTGATGATGGTTGGCGGTGACCGGGACCTGAAGAACGGCTTTCAGGGCCTCGGGGAATTTTCGCGGCCGCCCGGCGGGCAGTTGTACGCAGGCCACTTTGACCTCGCCGCTGGCCAGCAGAGTGTTATCCCCCTGGCGCCAGGCCTGCTGCCTGAACACCATATAGGAACGGCCCACGGTAATCAGGTCCGCAGTTATCCCTAGCTGGTCGTCCAGGTAGGCTGGCTGGTGATACTGCATCTGCAAACTGTGCACCACAAAACTGATGCCCTCTTCCAGACCACTGCGCAGGGAAATTCCCCTGGCGCGCACCCACTCAGTGCGGGCCCGCTCAAAAAACTTCAGATAATTGGCGTAAAACACAATACCGCCAGCATCGGTATCTTCAACGTAGACCCTGACCGGCCATTCAAAGCTCTCTTGGGCTGCGCTCACTGGTCTGCCTCCGGCAAATGGCTGCCCGGTGCCTTGTATCCAAAGTGCAGGTAGGCCTTGGCGGTGGCCATGCGCCCCCGGGGGGTGCGCATCATATAACCCTGCTGGATCAGGAAAGGCTCCAGTACGTCTTCAATGGTTCCCCGTTCCTCGCTGATGGCAGCAGAGAGGCTCTCTACCCCTACCGGCCCGCCGTCGAACTTGTCAATCAGGGCCAGCAGTAGCCGGCGGTCCATATGGTCGAAACCCTGCTGATCCACTTTCAGCATATTCAGTGCCAGATCGGCCACTTCCGCCGTAATCCGCCCATCGCTGCGTACCTGGGCATAATCCCTGACCCGCCGCAGCAAACGGTTGGCAATACGGGGAGTTCCCCTGGAGCGGCAGGCAATCTCCCCCGCCCCGGCAGGGTCCACACTGACCCCTTGCAAATCTGCCGAGCGCAGCACGATATGGGTCAAGTCCGCCACATTGTAAAATTCAAGCCGCTGCACAATGCCGAAACGGTCACGCAAAGGCGATGTCAGCAGGCCGGCCCGGGTGGTGGCTCCCACCAGAGTAAAGGGTGGCAGATCCAGTTTGATGGAGCGGGCGGCGGGCCCGTCACCAATCATGATATCCAGCTGGTAGTCTTCCATGGCCGGATAGAGAATTTCTTCCACCACCGGGTTCAGGCGGTGGATTTCGTCGATAAACAGCACATCGCCGGCTTCCAGATTGGTCAACAGCGCTGCCAGATCACCGGCTTTTTCCAGTACCGGGCCGGAAGTGCTCTTGATGGCCACCCCCATTTCATTAGCAATAATGTTCGCCAGGGTGGTTTTGCCCAGGCCCGGCGGGCCAAAAATCAGTACGTGATCCAGGGCGTCATTACGCTGGCGGGCCGCCGTGACAAAAATCTCCATCTGTTCCCGCACCGTGGGCTGGCCCACGTAGTCCGCCAGAATGGTCGGGCGCACCGCCCGGTCCTGGGTCGCTTCTCCGGTTACTTCCTGGCCCGAAATCAGGCGATCGGATTCAATCATGGAACTTCCTGTGGTTACCACGGCCGGCTGGGCCTGAACCCCCCCGGTGTGTCGTCATTTTACAGTTGCACCTGCCCGGGTCACGTTACAAGAATGTCAGTGGCCAGGGGAAACATCCTGTGAGTGGTGGGCAAAAAACACCCGTCAGGCCTTGATCATGCTCTTCAGTGCCAGGCGAATCAGCACTTCACGGGGCATCCCCGCCTCGTTTACCTGTTGCACTGCCCGGGCGGCTTCCTGCGGCTTGTAGCCCAGGGTAATCAGGGCAGATTCTGCCTCTTCCGCCGGGGTGTCCCGTGGCCCATCCGGCGCAATCTCGCCGCCGGCAAGTGTCGGCGCTGCAGCCAGCTCCAGCTGGCCAATGCGATCGCGCATTTCAATCAGTAACCGTTCAGCGGTTTTCTTGCCCACACCGGGAATTTTCACCAGGGCGGCCAGATTGTTCTCTTCGACGACCCGACTAAACGCATCCGCACTGAGCCCGGAGAGAATCGCCAGGGCCAGCTTGGGGCCGACACCACTGGTTTTGATCAGCAGCCGGAACAACCCCCGGTCCGCGGTGGCGGCGAAGCCGAACAGGGTCTGGCTGTCTTCCCGCACAACCAGCTGGGTGTGAATCAGTGCCTCGCTGCCGGTCTCTGGCAACACAAAGAAGGTGGTATAGGGAATCTCCACTTCATAGCCCACGCCCCCCACTTCCAGCAGGATCTGGCCCGGTGTCTTGTGAATCAGGGTACCCCGTAATCGTGCAATCATAGTGGTCCAATTATGCGCAATTGTGACAGTAACAACTCAGCGGCCGCTGAGCCGGGCAAGACTTTGTCGCATGTGGGCATGGCAGATGGCAATACCCAGTGCATCGGCGGCATCTTCCTGGGGTCGCCGGGGCAGCTCCATAATGGCCTGCACCATATGCTGCACCTGCACCTTGTCGGCACTGCCCTTACCCACAATGGCCTGTTTCACCTGGCGGGCCGCATACTCATTCACTGCCAGCCCCGCGTTGGCCGCACACACCATGGCTACCCCCCTTGCCTGCCCCAACTTCAGGGCAGAATCCACATTACGGGAAAGAAACACCTGCTCGATAGCAAACTCTTCCGGGCGGTATTCAGCGATAATTTCCGCCAATCCCGCATAAATTGTCTGCAAGCGCACCGCCATGGTGTCCTCTTTCATGCGGATACAGCCACTGTCGATATAAGTTAAACGACTGCCCTCAGCGCGAATCACCCCATAACCGGTAATGCGTGAGCCCGGGTCAACACCGAGAATGATGGTCATTGTTTTTGCGCACCTTCAATCATTCGCTGGCGGGTAAGCGTAAGCCAGACCCTCTGGTCAGGGTGTGTTTTACCATACTGTAGCGTTCTGCATAAGGGAGAGCACTGGGGAGAGGTCAGTTGCCATTAAAACCGGGAGTGTGGCCAGAGTTCCGAATCAGGCACCAGGGCGGTTTTTAGGGAGTGATATTTTTACTAGTGGCAACGGAGTGGCTGGTAGTTAATCGCAGCTATAGCTGCTCCCACAGGGGCATAGACATAACTGAGAGCAGGCAGAAATACCTGTGGGAGCGGCTATAACCGCGATAAGACCCCACCCACAACGCCCTTATGTGGGAGGGCGCCAAAAGGCACCCACCCACATAAGGAGAAACCGGCTATTCGCCAGCCGGCTTGGCCGGGGCTGCGGCCTGCTGGGCCTTGCGCAGGCGAATATGCAGCTCTTTGAGTTGCTTCTCGTCCACCTCCCCAGGGGCATCTGTCAGCAGACAGGTGGCGCTCTGGGTCTTGGGGAACGGAATCACATCACGAATGGAGCTGGCACCGGTCATCAGCATCACCAGACGGTCCAGGCCAAAGGCCAGACCACCGTGGGGTGGGCAGCCGTACTTCAGGGCATCCAGCAGGAAGCCAAACTTCTCTTCGGCTTCCTCGTCGCTAATCCCCAGAGTTCGGAATACCGTGGCCTGCATGGCCTGATCGTGGATACGGATGGAGCCGCCACCCAGCTCAGTGCCGTTGAGGACCATGTCATATGCCCGTGACAGGGCCGCAGCCGGGGCTTTTACCAGTTCCTCCACGGAACAGGAGGGGGCGGTAAAGGGATGGTGGATGGCGTGCAGGCCGCCATCGTCATCCTGCTCAAACATGGGGAAATCCACTACCCAGCAGGGAGCCCACTCAGACTCCAGGCGCTTCAGGTCGTGGCCCAGCTTGACCCGCAATGCACCCAGAGCCTCATTCACCACACGGGTCTTATCCGCGCCGAAGAACACGATGTCGCCGTCTTTCACGTTCAGGCGGCTCATGATGGCCTGGGTGGCCTCGTCACCAAGGAACTTGATAATGGGTGACTGCAGGCCTTCAATACCCTTGGCCACTTCATTGACCTTGATGTAGGCCAGGCCCCGGGCACCATAGATACCCACAAACTTGGTGTAATCGTCAATCTGCTTGCGGGTCAGGCTGCCACCGCCGGGAATATGCAGTGCCGCTACCCGGCCGCCGTCACTGTTGGCGGGGCCGGAGAAGACCTTGAAATCCACCTTGGCCACCAGGTCAGCCACATCCACCAGCTCAAAGGGAATCCGCAGGTCTGGTTTGTCGCTGCCGTAACGGTGCATGGCATCGGCGTAGGTCAGGCGCGGGAAGCGTGGCAGTTCCACTTTCTGCAGATCACGAAAGAGATCCCGGATCATGGTTTCCATGGTGTCCATCAGGCTCTCTTCGTCAGTGAAGGAGCACTCCACATCCACCTGGGTGAATTCCGGCTGGCGATCCGCCCGCAGGTCTTCATCACGGAAACATTTGGCAATCTGATAGTAGCGATCAATACCGGAGACCATCAGCAGCTGTTTGAACAGCTGTGGCGACTGGGGCAACGCAAAGAAGCTGCCCGCGTGAGTACGGCTGGGTACCAGGTAATCCCGGGCCCCTTCCGGGGTGGCACGGGTCAGGATGGGGGTTTCCACATCCATATAGCCCTGGCCTTCCAGGAAGTTACGCAGGTAGCTGGTAACCCGTGAACGGAAGCGCAGGCGGTTGAGCATTTCCGGACGACGCAGATCCATGTAGCGGAAGCGCAGGCGTACGTCTTCCCCCACATCCCCGTATTCATCCAGGGGGAACGGCGGTGTGGCGGCAGCATTGAGCAGTTCCAGCTCGGTACCCAGCACTTCTACCTGGCCGGTGGCCATGTTGCGGTTTTCAGTGCCGGCAGGACGGCGGCGGACCCGACCCTTGATGCGCACCACGTACTCACTGCGCACCCGGTCAGCGGCCTGGAAACACTCCGGGGTGTCCGGGTCAAACACCACCTGGGCGATACCATCCCGGTCCCGCATATCCAGGAAAATGACGCCACCATGGTCGCGGCGACGGTGGACCCAACCACAAAGGGTCACTTCCTGGTCGATGTGAGCTTCGTTGATGCCACCGCAATAATCACTGCGCATACCGAAAAATCCTGTGTTGTGGCAGCAGGCATTGGAGCCTGCTACCTGAATGTCTGGGCCGATACTGTCAATCTGTTGATGAGGCTGCCTTAGCGGGGGGTTTCTCGCCACTGTCCGCCAGGTTCTTCTTCTTACCGGTCTTGAAGTCGGTCTCGTACCAACCGCTGCCGCTCAGGCGGAAGCCACTGGCGGAGATCCGCTTACGGAAACTGCTGACGCCGCAGGCCGGGCAAAGGGTCAGCGGCTCTGCGCTCATGCGCTGAATGACATCTTTTTCATGACCGCAGCTGTCGCAGACATATTCATAAATAGGCATGGCATTACTCTCTCTGTAATACTAAGGAGTCTTGGACAAACTCCCTACCATGCTGGCCACAGCTTGCCTTTACGGGTTACTGCAGCAGCGCTTCATCGGGTTCCAAGGGCGCGTATTATAAACACAACCGGGCGCCCCCACCAGCGCAGTCCCCTGCCATGGGTGACGAGTTGTGCGACAATAGTTAACCTATGTCACCTTAATGACAGTTGTTAACTACAACGGAGACTCCCCTTTTGTCAGTCAGGGCAGAACAAAAACTGAAAACCCGCCGGGCTCTGCTGGACGCAGCCCTGCGCCAGCTGAGTGCGGATCGCGGCTTTGGCAGCCTCAGCCTGCGGGAAGTGGCCCGTGAGGCGGGCATTGCCCCCACTTCCTTTTACCGCCATTTTAATGACCTGGATGAGCTAGGGCTGGCACTGGTAGACGAGGCGGGCCTGGCGCTGCGGCAACTGATGCGCCAGGCCCGCAAGCGCATTCAGCTCAATGGCGGCGCCATCAACACCTCTGTGGACACCTTCATGGAGTACCTGAACGACAATGCCAACCTGTTCCGCCTGCTGCTACGGGAACGAACTGGGGTATCCCGCATGTTCCGGACGGCGGTGCAGGCAGAAATCGACCACTTTGTCACAGAACTGACAGAGGACCTTGAGCGCATGGGCAAAGCCCGTAGCCAGCCCCTCTATGATGCCCGCCTGGTGGCGGAATCCATGGTCATTCTCGTGTTCAACCTGGGGGCCGAGGCCCTGGATGCCCCCACCCGTCAGCGCCGCCAGCTCAAGTTAAAGCTTAAGACCCAGCTGCGCATGATGCTGATTGGCGCCCAGGTCATGACCGATGCGGACAGCAACGACAACCTGTGACAAAGCCCGGCCCCTCTATCCAGGGGCCAGAAACGAGGGACCAGAAACCTAGCGGAACTGATTCTGACCGCGGCCAATGGCGTAATAGCTCAGACCATGACGGCTGAGCACGTCTTCGTCATACAGGTTACGGCCATCAAAAATCACCGGCACTGTCAGGCTGGCAGCAATCTGGGCAAAGTCCGGCGAGCGAAACTCTTTCCATTCCGTGCAGATCACCAGAATATCCGCCCCTTTCAAAGCCTGCTCTTTGGTGCCACAGAGGGACAGCTCAGACCGGTCCGGATAGAGCCGCTGGGTTTCTTCCATGGCTTCCGGGTCAAAGGCCTGTACCCGGGCACCGGCGGCCCAGAGCTTTTCCATCAACACCCGGCTGGAAGACTCCCGCATGTCATCGGTGTTGGGCTTGAAAGACAGCCCCCACAGGGCCACGGTAATGCCTTTCAATTCCCCCTTCAGATGATGGCTGATCTTGTCGAACAGCACCTCTTTCTGGGATTCATTAACCGCTTCCACCGCATCCAGTACCCGTGCCTGATAGCCGTACTCTTTCGCTGTGCGGGACAGGGCTTTCACGTCTTTCGGGAAACAGGAGCCGCCATAGCCACAGCCCGGGTAGATAAAGTGGTAACCAATGCGCGGGTCTGAACCAATGCCCCGGCGGACATGTTCGATGTCGGCACCCAGGCGCTCAGAGAGGTTCGCCATCTCATTCATGAAGCTGATTTTGGTGGCCAGCATGGCATTAGCGGCATACTTGGTCAGCTCCGCTGAACGCACATCCATGAATATCACCCGGTCATGGCTGCGGTTGAAGGGGTAATACAGCTCTTTCAGCAGCTCCATGGGCCGGTCACTGTCCGTGCCGATGATGATCCGGTCAGGCTTCATAAAATCGTTGACTGCGGCCCCTTCCTTGAGGAATTCCGGGTTAGACACCACATCAAAATCCAGGCTCTTGCCCCGGGTGCTGAGCTGGCCCCGGACCGCTTCTGCTACCCGGTCTGCAGTGCCCACGGGTACGGTGGACTTGTCGATGATGACTTTGTAGCCGTCCATGTGCTCGCCAATGCTGGCTGCCACCGCCAGCACATACTGCATGTCGGCGGAGCCGTCTTCGTCTGGTGGGGTGCCCACTGCAATAAACTGCAAATCACCAAAAGCCACGGCTTCAGACACGTCAGTGGTAAAACGCAGCCGGCCGGCATCATGGTTATGGGTCACAATGGGTTCCAGGCCCGGTTCATAAATAGGAATGACACCCTTGCGCAGGCCATCGATCTTTTTCTGATCCACATCCATGCACATCACCTGGTGCCCCACTTCCGCGAGACAGGCCCCGGTGACCAGGCCCACATAGCCGGTGCCGAAAATCGTAATCTGCATTGCATTCATCCCTGTCAGTAAGAGTTTTTAGTCTGCATCTGTTTCTGCCAATGGCGTTCCCAGTCCAGTGCGGTTTGCACAATGGTATCCAGGTCGTCATGGCGAGGCACCCAGTCGAGCACTGAGCGGATTCGTTGATTATCCGCCATCAGCGCACCCGGGTCACCCGCCCGACGTGGGGCCTGGGTCACAGGAAAGTCCACGCCGGAGAGACGTTTCACCGCATCGATTACTTCCCGTACGGTGAAGCCGCGGCCATAGCCGCAGTTAAGGATCTGGGATTCACCGCCCCCTGCCATATGCTCAAGGGCGCGAATATGGGCCGAGGCCAGATCTTCCACGTGAATATAATCCCGCACACAGGTGCCATCACGGGTGTCGTAATCATTGCCGAACACCTGCATGCCATCACGGGCGCCGGTGGCGCACTCGCAGGCCACCTTGATCAGGTGGGTGGCCTCCGGGGTGGCCTGACCCAGCCGGGTCTGGGGATCAGCCCCCGCCACGTTGAAGTAACGCAGAATGACGTAATTCAACCCAGAGGCGGCAGCGCTGTCGGTAATCATGCGCTCGCTCATCATCTTCGAGGCACCGTAGGGGTTAATGGGCAGCAGGGGTGTCTGCTCGTTCAGCAGGGTTTCCTCCGGCATGCCATAGACGGCGGCGGTGGAGGAAAATACCAGCCGGGGAATCCGGTGCTTTTCCAGGGCAGCCAACAGATTCAGGGTGTTACGGGTGTTATTGCTGTAGTACTTGAGAGGGTTACTGACGGATTCCGGCACCACGATGTGGGCGGCAAAATGCAGTACGGCCTCAAATCTGTGGGCCTCCATGACCTCCTCGATAGCGTCCGGATCCGCCAGATCCCCCACCACCAGCTCACCATGGGTTACCGCCCAGGCATGGCCGGTAGACAGATTATCAAACACCACCACGTCGTGGCCCGCTTCACCCAGTTGTCGAACCACATGGCTGCCAATATAGCCGGCACCGCCGGTTACCAGAACTTTCATGGTGTATCCCCTCTCGCTGATAAGTTAAGGAGCACAAATGCACTGTGTCTCCCCTAGTCATGGCTTCCTGCCTGACACCCGTGGACTGACTGCCTCAGGACTTAACTGTCGGCCTTTACCTGCATTCTGCCCCGCCGTTTGGCATCCCGGCGGCGGCTGAAAAAATCGCTGATCAATTGCTCACATTCCCCGGCCAACACACCCCCGGTGACGTCGATGCGCCAGTTCAGAAAAGGCTGTTCGAGAAAACGGGTCTGGGACACCACGGCACCGGCCTTGGGCTCAGTGGCCCCGTAAACCAGACGGGAGATGCGCCCGTGCACCAGCGCTCCGGCACACATGGTACAGGGCTCAATAGTGACATACAGGGTTGCGCCGGCCAGGCGATAATTGCCGGTTTTTTGCGCCGCATCCCGCAGAGCACGGATCTCTGCATGGGCACTGGGGTCGTGACTGCCAATGGGGCAGTTAAAGCCAACGCCGATTACCTCACCGTCCCGCACGATAAGAGCACCTACGGGCACCTCATCCTGCTCAGCCGCCTGCCGGGCCAGGGCCAGGGCCCGGCCCATCCAGTACTCATCAGTGCCTGGGGCACTGTCCATGACTGTCACTGCACTCCCCTCATACCTTCAATCTCCCCTCCAATTAGCCCCGTTATTCCCACTCAATGGTCGCCGGAGGTTTGGATGAGACATCGTAAGTCACCCGGGAGATGCCGGGAATTTCATTGATAATGCGGCTGGAGGCAATTTCCAGTAACTCGTAGGGCAGATGTGCCCAGCGGGCCGTCATAAAGTCCACTGTTTCCACAGCCCGCAATGCAATCACATATTCATAACGCCGTGCATCACCCACCACACCAACGGATTTTACCGGCAAAAAGACAGCAAAAGCCTGGCTGGTTTTGTGATACCAGTCTGCCTTGTGCAGCTCTTCCAGGAAGATCGCATCCGCCTGGCGCAGCATGTCCGCATAGGATTTCTTCACCTCACCGAGAATCCGAACCCCCAAGCCGGGTCCGGGGAACGGATGGCGATAAACCATGTCGTAAGGCAGGCCCAGCTCCAGACCGATTTTGCGCACTTCATCCTTGAACAGTTCCCGCAGTGGTTCTACCAGCTTGAGCTTCATATGCTCCGGCAAACCACCCACGTTATGGTGGGACTTGATCACAGTGGCTTTGCCGGTGGCAGCAGCGGCTGACTCCACCACATCCGGGTAAATTGTGCCCTGGGCAAGCCAGTTCACATCCCGGATCAGGGTGGCCTGCTCATCGAAGACTTCAATAAAGCCGTTACCGATGATCTTGCGCTTCTGTTCCGGGTCATTAATGCCTTTCAGGCGATCCAGAAAGAGCGCTTCCGCATCTTCACGGATCACCCGCACACCCATGTTCTTGGCAAACATGTCCATCACCTGATCACCTTCATGGAGGCGTAACAGGCCGTTATCCACAAACACACAGGTGAGCTGGTCGCCAATGGCTTCATGGAGCAGAGCCGCGGTGACGGAGGAGTCGACGCCACCGGAGAGACCCAGCAGAACCTTTTCCTTGCCCACCTGGGCACGAATCTGGGCAATGGCATCCTTGACAATATGCTGGGGCGTCCACAGGGCCTCGCAACCGCTGATGCCCAGCACAAAGTGCTCGATGATGCGCTGCCCTTGCAGGGTATGGGTCACTTCCGGGTGAAACTGTACCCCGTACAGGGGCTTGCTGGTGTGCTGCATGGCCGCAATGGGAGCACTGTCTGTGGCGGCGACCACCTCGAACCCGGGGGGCATCTGTGCCACCTGATCACCGTGGCTCATCCACACATCCAGCTCACGGTTGCCGGCCTTATCCACGTGATCGGCAATGGCCTCCAGCAGGGGGCTCTGTGTGCACACTTTCACCCTGGCATAGCCGAATTCATGCTTGTGGCTGCCCTCTACCCGTCCACCCAGCTGTTCCGCCATGGTTTGCATGCCGTAACAGATGCCCAGCACCGGAATCCCCAATTCAAACAGACCCTCCGGCGCCCGGGGGCTATCCAGTTGCGTTACAGACTCCGGACCACCAGCCAGGATAATGCCCCGGGGGGCAAATTCGAGGATCGCCGCAGGCGTCATATCAAAGGCTTTAATTTCGCAGTAAACCCCCGCCTCCCGCACCCGCCGGGCAATCAGCTGGGTGTACTGGGAACCAAAGTCGAGAATCAGGATGCGGTGCTCATGGATATTACGGGCCATGGTGTCCTCAGGTGTTGTTACGGTTCAGCGTATCTGAGCCGCTCTTCAGAAACAGAAAGGGCGCCGACGGGTGACTGCTGAATAGCAGTGTCAGGTTCCGTCAACGCCCCTGTGTCAGCCCCCAGTGTCCCGCCTGGTTAATTCGTTAACCGGACCGGACCCTGGCTTTAACCGATGCGGTAATTCGGGGCTTCCTTGGTAATGGTCACATCATGCACATGGCTTTCACGCATGCCTGCATTGGTGATGCGGACAAACTCCGGCTTCGTGCGCATGGTGGTTATATCGGCGCTACCGGTGTAGCCCATGGCGGCACGCAGGCCTCCCATCAACTGATAAACGATGGACTTCATAGGGCCTTTGCAATCCACCCGGCCTTCGATACCTTCCGGCACCAGTTTATCGACACCTTTGCTGGCATCCTGGAAATACCGGTCACTGGAGCCCTGCCCCATGGCGCCAATGGAACCCATGCCTCGGTACGCCTTATAGGTGCGGCCCTGGTAGAGCTCCACTTCACCGGGGGCTTCGTCGGTGCCCGCCAGCAGGCTGCCGATCATCACGGAATGGGCACCCGCGGCCACCGCCTTGGCAATGTCACCGGAGAAACGGATGCCGCCGTCGGCGATCACCGGTACACCACGGTCTTTCAGGGCTTCCGCCACATTGGACACAGCGGTAATCTGGGGCATACCAATACCGGCCACAATGCGGGTGGTGCAGATGGAGCCCGGGCCGATACCCACCTTGACCGCATCAGCACCGGCATCTGCCAGGGCGATGGCCGCAGCGGCGGTGGCAATATTGCCACCAATCACCTGAATCTGGGGGAAGTTCTGCTTAACCCAGCGCACCCGGTCGATCACACCCTGGGAATGGCCGTGGGCGGTATCCACCACAATCACATCAACGCCCGCTGCAGCCAGGGCTTCAACCCGCTCTGCGGTATCCCCTGCGGTACCCACCGCGGCAGCGCAGCGCAGGTGACCCTGACTGTCTTTACAGGCATCCGGGAAATCCCGGGCCTTCTGGATGTCCTTGACAGTAATCAGGCCACGCAGCTCAAAGCGGTCGTTCACCACCAGCACTTTTTCAATCCGGTGCTTGTGCAGCAGATCCTTGATGTTCTCGACATTCTCACCCTCAAGCACCGTGACCAGCTTGTCTTTGGGCGTCATGATGGTTTCCACCCGGGTATCCAGGCTGCCTTCAAAACGGATATCGCGACCGGTGACAATACCCACCAGATCGTTGCCCCCTTCATTGACCACGGGCAGACCGGAGATATTGTTGGCCCGGGTAATTTCCAGCAGTTCTCGCACCGTGGTGTGGGGGGTGACCGTGATGGGGTCCTGCACCACGCCGCTTTCGAATTTCTTCACCTTGCGAACAGCGGCTGCCTGCTGGGCAATGCTCATGTTCTTGTGGATGACACCGATGCCACCCACCTGGGCCATGGCAATGGCCAGCTCAGACTCGGTGACGGTATCCATGGCTGAAGACAACAGTGGCACATTTACCTGAATATCACGGGTCAGTTGTGACTTGAGAGACACGTCATTGGGCAGCACCTGGGAATAACCGGGGATTAACAGAACATCGTCAAAGGTGAGAGCTTCTTCAGCGATTCGCAACATGGAGTGGGCCTTTCGAACTTGCCAAAATGGGGGAACCTCTGTTTCACTCAGTCGCCTGAGACCGCTCACCACAGGGTGGCGTAAACGGCAGATCCCTTAAACCCGCCATTATACGTGTCCCCCCGGTGACCCGTAAAGCTGAACACAGAGGCAGACCCCGCCATGCAACCCGGCCCCCAGGCACTGAGCGTCAGTGAATTGACCCGGCAGGTACGTCACCTGCTGGAGGTAAGCTTTGCCCAGGTGTGGGTGGTAGGGGAAATTTCCAGCTTTTCCCGCCCCGCCTCCGGCCACTGGTATTTTTCCCTGAAAGATAAAAAATCCCAGGTGAAGTGCGCCATGTTCCGCAGCCGCAACCAGACGGTGCGCCAGATTCCCAAGGAAGGGGATCAGATTCTGGTGCGGGCCAAGGTCAGCCTCTATGAAGCCCGGGGGGATTTCCAGCTGATTGCCGAGAGCGTTGAGCCTGCAGGCCTTGGGGCACTGCAGCAGGCCTTTGAAGAGCTCAAGGCCCGGCTGGAACAGGAGGGCCTGTTTGCCAGCGAGCGCAAACGGCCCCTGCCAACACTGCCTGAACGTATTGGTGTAGTCACTTCAGCAACCGGCGCCGCGGTACACGACATTCTCACAGTATTGAAACGGCGCTTTCCCGCCATTCCCGTGACCCTTTACCCCTGCTCCGTGCAGGGCAAGGCCGCCACCGGGGAAATTGTCGCTGCCATCAACCGGGCCAACCAGGATGGGCGCTGTGATGTGCTGATTGTGGGCCGTGGCGGCGGCTCCCTGGAAGACCTGTGGTGTTTTAATGAAGAGGCGGTGGCCCGGGCCATAGTCAACAGCCCCATCCCCATTGTCAGCGCGGTGGGCCATGAAGTGGATATCACCATTGCCGACCTGGTGGCAGACCTGCGCGCCCCCACCCCCTCCGCTGCCGCTGAAAAGCTCTCCCCGGACCGGGCTGAGTGGTTACTGGCTTTTCGCCGGCTGGAAGAACGGCTGGAAGCCACCCTGGCCCGGCAACTGCGCCAGTGGCAGCTGCAACTGCAGCAGCTGCAACTGCGCCTGAAAGACCCCCAGCAACAACTCCAGGCCCAGGCACAACGGCTGGATGAACTCGATCAACGATTGCGCCACACCTGGCAGCAGCAACAGGCCCAGCGCCAGCAGCAACTGCAGCAGGTCATCACCCGGTTACAGCTGCAACGCCCTGACCGCCTGATCCAGGTGGGCAATGAGCGGCTGGAGCAGTTACAGCGCCGGCTGCAGCAATCTCTGCAACAGCAACTGCAGCAGGCCGGACAACGCTTTGCCGCAGTGACACAGCAACTGCATCTGGTCAGCCCCCTGGGGACCCTGGAGCGGGGTTACGCCATTGTGGAGGACCAGCAGGGGCGGATTCTGCGCCGGGCCAGCCAGGTACCGGTGGGTGACCAGGTCAGGGCACGGCTGGCCTCAGGCACCCTGCTATGCCGGGTAGAAAAGCAGGCTTGAAACCAGGCTGGGAGCCGCTCCACAGACCGGCTGGAGGGCCCGCAAAAACTATTGACGCTCCCGTTACAAGGCTTATACTGAAATTGCTGCGAAAGTATGCGGCTATTTATGCTCAAGATTTACGACGACCGGGTTGTACTGATCATCGTTGGTTCTTCATAAGTAATGCCTGCGCTTCACAGCTCCAAAGGGTCTGATGCTCAGCCAGCTGAGGTCAGAGCCGCGAAGATACTTTGATAGATAGGAATGCAACATGTCTGACGTCAACACCGGTCACGTAAAGTGGTTCAACGAAACTAAAGGCTTCGGCTTCATTGCGCAGGAAAACGGCGCCGACGTTTTCGTTCATTACAGTGCCATCACGGGTTCAGGGTTCCGCACCCTGGCTGAAGGCCAGCAGGTTCAGTTTACCGTGACGCAAGGCCCTAAAGGCCCTCAGGCAGAAAACGTCCAGGCTATCTAAGCGGGCGTTAGCTGTTTGAATTTAAACCCGGCCAAGGCCGGGTTTTTTGTGCCTGAGAATAACTTCTCAGTCCTGGCCCCCATGGTCTGTGGTATTGAAACTGAAGTGCTCCACCAGATCCTGATGATTAAAACGGATCAGCAAATCCCGGGTGCTGGGGTCGCCGATCAAACGGTAGCGGTAATGGCCATAAGTCCAGGTGCGCTTGCCGTTTTCCACCCCCACCCGCCAGGGTGTGCCAAACAATTCCCGCACTTCATCCTTACTGGTTTCACCAATGCGAATCTCGGCAATGGGGGAAACCGGAAACTCCTGCCCTACCGAAGCACAACCGCTGAACAGTGCCATCATAACCGCCAGCAAAACCCAGCTCTTTTTTCTGCCAAGTGGCTTGCTGGTTATTGACGTTTCTAAGCCGACTGTTTTCTGCACGCATTCGCCCATGATCTGTCCCTTGTGCTTTCCAATGAATTTTGTTGCAGATGCTAATAAATGTTGTGGGATTTTATCCACAGTTTACCGGAGTTTACCTTGCGACTCATACCATGCTGTGCAAAGCCGTTTCACTCTGCTTCTATTCTGTTGCACAATGAAGGACTTATTAGCGTCATTTCGGCCAACCACTCATGGCCAGTGGTAAACTGTAAGGCCGGACTGACCAACCCCATGAGCAATCCTTCGGGAACCAGGCATCATGGGTATACGTTTACAGAGACAGACAGCTTCAGCCCCAACGAAGCCAACAATCAAAAAAGCCTGATTCATCCAAAGGCTTACTTTCAGGGGAGAACATATGAAAACAGTCGTTAGTATTAGCCTTGGACCCTCCAATCTCGATTATGACCTGGAAACCGATTTTATCGGCCAGCGTCTCCGTGTTATTCGTGTTGGTACCGATGGCAGTGTGAGCAAGGCAGAATCCGCCATCCGGGAGTGGGAACCCAAGGCCGATGTTATCGGCCTTGGCATGGTGCAGGACCATTACACCGTCGGGACGCGCCGCATTACCCATAAAGAGACGTTGCGCCTTGAAAACGCTGTTCAATCGGTTCCTGTTACCACCGGCGCCACCCTCCGGGGCATTCTGCAGGACTGGTCAGTACGCCACGCCCAGCTGGAACTGGAGCACTGCTTCAACAATGCCCGGGTGCTGTTCCTGAACGGTCAGGCCAACTACCGCCCTGCCCGGGTCTTCTCTGAGTACACTGACAACCTGTTTTTTGCCGACCCGGTAAGACAGCTGGGCATTCCCAAGTTGCTCACCTCCCTGGAAGGCCTGGAGCTGTTTGCCGCAGGCACCGGACCGGTCCATGAATATGCCGTTACCGGCAGTCTCACCCGGCTCCCCGGCGCCAAAAACATCAGCAACTACGTCATGCGTAAAGCCGCTGCCAACGCCGATGTAATTGCAGCCCGTTATGATGAACTGCAGCATTTCGGCCTGGAAGAGCTGGGTGGCAAAACCATTCTCACCGCCTCTATCTCTGAAGAGCGCCTGAAAGACCTGGGGGACCGGGGTGTTAACACCGTCATTGATTACACCCCGCAGCTGTTCAACGAAACCGTCGGTGTGAACGTGGTTGAGGCCATGATCATTGCGGCACTGGAACGCTCTCCGGCGGAAATCACCCACGACGATTACCTGGACATCATCACCAACCTGGGTATTGAGCCGCGCATTCTGTACCCCTCCGGGTACAAGCGCATCAGCCGCTTTGCTTTCGTTATCCACCCCCTGTCCCAGCAGTATTTCCGCAAGGCCAAGCCTCTGGACATGGTGGCCAACTACGCGCCCCCCATGTTTATGAACACGGTTGAGAAGGTCATGGCCTACTCACCGCCCTTCGTCTACTCCCGGGTTACCGGCATCAAATCCCCCACCGGGGCTGAAGCGGAAGGCTGGCTGATTACCGTAGGCGGCACGCCCAAGGAAATCATGGCCCACAGCCCGGAATTCACCTATCGCCGCCTGCTGTCTGCCGCCAAATTGGCCAAGCGCATGGGGGCCCAGATCATGGGTCTGGGCGCCTTTAC
>REBR01000284.1 GCA_007692645.1 Halomonadaceae bacterium | reverse complement strand
GAACCTACGACCTTCGGGTTATGAGCCCGACGAGCTACCAGACTGCTCCACCCCGCAACTAACTGGTTGTTACCGCCAATTTACTAAAAACATCTGTTAAGTCATTGGCTTAAGACTGCTTTTTCTGTGCTGTCTTAGTAACTTGGAGCGAATACTACAGCCGACAGGCAGGCCCGTCAAGCGCTGTTTTCACAACAGCGAAAGATTGTCTTATCTTTCACCCCCCCGGTACGCCCCCGGCGTCACCCCCGTCCACTTCTTGAACGCCCGGTGAAAGGTGGAAGGTTCAGTAAACCCGGCCAGATGGGCGATGTCGTTGATGGGATAGTCGTCCCGGCCCAGGTGGAAGATGGCGATGTCCCGGCGCAGGTTATCTTTGATTTCCTGGAACGAGGTGTTCTCTCCCTTGAGCCGGCGGCGCAGGGTCTGGGGGCTCATGTGCAGCTGGTTGGCGATGGTTTCAAAGTCCGGGATCTGGTCGGTGAAGTCACGGCCTATCATGGCGCGGATGCGGGCGGTGTGGCTGTTGCGGTCGTCGGGGCGGGCCAGCAGGTCGGCGGGGGAGGTTTGCAGGAACTGCTGCATCTCGGCTTCGTCCCGGATCACGGGCATGGCCAGGAAGCGGCGGTGGAAGCGCAGGCCGGTGTCGGAGCGGTTAAAGAACAGGGGGCAGTGGAACAGGCTGCGGTACTCTTCCCCGTGGGGGGGCTCCGGGTAACTGAAGTAGGCTTCGTCCAGCACGATGCCCTGGCCAATCAGCCAGGAAAACAGCCGGTGCCAGATCACCAGCAGGCTTTCGTGGAGGAAGTGGTCCGGGTCGTCCAGGGGAGCAGGGTTATGGATCTCCAGGGCGATAAATTCCCCTTCATAACGCATGCGCAGTGTGGGCAGGGCGGGGAACAGGGCATAAAAGCGGCCGGCCCGGCGCATGACCGACTCCAGATTATGGCAGTGCACCACGAACTGGCACATGGTGGCAAAGCTCCCCGGGGTGCTGGTCTGGGGGGCGAAGCCCATGAACTCGTCCTGCATGCGGGTCCAGATAAGCTGCATCAGGCGGCTGAACTGGGCGCCGGTAACCCGGCTGCGCTCACTGTTCAAGCGCTCAGGGGTGATGCCTGCATCCAGCAACATCTGCTCGCAATCATGGCCCTGGCGGCGTGCGCCGGTAAGGGCGGCCATTACAAAGTGGCGTGGTACAGTCAGTTTTTCCATGGAGCAATCATAAACAGCTGGCCCCTTAAGGCATAGCCTGCTGAGTGTATTCGCCAATAAATCTGGTGACTGCGGCCCCTGCCGGAAGCGCCGGGGTGGGGTAAGCTGCTGGCATACTCTCCCTTTACTCTTACCGGCAAGCCGAAGGAGGCACTTATGGCAGGACCCCTGGCCACACTGCGCGTACTGGATTTTACCACCCTGTTACCGGGCCCCTACGCTACCATGCTGCTGGCAGATATGGGGGCTCAGGTGGTGCGGGTGGAATCCCCGGACCGGATGGACCTTGCCCGGGTGATGCCGCCCCATGATGCCGGTGTCTCCACCGCCCACGCCTTTCTTAACCGGGGCAAAGACAGTGTTGCCCTGAATCTTAAAGATCCGGAGTCGGTAGCGGCAGTAAAGGCCCTGGTGGCGGATGTGGATATTGTGATTGAGCAGTTCCGCCCCGGGGTCATGGGCCGTTTCGGGCTGGATTACGACAGCCTGAAAGCCATCAAGCCGGACCTGATTTACTGCAGCATTACCGGCTACGGCCAGACCGGGCCCTATAAGGATCGCGCTGGCCACGATATCAACTACCTCTCCCTGGCGGGCATTGCCAGCTACAGCGGCCGCCAGGATCAGGGGCCGCCGCCACTGGGTATCCAGGTGGCGGATGTGGCGGGGGGCTCCCACCACGCGGTAATGGGCATACTGGCAGCGGTGATTCACCGCCAGGCCACGGGTGAGGGGCAGTACGTGGATGTGAGCATGACCGATGCGGCCTTCTCCCTGAATGCCATGACCGGGGCTGCCTGGCTGGGGGGCGGTCATGAAGCGGGGCCGGAAACTGAGATGCTTAACGGCGGCGCCTTCTACGATTACTACCGCACCGCCGATAACCGCTGGCTGGCAGTGGGTTCACTGGAGCCGGCGTTCTGTAAACGACTCTGTGAAGCCATCCAGCAGCCCAAACTGGCCAGTCTCGGTCTCAGCCCCAAACCGGAACACCAGCAACAGCTGCGGGAGGCACTCACCACTGCTATTGCTGAAAAGACCCTGGCCCAGTGGCAGGCCGTGTTCGATCAGATCGATGCCTGTGTAGAGCCGGTACTGACCCTGAGCGAGGCCAGCGAGCACCCCCAGTTGGTGGCCCGGGACATGGTCATTAACGTGCCCCGCCCGGATGGCTCCCAGCAACGCCAGATCGGCCACCCCATCAAGTTCAGCGCCAGCCCATGCAGCACCACCCATATGGGCAAGCCGGTAGGGGCGGATAACGGGCGCTGGATCAAAAAGCCCTGAACACCGTCACTGGCCGATCTGGTCACTGGACCCGACCCGGATCGGGCAGGCAGGCAGGGGTGAATCCCCCGGGGTCACCCAGATGGGGCTGGAGAAAGCGATGGGTCTGCCACTCTCCGGGTCCAGAATCCGCAGGAAGTAATAGGGCTCGTCCTCAGAGACCTGCACGCTGTTGGTAAAGCCGGTGCCCTGGTGGCGCTGCACCAGGGTATTGCCCCGGGTGACCACTTCAAAGATCGCTTCCCGGGGTGTGTCTCCATCCATCAAAGAGGCTCTCATGGGCAGTATCTGCTCTGCAGGCAGCCGCAGCCGTGAGCCCATGGGCTGCTGGTCAATGCGGTAGTCCATTTTAAGGTCATTGTGGTGCTGGGCTACGGCGTAGAAGCGCCTGGCCAGCAGGGCTTCCATCAGGTCGGTGCGCTCCAGGGAGCGGGCAATCAGCACGGTTTTCGGTAAGGTGCGGCTGCCCCAGCTGGTACTGTGGTGGTCTTCTGAGCTGACGGCCCCCAGGTGCCAGCCCTTGTCCAGGGCATGGGAGAGCCAGCTGCCACCGGGGCCGTCGGAGTCATACTCAGAGCCCTTGCCGAACACTTCCACACCCACCGCCCGGAAGTCAGCGCCCGGCACGTAACGGAAATCATTAAAGCTGTAGGCCGGGTCACCACCGATGGGTTGCAGCAGGTCTTCCAAAAGATCTTCACGGCCCGGGTGGTTGAACACCAGTATGCCGTCATCGCCGCCGCCAAACAGGGCCGGGTAGCTGAACCACTGCCAGAACAGGCCCATGGAAATAGCGACACCGGGGCCGGTCTTGGCGTTAATGACATTGTCAGAGCCATACACATTGATATGGCCGAAACGGTCCGAGGTCCATTCAA
Organism: Halomonadaceae bacterium; assembly: GCA_007692645.1. GTDB lineage: Bacteria > Pseudomonadota > Gammaproteobacteria > Pseudomonadales > Oleiphilaceae > REBR01. The sequence continues at coordinate 3,320 of REBR01000284.1, read as the reverse complement.
AGCCCCGGATGCCGGTGAACTGTTCATCCGTCACAGCGTCCACCTGTTCTGCGGTGGCATCCCATTTGCGCAGGCTGTCGAAGGGGCGGTCAGAGTCCACAATAATGCAGTCGAAGAACTGGGCGCTCAGGCAGTCTTCGCTGGCGGTGATGGGCAGCTTGCTGTTATCGGAATGATCGCTGATGGCAAAAAAGTCCCAGCCCTCAGCTTTTACCCGCTCCATGGCCATGGCAGGGGTGGTGCCGATAGCCCCGTCAGAGAACCCGGTGTGGCCGTGTACCACTCCGGTAAAGTGGCTAAAGCCGCTGTCATTGAAGGCGGGGGAGCATTCTGCCGCGCTTTGCGGTTGCGGCAGGGTTTCCGCGAAATACAGCGGGTCTGCCAGTTGTGCCAGCACCGCGCCACAGCTGCTGGCCCCGGGGTTGCCCAGGCACTCCGCCAGTTGCGGGTCCAGAGCGGCAACCAGTGAGAGGGGGCAGGTCAATGACAGGGGGTTGTCTTTGCACAGGGCAAAGGTGTCGGTGGTCACCAGCTGGCGCAGGATGCTTAAGGGGCAACCGCTCTGGAACGGGTTGAACAGGCAGGCAAATAGGCCCGGGGTGGGCTGGCTTTTCGGTACTGCCTGCAGGCTGACCTGGGTCTCATCAGACAGGGCGCCATCAGAAGCCTGCACCCGGAATTGAAACTCGGTCTGGGTGTCCATGGCAGGCAATTCGATCATGGCCTGGGCCTGGTCCGGGTTGCGAATGGCCAGCAATGGCGCACCGTTGTTTACCAGGCTCCAGTGGTAACGGATGGGGTCACCGTCAGGGTCTTCTGCCACTACAGACAGCAGCACCGTTTCAGACTCCGTGGCCACGCCCGGGTTGGCTTCGGCCCCCAGAATCACCGGGTGGCGGTTAGTGCCACTGGGTAACACCGTGACCGTTAAACGGTCCTGGTTCCGTCCGCCCAGGTCGTCTGTTGCCGTTAAGCGCAAAAGCAACGTTGTGGGTTCATTCACCTGGGGGGCGATAAAGCTGGTGGCCAGGCGGCTATTATCCTCGAAAATGACCGCTGAACTTTCTCCGTCCTGCAGCCATTGTGTGGACACCACGGCACCGTCGTCCTTGGCTTCGCCATTCAGCTGCACCCGCTGACCACCAGACACTTGCTGATCCGGCCCCGCCTGCACCAGGGGCAGGGGGTTATCCAGCACCGGGTCTACCAGCACCTTTACCTGGCCGTTAACGCGCTGGCCTGCCGCACTGACAACCTCCACCTGAAACAGCATCTCCCGGCGCTGTTGTACCTGGGGTGCCTCGTAACGCACCTCGTTCTGGTCGGTTTCCGTCAGGGCGATGGCGGGCACACCGTCGTCGATCTGGCGCCAGCGCAAGGATTGAACCGGATCACTTCCCAGAGCTGCCGTCTGTGCGAACAGGGCAAAGGTCTCGGTTTCGTTGACGGTGACAGGGTTGCCGGCATTCACGGTAATGCTGCCATCAGCAGGTTGAACAACGGGTGGGGCGCCATCCTCCCCGGCAGGCACGGTTGAAGAACTGTCATTATTCAGGGGGCAGCCGGTCAGCAGCAGTACAGCGAATAACAGGATGAACAACTTCATACTCTAATCCTTGTTAATTAAAGCGCAGGCGATAATGGGTAATGTCATGGAGGTGGAGGCTGTAGCCGGTGGCCGCCAGCTCAGTTTTTTGATGTTCAACGGTCAGTTCCCCGGATACCTGCACCGGGCCCTCTATGTCTTGTGCACGGAGGTCCAGGGAATCCGCTACCCTGATCAGAATGGTCTGGTTGCGGGCGGGGGCCGGCTGGTGAATGCAGGCGCCGTCGTAGGGCACTAACAGGTAGTGGCCACCGGTAGCCTGTTGGTCCCTTTCTGGCAGGGGAACCAGGTAACCGGGTAACGACAGGTGCCGGGAATCCAGTGCTGAAACCGTGGGCGCCTGATCGTAATAAGCCCGCAGAGCCCCGTAGAGTTTGATGGCCTTGGGGTCCTCATCCTCCAGCCGCGACACATCGACCCCGTTAAGGGGGTCGCGGTCCGGCCAGCCCAAAGGCACCAGCTGGCCCCAATGGGCAGGGGGGTACTCCATACCAACAGCAGGTATCGCCAGGGCAAGGCCTGCCAGTAGCAACAGGGTCTTTAGCATTGGGGGTCTCTCATGTCACGGAACGTAAAGATACCTGTTGCAAATGACGGTCTTGTGACGGCCTGAAAAGGTAGATAAACCCCGGGCCAGTTCTGCTTAGTAAGCTATATTGATGAGTCTCTGGGAGTGAAATTCCCCAGAATTTGTCCCTGTGGACTGCAAGAACTGACCCGGGGCGATTAATGCGTTAACATTCCGTTACAAAAGTGGGTGCTTCACTCATTGGGGTATCTGCAAGCCGCGGTCTGATCCTTTAGGCGCGACTTCAGTAATGGGCGTATCACAAAAGGGTAGGGCGGCATGCGACGTTGGAATGGCTGGGGTGACGAGAGTTTTCACTTAACATTGCCGGAAGCCGGACAGGGTTTTCTGCAGACACGCATTGGTGATGGCCATCGGCTGGCGGATGTGGAGCTGGCTGCAGTTTGTGCCCAGGTGCCTGCCAGCCGGTTACCGGATCATCCTCTGGTGACAACCGACCCGGAGACCCGGGTGCGCCACGCCCGTGGCCAGAGCCTGCCGGACTGGCTGGCCATGCGCAGTGGTGACATCGGCTGCTTCCCGGACGGGGTGGCAGAGCCTGAAAACACGGAACAGGTGGCGGAGCTACTGCAATGGTGCCATGACCAGCAGGTCAGCCTGATTCCCTATGGCGGCGGCACCAGCGTCGCCGGCCATATCAACCCCCTGAACCAGGGGCGCCCGGTGCTGACCCTGTCCCTGGCCCGCATGAACCGGCTGCTCGACCTGGACCGGGAAAGCCAGATTGCCACCTTCGGCGCCGGCACCCCGGGCCCCATGGTAGAGGCCCAGTTGCTGGCAGAAGGCTACACCCTGGGCCATTTCCCCCAGTCCTTTGAACTGTCCACCCTGGGGGGTTGGGTTGCCAGTCGCTCCAGTGGCCAGCAGTCCCTGCGTTACGGCCGTATCGAGCAGCTGTTTGCCGGTGGCCGCATGGAAACCCTCCAGGGCCCCTGGGTGATTCCCACCTGCCCGGCCTCTGCCGCCGGCCCGGATGTGCGGGAAATGATACTGGGCTCAGAAGGGCGCCTGGGGGTGATTACCCAGGTGCAGGTACGGGTTACCCCGCTGCCGGAAAAAGAATCCTTCCATGTGCTGTTCTTCCCGGACTGGACCCGGGCCCGTGATGCCGCCCGGGCCATGGTG
>REBR01000222.1 GCA_007692645.1 Halomonadaceae bacterium | reverse complement strand
CTCCCGGGTCAACACCGGGCTGCTGTAATCCGGCAGCACCAGGCAGCCATGGCTGAATTCCGAGCCCTGGGATTTGTGCACGGTCATGGCATAGACGGTTTCTACGGACTGCAACCGGCTGGGCAGTACCCAGCGAATGGCTCCACTGCCGTCCTGGCTCATAAAGGCCACCCGCAGTCCCGGGGCCTGGTCCCCATTGCTGCCGGGCACCGGCAAGGTAATGCCAATATCGCCATTCATCAGGTTCAGGGCATAGTCGTTGCGTGTTACCAGCACCGGGCGGCCGGCATACCAGCCCTGGGCCCGGTCAATCAGTCCGGCCCGGTGCAGGCTATCTGCAATCTGCTGGTTCAGCCCTTCCAGCCCCCAGGCCCCTTTGCGCAGGGCGCACAGAATCTGGAAGCGGCCATGGAGGGACAGAATGGTCCCCGCCCAGTCATTCAGGGCCTGGGGATCATCAGCCTCCGGCGGCTCCTGCATGTGTTGCAGGTAGGGGGCCAGTTCCTGGCGGAACAGGGCCAGCAGGCGGGGGTCATCCGGGCGCCCGGGAGACAGGCGCTGGATATCGGTAAAGTCCCCTTGCCACAGGGGAGCATCGGCGCCCACGGCGTTGGTGTCTCCGGCACGCACGGCGGCGGCCAGCTGGCCAATGCCGCTGTGGGCGCCAAAGCGGTAGCTTTGGCGCAACATGGTAATGCCCTGGTCCAGGGGGTTCCCCGGCGGGCTGCTGTGCATGTGGGGGGGCAAGGTCTCCAGGGCGACCTGCTCAAGCCACTGGCAGGTCTGTGGCTGATAATGGCCCCCCTCGGCACGCTGGCACAGGTCCCCCAGCACTGCCCCGGCATCCACTGACGCCAGCTGGTCTTTGTCACCCAGCAGGATCAGCCGGGCCCGGGGGGGCAGGGCCTTGATCAGGCTGGCCATCATTTCCACATCCACCATGGAGGCCTCGTCCACCACCAGCACATCCAGGGGCAGGGGGTTGTCGCCGTGGTAACGGAACTGGCGGCTGTCCGGGCGGCTGCCCAGTAAGCGGTGCAGGGTGACCACCTCGGTGGGGATACAGGCCCGGGCCTCCTCGCCCCCCTGTAACTGCCCCAGGTCCAGTTCCAGTACCTTGCCGCGTATGGACTCATTGAGCCGGGCAGCGGCTTTGCCGGTAGGGGCTGCCAGGCGGATACGCAGGGCCTGTTGCTGGCCCGAGGTCAGGGCCACGGACTGCAATGCTGCCAGTAGCTTCAGTACCGTGGTGGTCTTGCCGGTACCGGGGCCCCCGGTAATGATGCTGAAGGCATGGCGGGCGGCCAGGGCGCAGGCTACCTTCTGCCAGTCCGTGTGGTCTTCCTGAGCGCCAGGCCGGGGGGGAAACAGCTGTGAAAGTACCTGTTTCAGGGCCTGTGCCGGGGGGCTGGCCGGGTCTGCCATGGGCAGCTCCCGGCTCAGGCGGTGTTGAATACCCAGGGTAATGGTCTGCTCATAGTGCCAGTAGCGGCGCAGATACATGCGATGCCCCTGCTGCACCAGGGGGCTGTTGCTGTCGGGGTTGCCCATGATCAGGGGGTGGGCCAGAGCCTGTGCCCAGTGGTCAGCCGTCACTCCCTGTAACAGGTCCACCGGACGGGTCACCGGTTCTGCCATCAGGGTGTCATCCGGTGGCAGTGACAGCAGGCTCTGGGGTTGCGCCTGTAGTTGTTGCAGGTCGAGGCACACATGGCCACGGCCCACCTGGTGGCTGGTGAGGGCTACCGCCAGCAGTAACAGGGGGCTGGGGGGCTGCCCCGCCGCACTGCTTTGCGTGCACAGCAGGCGGGTCAGTGAATGGTCCAGTGCCCGAAGCCAGCCTTTCTCGACCCAGTGGTCCAGCAGGGCAAGCATGGCGGTGGTGCTGGTCAGGGCCGGATTTTCCTGGGGGCTGTCATCCAGGCCGGGAAGTTGCGGGGTGTGGGTCATGGGGTTGCTCCCGGAGCCTGCTCAGGGTGATTCTGGCGAAACAGCGCGTCCAGGGCTTCAATAGCGGCTTTCGGCGGTTTTTCCCCGTAGATGCCAGCACTGGGGCTATTGATACCCCGCAAAAACAGGTAAACGGCTCCCCCCAGATCCCGCTCGTAGTCGTAGTCCGGCAGGCGGGTTTTCAGCAGCCGGTGCAGGGCCAGCAGGTAGAGCATGTATTGTAGGTCGTAGCGCTTATCCAGAATCACCGTTTCCATCACCTCCGTGGTGTACGCTGCATCGTCTGGCCCCAGGGCATTGGATTTGTAGTCCAGCACGTAATAGCGCCCTTCATGTGCAAACACCAGATCCACAAAGCCCTTGAGCATGCCGTTCAGCACATTGGGGGCCAGGGCCGGGCGGGGGCGCTGATTCAGGGTCACCTGCTGTACCAGCTGATCCAGGGCACGGCTGGAGACCTGGCTGCTTTCCAGCCAGAATTCCAGCTCTGGCCGGTAAACGCTCAGGCTCCCCAGGCTACAGGGTGTGCTGGCATGGGGCAGGGCCAGGGGCTGGGTCAGCAACTGAATCATCCAGTCATGGAGTACCGGTGCCCAGCCCTGCCAGCCACGGACCTGGCAGCGGCGCTGGATCTGTTCCTGCAGGCTGGCGGGGTCCTGGAGCACAGCGGCAAAGCCCTGGTGGGCAGCCCATTCCAGCAGTCCATGGAGAAAGGTGCCGGGCTCCGGCCCCCGGGGAAAGCTATGGGGGCCGGGCAGGCGGGAGGGCTGCACCCGGGAGACCGGTGCTCCGTCATCACTGCCGCTTTCTTCCCGGGCCACACTTTCCTGATTGGAATCCGGGGCCTGGTTCTCAGTAGCTGGTGATTGGCCCGGCCCACGGGTGCTGGAGAGGGCGGAATAAGAGCCTATCCACCAGTTCTCACCACAGGGGCGTACCGGGGTTAGCGGTTCCCCCAGAGCCTGGGGTGGTTCGCCGGCATAGTGTTGGCCGGAGGGTTCTGGCACCGGGTCGCAACCAATGCCATTTGCGCTGCCCCCAGCCCCCTGAGCCAGGGCTTCCAGTCGATGGTTCAGGGCCGCTTCCGGGTCCAGGCAGACCCCGCTCAGGAGATAACCCAGGCCACTGCGCTGCCAGTCTTTCAAGGCACCGGCTCCCACGTAGGTGGCATACTGGGCCCGGGTCAGGGCCACGTAGAGTTTCCGCACGTCTTCCCCCAGGCGCTCCTCGTCTGCCAGGGCGACCTGTTCCTCGTCTGGGGTCAGTGATAGTTGTAACTCCCCCTGGGAATCATGCCACTGAACCGGGAAGGTGTTTTTCGCTGTGGTTACCCGGGCATCGGTGGCAAAGGGCAGAAATACCAGGGGGTATTCCAGCCCTTTGGATTTGTGTACGGTCACCACCTGCACCAGGCTGGCTTCGCTTTCCAGGCGCATTTGCGCGGCGTCACCGGCCTTGCTGTCACTGGCCAGCATGTGGCCAAAGTGGCGGATTAACGCCTGAGGGCCGTCCAGTTGCTGGCTCTCCTGTTGCAGGATTTCCGCCAGATGCAGCACATCCGTGAGGGCCCGTTCCCCCCCGGGCAGTGGCAACAGCCGGCCGGGCACCTGAAAGTGGTCCAGCAACTGCCGCAGCATCGGCAGTACCCCCTGGCGTTGCCACAGGCGGCGTAGCTGGCGGAACTGTTCGATGGTGTCTTCCAGGGCGGCTTCGTTGAGTTGCAACTGTTCCAGGCGCTCGTGGCTCAGGCCCAGTGTCGGGGTGGCCAGGGCCGAGCGCAGCACGCTTAACTGTTCCGGTTCCGCACAGGCCTGTAGCCAGTGCAGCATGTCCCGGGCCTGGGGGCTGGCCAGCACCGAGGACTGGTGGGACAGGTAAACGCTACGCACGCCCCGCTCTGTCAGGGCCTGCTGGATATGCTCCGCATCGGTTCTGCCATTCACCAGTACGGCCATATCCCGGGCCTGTACCGGGGTCAGGGTTTCGCCGTTGTGGAAACCCGCCTCACCGGCTTGCCCCAGGTTCAGCAGGCGGGCAATTTCATCGGCGCAGGCGCTGGCCTGGGCACTGCGGAAGTCCTCTTTGGTCAGATTCTTACTGTCATCAAGAGCCTGCTGGTGCCAGAACTGCAGCGCTGGCGGATGGGTTCCCGCTACGGTCCAGGTGGCTTTACGGCCCATGGCGTCCACCTTGCCGTAGGGCAGGGCACGGTCATGAAAGCGCCCGAGCACAAAGGCCCCCCGTTCCTGCAGATCCGCCTGGGTAAACAGCTGGTTCACAGCCGCCACCATGGGCTCGGTGGAACGGAAGTTCCGGGGCAGTGAATAATGGCGGCCGGCGGTGGCGTCACGGGCTGCCAGGTAGGCAAAGATGTCCGCCCCGCGGAAGGCATAGATGGCCTGTTTCGGGTCGCCGATCAACACCACCGCCGTCTCCGGGGCATTATCCGCAATGCGGTAAATGCGATCCAGGATACGGTACTGCACCGGGTCGGTGTCCTGGAACTCGTCCAGCAGGGCCACCGGAAACTGCTGGCGGATAATGGCCGCCAGATGATCCCCACGGGGACCGTGCAGGGCCTCATCAAGCTGGGTCAGCAGGTCCTGGAAACCCATCTCGGCCCGACGCTGCTTTTCTCCCTGTAAGCGCTGGGCGATCCAGTGGCTGGCATGGCATAACAGGTCCCCCCGGCACTGCTCTAACCGGTCAGTCAGGGCAATGGCTTCCTCGAGCAGGGTCCAGGCCGGGTCTGAGGCCAGTGGAGAGGGTTTTTTCAGGGCTTCTTCAATGCCCTGGGGAGTCAGCCGCTTGGCGGCAGCCTCTGTTAACGACAGGGCCAGGCTCTGGGGGTCAGCGGCCCAGTCGTTGCACTGCTGATACCAGGTTTCCCATCGTCCTTTCTGCAATTTGCGGCCATCAAACAGTTTTTGTTTTATGGCCTCCTGGATCTGTTCATCCAGGGCTTCAGCAACCCCCTGCCAGCGTTGTTTCAGATCAGCAATAGGGGCAATCAGATCCGCCAGCCGTTGTTCCGGTGCCGGTTGTGGTGGCAGCCGTTGGGCGTGATCCAACAGGGGGTTCACCTGGGACTGTAGCTGCTTAGGCCCGCTGCATAGCTCCAGCATGGCGCTGGCGGCAGCCCCGGTGAGGGGGTATACAAAGGTTCGCCAGTAATCCCGGAGCACATCCATCAACAGGTCGGACTGGTCCGTGGAGAGGGCCTGGCGAAAGAAACTGCCACTGTCGAAGGCATGCTCGTTGAGCATGCGGTTGCACCAGCTGTGGATGGTGGATACCGCTGCTTCGTCCATCCATTCCACGGCCAGCTGCAGTTTACGGACACAGCCGGGCCAGTTGGCCTGGGGAATAGTGGCGCGCAGGTCGTACAGGGGGTCAGCCCCAGGGGGCTTTTGCTGACGTTCTTCCGGGGTCTGGGCAAAAAAGCCGGCGGCTTCCGCCAGCCGGTGGCGAATGCGGTCCCGCAGCTCCTGGGTGGCGGCCTCGGTGAAGGTCATTACCAGAATTTCCGGTGGCACCCGGCCCGTGGTCAGGGGCTGGCCTTCCCCCTGGTGGCCCAGCACCAGACGCACATACAGCAGGGCAATGGTGAAGGTTTTGCCGGTGCCGGCGGAGGCCTCTATCAGGTGGCTGCCCTGCAGGGGAAATGCCAATAGATCCAGGGGGCGACTCATGGGCTGTCCTCCTGGCCTTTGATGTGTTGCCACAGGGGGGCATACAGGCGCTGCAGCCAGTGCTGAAAACCGGGGTCAGCGATGGCCTCGGCGGCCTCTGGCCAGGACCGGCTGAGGTAGCCAGGGTCATGGTTCAGCTCGCTTTGCCAGGCGTCACAGGCGGCATGGTCAGCACTGGCATCGGTGCCCTTTTTGCTGTGCCAGCCATCCAGCCAGGCAAAAGCGGCCCGGGGGGTCAGGGGTAATGGGCTGGTCATGCCCTGGTGCCAGCCCTGGAGGATATCGTCCAGGCAGGCGCTGGCGCTGTTGGCGTCCATGGGAGCCAGGGTAATACTGCCGCGCTTGCCGATAAAAACCGTGGTAAGAGGGCCAGCGACGATGGTAGCCGCAAGATGTTCCAGCCAGCCGGTGAGCAGGTTATGAAACTTGTATTGGATCTTTTTCGTTCCCTGTAGCAATTCTGAAGAGGACACCAGCAGGCGAGCCTTTTCGCCGTTGCTATTGCTGACCACCCGGTCAAGCTGGGCTTCCACCACTAACGGGCCAAGGTCGGTCTGCCACTGATAGTGAAAAGCCAGTGGTTCCTCCAGGGGGTCTGACCAGTGTGCCAACAGTTCCCGGTAACGCTTATGCATATCTTCCATGGGCTCGGTTACCCGTTCAGCCAGAGCGCGCTCCGTCAGGCCCATGCCCAGGTCACCCCGGCGGACCATGCGCTGGGTCAGAGCGGTCAGTTGCTGTACCAGATCACCGGCATCGCCGGCCTTGAGCACCGCCTGGTGAATCAGTTCATCCTGCAATTGCCAGTGGGCCAGTCCGTCCAGGGCGAAGGGTTCGGCATCGTCTGTGACCCGGTCCAGTTCCTCAAAGTACACCTGCAGCCGCTCCTGATAGAAGGTGGCCACCGGTTTGCGCAGAAAGCGGGCCAGCTGGGCCAGGGTCAGGGGCTCCTGGGGTAAGTGGGGCGATAATAGCGAATCCGTGGCCCCTGGGGTGCTGTTCAGGCTGGCACGCCATTCCTGGTCATAGGTAAACAGCCGGCCACTGGCAAGGGCATCGGCGGCGGTCAGGT
>REBR01000228.1 GCA_007692645.1 Halomonadaceae bacterium | reverse complement strand
AGAGAGTCTGTACCGTCATGGTGATATGGTCAGCGCCCTCCTCCAGATCGATCACTTCAATATCAAAACGGCGCCGGGCCAGGTAGTCCCCCACTTCCGTGAGCAGGCGATTAGGCACACCAGGGATGGAAATCCGGCGCATAACCGCCACCACCAGCTCCCGGGTACGGCCACCCGGCACCACGTTAAAGCGGAACTGATCCGTCACCGCCAGGGTGTTATCGTCGCCGGCAATTTTACTCACCTGCACCACCGCCGGGTCAATCAGGGCGCTGAAATTGCGGAAGGCCTGAAACAACTGGTCCTGGCTCTGGGCGCTGGTGAAGGTGATGCCATGGTACTCACACTTGGCCGCTTCAGCCGCTTCGCTAATCACCTCATCAATGGCTGCGCCGACACTGCCAATGGCGGCCAATGGATTCTCATCCGCCCGCATCTGGGTATTATTGTGGCGCCAGTCCGCGTTGGTGGCTATCCAGCGGCTCAGGTGACGGATCAGATCAACAGGGCCACTGGCCCGGTCGAAAAACCCCACCTGCTGAATGTCCATGGGGTTGGTGGTGATATGGCTATAGCCTGCCTCATCCATGCGGGTCAGGGTCATCGGCTGACCGCTGGCAACATGTTCCTCCAGCACCCTGTCCACCTGCTCATCGGTGGCGCTCTTGCCTTGTTTGGCCCCACCGGCAGCTTCACCGGCCCGCTGGTTAAAGCGCTCGCTGGCCTGCTCCTGGGTAATCAGGCCTTTCTCCACCCCACGCTCCAGGGCGGCCCGGTAGCGGTCCAGATCGCCGCTGGCCAGTTGTTGTTTGGCCAGCTGCAGCTGGGTGGCGTGACTGCCGAACTGGGCCGCCAGGCCAGCGGCGGACTCCATGGCCGCCCGGGCACCCTGCTGGGTGCCTTCCAGGCCCGCCATATCCCGGAAAGCATCGGGCTGGGTAACCCCAGAGAGGGCCCCACCCAGTCCCTGGGTCTGGGGCAGCGGGGGGATATTCTGCAGGTTGATCATTGGTTGCGGGAAGCTGGTGGGGTCCAGATCACGGGGCTGCTCACGGCGCGATTGCAGCAGGTTGCCGGGCAGGTCCGCCAGCTCCGGCTCCTTATCTTCCAGTATCCAGTCAGTGGAACCGAAGTGCTCCTCGCAGGCGTGGCACTCATCCATCAGGGCCTGGGCATAGACCCCGTCTGAGGGCAGCGTAACGCGGATGGGCTGGGCGCCCCGATTGCCGTCGTGGTAATAGTTAAAAGCGTCTTCCAGACTCTCATGGCCATCGACCCCCACGAAGGCCCCTGCCGCCACCCGAAAAATCAGACTGTTCCCCAATACCCCCATGGGTTGATGTTCCACCACCGAGGCCAAGCTGCGGCTGTCGGTGTCGGACAGGGCATAACCGTCCAGTATGGTGTGCAGTTCATTGCGGTCCATGCTCTGCCAGATCAACCGGTGGTAAAGGTGCTGGTGATTGTTCACATGGGTCAGCAGGGCATCGTAGGCCTCCTGGATCTTCACCCGCATGTCCTGGCGCTCATAGGCGCTGAGAGCAAAGTACAGCACCCCGCCCCCCGTATTAGGGGTGCCCTGGGCAGTATTCACCAGGTTGCGCATGCGTCGGTTGGAGTTGACCCGGCGTTTGTCATGGCGGGTTTCATAATTTATGGAGGCGTGGGACAGGTCCGCCACAGAGTGCGGTGGCAGGGACTGGTCCCCATCTTCTTCAACGGACACGGCAGCAATGGTCAGGTAAGTGGTGTCTGAGCGCTGCAGGGTTTCCACCTGGGACTGCGGCAGGGTGAAATCCACCCGCAACAGGCCCTTGTGGCGGTAACTGGACGCCAGAGTGAAATTGACCCCCTCAAGGGCCTCCCCATCGGTGCTGTCACCCACATACAGTTGCAGTTTTTCCACCCAATTGCGGGCCATGGTGGGGGCCACTTCCCGGCGAAAATAGGCGTCAATCTGGGCGTCATCCGCCCGGTTCAGTTCACGGGCCACTTCTTTAACGGTGCCCCCGATCAGGGGAATATAGGGAGCCAGGGCGTCGATAATGTTGCTTTCCCGGCGGGCCTGGTACTGGCTCTCGCTGGCGTTTTCCTCGAGCTCCTCTGCTGCATCCCCTTCCCGGGGCCGTTCGATACCCAGGCGTATCCATAGGGAGCCGGACAAATAGGTCAGTGAATGGTGCTGACGCTGGCCTGAAGGAATATCCCCCCAGGCCTCATCCAGCGCCTCTGGGGTAACCCCGCCCCCAGCTCCCCCCAACCTTGCCACTGCAGCGATTTCCTCAGCGTAGCGCAGCACCCAGCGCAGGCGCCATTGGCGCAGGTGGCGCTGAAAGGTGTCCCGCCAGCGCAACAACCGCTCTTCGGTAAAGGGGCTGATAACAAAGGGCACAAACAGGCATTCCCGTACGCCCCCCAGGGAGGTGTCGATGCGCATATGCCGGACAATTTCGTAATAGATAACGCTCAGGGCATGGCAATAGTTGGCATTGCGCACCACCTCCGAGACCCCCTGAACGCTTTCTTCCTGTTCCGCTTCCGTAACCACGGTACTTTCCAGGGCCCGCAGAGAATCCCCGTACTGGCGAATCGCGTCGCGCAATTTCTGCTCTTCACTGGCCGCGATGCTGCGCCCCCCCTGCTGCCAGGAACTGCTGCTGGAGCGACCATGGGAGGCGCCGCCGCCAATCACAATGCCCTTGAAAAAGCCGCCGATTCCCCCGGCGGCTCCCGAGGTGCTTGAATCAGAACCGCCCCGGCTCCATTCCTGCAGGTTGGAGGCCACAGCGGTGTCGTAATTCATGTCCCGCTCCTGGACATGTTCAAACTCGTCATCGCTGATGGTGCGTTCATCCCGCCGGGCCCGTTCACGGCGCTCCCAGTCCAGCTTGACCACCCGCCGGCTCTGACGGGGGGCTAAGGTCAGGGTGCGTTTCACATCCCCCAGGGAATACCCGTTGGAGCGGGTCTGTACCCGCCATTCCAGTACATGGCCGCCCACCACCGACTGGGCCTGGTGGCGGGCCGGGTTGCCTTCCCAGTCGATCAGGTTACGGCTGCCGGCAGGATGACGCCGGGAGGACTGCATAAATGGGTTGCGAAACAGGGCGGTGGCGGTGATTCCCGGGCGCACCTGGGGCAATAACCGGCCCAGCACACTGAGGGGTTTCGCAGCCAATACCGGAGCCGCCATACGTTGCCGTTCCGGCAGCTGGTCCGGTAACAGCAACTGATAATTGGGACGGCTGGGGGAAATGCTTTCTATTTCCGGTTCTTCCACCCGCAACACGGTATGGAAAGTGCGTTCACTGAGAATACGGTTGGGGTTGCTGAAGGGCTTACAGAATGGGCCCGGATCGTCGCTGAAGCGGTCTGGGTGGTCCAGCAGAGTGTCTTCATTCACATCCAGGGGGAATTCGCTTCGGCCATCGCCACAGCCGTGCTTTGCAGAACCACAGCCGTTGCTGCCAGGGCTCTCGCCACCATTACCAGAGACTTTTCCCCCGGCACCGGCCGGCAGCAGCAGTGTCAGTTGCGATGCCGGCTCATTGGGGTGGGCTTCATGGCGGAAACCGGCCATCACCCTGGGGCCCATCAGCAACCAGAACCACCCCTTCACCTGAACCGGTTGCTCATCCCCCTGAGGCAGAGGGCGGGTAAAGCTGAAAGCGCCATCAAATTTCAGATCACCGCCAGTCAGGTTGAAACGGCCAAGATGGGCCATTGCGATCTCATCCGCCGGGTCCAGCTGGCGGCTGCCGCTGGCGAGGCCGCCCCCCTCTGCAGCCTCTGACTCCTGACCCAGCAGGGCCCGCACTGCGCTGACCTTATCCGGAGTATCCACCAGATCTACTGCCAGCACATACTCATCAAAGCGACTCTCCGGACAGGTAGGGATGCGAAAGCGGCCTTTACGGGCCAGGTTTTGGCTTTTGTCCGGCTCATGACGTGCCAGGGCTTTTTTCAAGGCCTTGGTGTCCAGGAACAGCTCTGCCCGCAGGCGGCGCTCCGCTCCCTGCTTTTTGACCTTGAGTACTGACGGGGGCAGCAGCTCATGGCCCTGGTTATCTTCCACTGTCACCGTCAGATCGGTATCTTCCGCCACCGGTGTCAACACCAGCTCCCTGACACGACCCAAGGGTACCCGGTGGCGCTCTGCCACGGCGCTTCCTCCCTCTTCTGGCTGATATTCCAGGCGCAGCTGCACCGAACTGCTGCTATCCGTCAGTAACGGCTCGGGGGTCACCTGTAACACCAGGGACCAGGGGGGCAGCTCCTCCAGGGGCCAGGGCTCCGGACCATGTTCTTTCCCTGGGTCGGTGCCCGGCTCGGTGGTTTTCCCGGTATAGAACTGGCGCCGCAGCAGCATCATCTGAGTCTCAGTGATACCAGTCAGAGCCTCGGTCTTGGACATAAAGTCCTCAACACTGGCAAAGCCGCCCAGTTCCTGACGCAACCGCAACAGCTGCTGTGCCTGCTGCTGGGTAAATTCCAGCAGTTGCACCAGGTGATCGACGGTAACGCGGTTAAGGTCCAGTTGACGGTCCGGCATGATCTCATTCCTTTGTGAAGTAATTCCCAGAACGTCAACCTACCGCAATGATTTTGTTTCACTAATGGAACTTTTAAATACTGTGAAATAGCCAGCAGAAAATTAAACTACTTTAAATCTCACAATAAATTGGCATGGCTTTGTCTGCCTGAAATGACTAAACCCGGTTGATCGTCACCAGATTAATATCAATGGTGAGATCCAGTTTACTCAGGGCCGACGCCCTCGCCCTGCCCTCACTATTGGCCCGGTACAGGTGTGGGGTCATGGCCAGTAAATCAGCAATATCTTCCGGGTCAGTCAGGCTTAGTGGGAAACTGACCCGGGTACGAGTGGTTTCAGCCAGTCCCGGGGCCAGTTCTCTGGCTACATCCCTGGCCGGTTTTACCTGGGGGTAAATGATTTCCCGCAGCTGCCGCAGGTGATCGGGGCCGGACTCCACCAGCAGCAGCTGCCCGCCGGGTTTAAGCACCCGGGCAAATTCCGGGTACACCGGGAAGCCAAACAGACACAGCACCCTGTCCACACTGGCGGAGGAAACCGGTAAATGCGCATTACTGGCCACCAGCCATTGTGGCTGCCGGTCCTGTTTTGCCGCTGCCAGCACCGCCCATTTGGAGATATCTACCCCCACCAGGGCCAACTCCCGGGATCCTGCCGCTGCCGCCAGTTGACGTAGGTAATAGCCCTCACCACAGCCTGCATCCAGGCAAGCCAGGGGGAGGCTGCCGGCCCCCTCATGCAGCAGCCAGTGACTCACGGCATCAGCCAGAGGCTGATAATGCCCTTTATTCAGGAATCTCTGTCGTGCCGCCACCATGGCTTTGCTGTCCCCGGGTTCCAGGGAGCGTTTTTGCTGCACGGGCAAAAGATGGGTATAGCCCTGGCGGGCCACATCAAAGCTGTGGCCACTGGCGCAACCCCAGGAGGAACCCTGCAGATACAGGGGTTCTCCATCCAGGGGGCAGGCCAGGGAAGTGAACGGGGAAATGGCCATTAACAGACAACTCCAGAGCAACTGAGGCGGGATTTAGCGGGCAATGTTGCCATAGATGGCCATGGGTGTGTGATTCCTTCCTTAGGCCCCATGTTGGCATACCGGTTGTTCACAATGGCCCATAAGAGCATACTGATTTCCCATGAAGACAAAACACAGCACTACGTGCGATCTTCGCCCAATGGACTTTCATCTTCCAGAGAGGGACACCATGGCTATTGCGCTGATGACACCACTGATCTCCCTGATTGCCGGCATTCTGATTCTGGTTATGCCCCGGCTACTGAACTACATCGTGGCGATTTATCTCATTCTGGTGGGGGTCATGGGCCTGCTGGGTGCCGGTCACCTGAGCCTGCCCTAGCAAAAAATCCGCAACGCTGGGGCACTCCCGGCGTCTGCTATAGTGTTGCTGCCACACCATCGTTGGTATTGATCTTACTTTTATCCAGATCCCGGAGTCTTCGATTATGCGTTTTTCTTCACTGTCACGTCGTCCCATCAGCATTCTTCTCATTGCGGCCCTGTTAATGCTCAGCTTCCTCCCCGCCACTGCCATGGCGGGTATTGCCGGCACCAGTGAGATCGTGGCTGAAGAAAATGCCTCCATGGACCGGGACCAGCTGCTGGAAACCCTGCAACGGGACGAAGTCCGGGGCGAACTGGAGCGTTTCGGGGTTAACCCCGCCGATGCCATGGAACGGGTTGCTGCCATGACCGACCAGGAAGTCCGTGAGCTGACCCATGGCCTGGAGGCACAGCCTGCCGGTGCGGGCGTGGTCCTGGTGCTGGTGATCGTTCTCCTTATCCTGGTGCTGCGCTAACCCCATGGGCTCCCTCCGCCAGTTCACCCCATGGCGGAACTCAACGCCCATAGACCGCACTCTGCTGCGGTTTATGGGATTGGGATTACTATTGCTGCTGACGGCTTGCGCCGGCTCACCCCTGCAGTACTCCCACCTGCCCGCCCCTGATGAAGGTACGCCCTCAGCGGTGGAGCTTCGCGACACCTCCTTTCATCCCCAGCAAGCCTATCAATGCGGACCTGCAGCCCTGGCTACCCTGTTGCAAAGCAGTGGCGTCAGGGATGCTGATCCCGACACCTTGAAAAACCAGGTCTACCTGCCAGACCGCCAGGGCAGCCTGCAAACAGAACTGCTGGCGGCCACCCGCCGGGCTGACCGGGTGCCCTACCTGCT
>REBR01000175.1 GCA_007692645.1 Halomonadaceae bacterium | reverse complement strand
GAGGCTTAACAAACCGCTTTGGAAGAATGGCTCAAGCAATTGATTATGCAGACTTTGTGGCTTTGGCTGCCGCCGCAGAAAAAATTCAGCACTGGTGAGGGGATAAACATGAAACCGACGGTAAAGGTGGCTGATCTGCCTCCCCTGGATAAAGAAGGCTTTCTGTATCAGCCCAGCCAGTGGACCCCTGAAGTGGCGGAGTTGCTGGCTGAGCAGGCAGGCATCCGGTTAACCGAGGCTCACTGGGAAATTATTCGTGTGCTGCGCCGTTTTTACCAGGACTATGATCTGGCACCAGCCATGCGCTTGCTGGTCAAGACAGTCAAAGCGGAACTGGGGGAAGAGAAAGGCAACAGTATTTATCTGATGCAGCTGTTCCCTGGCAGCCCTGCCAAACTCTCAGCCAGGCTTGCCGGTCTGCCAAAACCTGCCAACTGCCTCTAAGAGCTTGCCGGCTTCGGCACTGTGCACCTGTCAGCGGTCCCCATGACCATTGGTTTTACTGTCTTGGGGGCCAGACAGGAACGAACTGATGCCCCCCTCCATCAGGTCACTGCCAAACCGCAGCATCTGCCGGGTAGTGCCTGAGAAGCTGCTGTCTGTCACTTTCACCTTTATGGTATCCAGCTGTTGTTCCAGGTTCTGCTGCAGTTGCTGCCCTGCCCGCTCCTGGGACTGCTGTAATGCCAGCCGCTGTTTTTCCAGCAGCGGGGCCAGGAACCAGCGATGATACAGGGTAATAACCATCACCATGACAGCAAGTGACGTCAGGGCATGGGCGAGTAAAGTAAGGGCCATGGGCATTCTCTCCAATCAATTTTTCCGGCTCAGGCGAACCAGTACAGGGTCGCTGCCAGCTGCAGCAGGCCGATCATGGCACCCATGGCACCCCCGGCGAGCATTAATAGCAACTCTTCCTCTTGAAAGGCCGGGCGCAGTATCTGCTGGAATTCCTGGGGTGGCAGTGCTGCTACCCGCTCCCGTAACATGCTGGCCACCACATCCGCCCGGTCCTGGGTAAAACTGGCATTGCTGAACATATGATCCGTGGCTGAGAGGGCCGTTTCGTTCATGGCCTGTTTCAGCTCGCTGTAGCCGGTGACACCCACGGCCATCTGTGCGGTGAGTTTCATGATCAGGGACTGATCCAGTAACGGACGCAGGTGGGACTGGATAATGGCCCGGGTACGGTGAGCTTTGTCACCATGGACGATGGCATAGGCGATCTTATCCACCGTGAGCAACTGATGGGCAATCTTGTCTGCCCATACGGCACTGATTTCCGGTTGGCGGCGCAGAAACAGCCCCTGTATTTCAATTCCGAATACCTTCACCGGGTGCAGAGGGCGGAAAATCAGATTCAGGGCCAGCCAGTTGGTGCTGAAGCCGATGGCAAAACCCGCCAGGGGCAGCATCCAGGGCAGTGGCCATTGCCACCAGGCCAGCATAAACAGTCCCCCTAGAGCGCCACCAATGACGGCACCGCTGCGTTTGAGAAAGCGGAACTGCTCACCGCCGGCCTCCTGGAAGATTTCGTTCATCAGTGCCGGATGGTTTTCCAGTTCATGGCTGATCAGGGCTTTCAGGTCGATCAGTGACGCCAGTTCCTGGCCGAAATCCTCCACCATGGCCTCGATGCGGGCGGGCATTTGCTGGCGAGCCCAGCGGTAAATACGTCGCCGCATGAACAGTGGCAGGTTATCCCATAGCACCGGCTGTAACTCATACATCACTTCGTCAATGTATTCATCCACCCGGGGCATCACCTCAGACAACACCTGCCCGGTAATCAGCTCAGGGTCCAGGCGCTCATAGATGGTCTGCAGATCACCAAAACGCTCCAGGGTCTGATCAATGCAGATATGGGCCATGCGTTCAGAGTTACGGGGAATTACCCCCTGCCAGCCAAACCAGGGGCGCCAGCCAACCGGCTGCACCGGGTGAAAGGACAGGAAAATAGCCAGCCAGTTGGTGGACCATCCCACCAGGGCCGCCATCAGGGGGATAAACCAGATCGAGTTCAACAGGTTTACATCTAGGGACACATCAGCCTCTAAGCCCAAGGTCATCTGGTTTAGCCGCTGGCATTGTCAGCAGCCCATAAAAAAAGCGCACCTGATGATGCGCTTTCGGCCAAACTCTTACATTGGCATGAATGCCGCGTAATTATCGTAAAGCCGCAACAACAACTGGTAAACCCCACTTAATGACAGGGTGAAGCTGGTGAGACTTTAACGAAACTACTAATTACTGATAGTAAGCATTTTCCGTATTGCTATGGTCTGTGACGTCCCTGACCCCGGTAATCTCGGGAATCTGTTCAATCAGGGTTTTTTCCACCCCCTGCTTCAGGGTCAGGCTAACGGCACTGCAGCCCTGGCAGCCGCCGCCGAAACGTAATATGGCTACGTTGTCTTCCGTAAGCTCCACCAGTGAGACTTCACCCCCGTGAGAAGCAAGCCCCGGATTGATTTCTGCAGCAAGAATATAACTGAGCCGCTCAGCCAGTGGCGCATCGGGAGACACCTGAGGAACCTTGGCATTGGGTGCCTTGATTGTCAGCTGGCCGCCGGTGGCATCACTCTGGAAATCCACAATGGCGTCTTCCAGAAATACCAGGCTGTTATGATCCAGGTAGACGGGAAATTCACCCATATCCAGTTTTTCGTCTGAGGGCACCACCTCATGGGGAGGGCAATATGCCAGGCAGGTTTCTGCATGCCGGGTGCCGGGCTGGGTAACAAAAATCCGTACCCCCATGTCTTCCACATCCTGCTTTGCGATCAGCTGACCCAGGTATTCTCTGGCCGATTCGGTCACATTCACCGTATGCACTATTAATTCCTCGATTTGCCTGCTGATTTATTGCACATTTTAGGGGTTTTAGCCGCTGATTGAAAGACCGAGTAATTTAGTCGGGTTTTCACTAAAATAGCCCCTGGAAAAAAGGCAAAAACGGTTAACTCTGCCCTGGTTTAGGGCTTTGCGTCGAGACGCCTTATTGCCATTCTGCTACTATAGCGCCCCTTAAAAAGCCCCTGGAGCCAATTACCCCATGAACGACCGTAGCCATCGCCTCGCCCAGTTACAGAGAGCACTTCAGGAACGCATAGTGATCCTGGACGGTGGTATGGGAACCATGATCCAGAATCTCACCCTGTCAGAAGAACAGTACCGTGGTGAACGGTTCAAGGATTTCGAGCGGGAGGTTAAGGGTAACAACGACTTGCTGTGCCTGAGTCAACCGGATCTGCTGAAAACCATTCACCGGGATTACCTGCTGGCCGGTGCTGATATTATTGAGACCAATACGTTCAACTCGACCCGGGTCTCACAGTCGGATTACGCCATGGAATGGCTGGTGCCGGAACTCAATTACGAGTCAGCCCGCCTCGCCCGGGAAGTGGCGGATGAAGTCACCGCCCTGGAACCCCATAAGCCACGCTTTGTGGCGGGGGCGGTGGGTCCCACATCCCGTACCGGCTCCCTGTCGCCGGATGTGAATAACCCCGGCTACCGCAACACCAGCTTTGATGCCCTGTTTACCGATTATTACGAGGCCATTGAGCACCTGGTGAGGGGTGGGGTTGATCTGATTCTGCTGGAAACCATTTTCGATACCCTGAACGCCAAGGCGGCCATTTATGCAGCCCAGGAGTTTATGCAGGATGCCGGGCTGGATATCCCCCTGATGATTTCCGGTACCATTACTGATGCCTCGGGCCGCACCCTGTCCGGCCAGACTACGGAAGCGTTCCTCAACTCCGTCAGCCACGGTAAGCCCCTGACTATTGGTCTTAACTGTGCCCTGGGTGCCGATGCCCTGCGGCCTTACGTTGAAGAGCTGTCCAAGCGTGCGCCTTTTTATACCAGCGCCCACCCCAATGCCGGCCTGCCTAACGAATTCGGGGAATATGACCAGACCCCAGAAGAAATGGCCGAGATCGTTGAAGGCTTTGCCCGTGACGGTTTTATCAACATCATGGGGGGCTGTTGCGGCTCCACCCCGGAGCATATCCGTGCCATTGCCGATGTCATGGCCAAGTACCCTCCCCGGCCTATTGCCAAGCCCGAGCCCCGGCTACGCCTGTCCGGCATGGAAGCCTTTACCGCTGATGACAACATTCTGTTTATCAATGTGGGTGAGCGCACCAACGTTACCGGCTCCAAGCGCTTTCTGCGGCTGATCAAGGAAGAGCAGTATGAGGAAGCCCTGGCAGTGGCACGGCAACAGGTGGATAACGGCGCCCAGCTCATTGATATCAACATGGATGAAGGCATGCTGGAGTCCGCCGAGGTGATGGAGAATTTCCTGAACATGGTGGCCTCGGAGCCGGATATCTCGAAAGTGCCCATCATGATTGACTCCTCCAAGTGGGAGGTGATTGAAGCGGGTCTGAAATGCATCCAGGGCAAGTCCGTGGTGAACTCCATCAGCCTGAAAGAAGGGGAAGAGGAGTTTATTAACCGGGCACGTCGCTGTATGCGTTATGGCGCTGCCGTGGTGGTGATGGCCTTTGACGAGGACGGTCAGGCGGATACCTATGAGCGCAAGATAGAAATCTGCAAACGCTCCTATGACACCCTGGTGGGTATCGGCTTCCCCCCGGAGGACATCATCTTTGATCCCAATATTTTTGCCATTGCCACGGGTATTGATGAGCACAACAACTACGCGGTGGATTTCATCCAGGCCACCCGCTGGATCAAAGAGAACCTTCCCCACGCCTCTATTTCCGGTGGTGTCAGTAACGTCTCCTTCTCTTTCCGGGGCAACGATGCGGTTCGCGAAGCCATCCACTCGGTGTTCCTCTACCATGCCATCAAGGCGGGTATGAACATGGGCATCGTCAACCCCAGCCAGCTGGTGGTGTATGACGACATTGACCCGCCCCTGAAAGAGCGGGTTGAGGATGTGGTGCTTAACCGCCGTCCGGACGGCACTGACCGGCTGCTGGAAATTGCCGAGAATTACCGCAGCCAGGGGGGGCAGGTTCGGGAGGAAGACCTGTCATGGCGTGAGCAGCCGGTGGAAAAGCGCCTGGAGCACGCCCTGGTCAAGGGCATTAACAGCTATATTCTGGATGACACTGAAGAGGCGCGGCTGCAGGCGGAACACCCGATTCATGTGATTGAAGGTCCGCTGATGGACGGCATGAACGTGGTGGGGGACCTGTTCGGTGAGGGCAAGATGTTCCTGCCCCAGGTGGTGAAAAGCGCCCGGGTGATGAAACAGTCCGTGGCCCACCTGATTCCCTACATCGAGGCCCTGAAAAGCGAAGGCCAGAAAGCCAAGGGCAAGATCCTGATGGCTACGGTGAAAGGGGATGTACACGATATCGGCAAGAACATTGTGGGTGTGGTGCTCCAGTGCAACAACTTTGAAGTCATTGATATGGGCGTGATGGTGCCCTGTGACAAGATTCTGGCCAAGGCCATTGAAGAGGACGTGGATGTGATCGGCCTTTCCGGTCTGATCACCCCTTCCCTGGATGAAATGGTCCATGTGGCCAAGGAAATGGAGCGGCTGAATTTCCAGATTCCCTTGATGATCGGTGGCGCCACCACCTCCAAGGCCCATACGGCGGTTAAAATTGAGCCCCAGTACAATAAGGGGGCTACCATCTATGTGTCTGATGCCTCTCGCAGTGTTGGCATTGCCGGTCGTCTGGTGAGTGAAACCCTTCGCCATGAACTGGGTGAAGAAACCCGGGCGGAATACGTCAAGATCCGCGACCGGCGGAAAAACCGTGGCCGCAAGGTCAAGCTGGTGCCACTGGAAAAGGCCCGGGCCCGTAAACCGGCTATCGACTGGAGTGAGTTCGAACCTGCAACCCCTGCCTTTACCGGGGTAAGAGCGTTTGACAGTTACAATCTGGCGGAGCTGCTGGATTACATTGATTGGTCCCCTTTCTTTGTGGCCTGGGACATGTCCGGCAAGTATCCTGATATTCTGAATCACCCGGAAAAGGGTCCGGTGGCCACCAACCTGTTTGCGGATGCACAGCAGATTCTTAATCAGTTGATGGACCAAAAGCAGGTGGTGGCCCGTGCCGTGGTGGGTTTCTGGCCCGCCAATAGTGTCGGTGACGATATTGAGTGCTATGCAGATGACAGTCGCAGTAAAGTCATTGCCACCCTGCACCACCTGCGTCAGCAGGATGATAAGGCACCGGACAAGCCCATGTATGCCCTGTCGGATTTTGTGGCGCCGAAATCCAGCGGCAAGCCCGATTACGTGGGGGGCTTTGCCGTCACTACCGGTCATGGTGTGGAAACCCTTGCCAAGGAATACGAAGCGGCCAACGACGATTACAACGCCATTATGGTCAAGGTGCTGGCAGACCGCCTGGCAGAGGCCTTTGCGGAGCGCATGCATGAGCGGGTGCGCAAGGAATTCTGGGGCTATAAGCCCGAGGAACAGCTGGCCGGGGAGGAACTGATCAAGGAACGCTACCAGGGCATCCGGCCAGCACCGGGTTACCCCGCATGCCCTGATCACACGGAAAAGGAAACCCTGTTCCGGGTGCTGGATGCCCCGGCCAATGCCGGCATTGAGCTGACCGAGAGCTTTGCCATGTCACCGGCTGCAGCGGTTTCCGGCTGGTACTTCTCCCACCCGGAGTCCAAGTATTTCGGGGTTGGCCGTATCGGTATTGATCAGGTGGAAGACTACGCCGCCCGCAAGGGTGTACCGGTGAAAGAGGTGGAGCGCTGGCTGGCGCCCAGTTTGTCCTATGACCCGGATGAATAATGGCTGACAGTTCGTCCTCTCTGGCGAGCCCCATCAGTCCGCCGGATACCTCCCGTTCCCTGAAACAGGTGATCTGGCTGGCATTGCCCATTATGGCGGGCATGGCCAGCCAGAGCCTGATGAACATTGTGGACGCCCTGTTTGTGGGGCAACTGGGAGAAATGTCCCTGGCTGCCGTGGGTGTGGGCGCCTACCTGAATTTTATGGCCACCGCCCTGATCATGGGAATTTCCTCTTCGGTTCAGGCCATGGTGGCCCGGCGCCGGGGCCAGGGTCGCCTGGATGCCCTGGCAGCCCCCCTGGGTAAAGGGTTGCTACTATCACTGGTGGTGGGCCTGAGTCTGACCCTGCTGTTCTGGTTACTGGCCCCGACCCTGGTGGCAATGATGCTCAGTGACCCGGAAAGCCAGCGCATTGCCGGTGAATACTTGCAGATAAGGGTGCTGGGAATCTCCCTGGTGGCCGCCAATTTCGCCTACCGGGGCTACTGGAATGGCCGTGGCCGGAGCCTGATCTACCTGCGCACCCTGATCATCTATCACTCCCTGAATGTCCTGCTGACCTGGTTGCTGGTATTTGGCCACTGGGGGCTTCCTGCCCTGGGGGTTGCCGGTGCCGCCTGGGGTACCACCCTCGCTTTGCTGTTCGGCACCCTGCTTTACAGTGCCCAGACAGTGCGCCCGGCCCTGAAGCAGGGGTTGCTTAACCGGGGCAATGCCGGTGGCTCCCTGGTGGATCTGTTGCGTCTGGCGGTACCCCACTCTCTGCAGCAGTTTTTCTTTGCCATGGGCATTGCCACCCTGTTCTGGATTATTGCCCAGATCGGGTTGCGGGAAGTGGCCATCGCCCATGTGCTGGTGAATCTGGCGTTGTTCCTGATTCTGCCTGCAGTGGGTATAGGTATGGCCTCTACTACCCTGGTCAGTCAGTCCCTGGGCGCCGGGCGGCCTGAGCAGGCACGGCGCTTCGGCTGGCAGGTGGTGGGGCTGGCTATGGTGCTGCTGGGGACTTTTGCCCTGCCCATGTTACTGGTGCCGGAATGGGTGCTGGGGTTTTTCCTGCATACCCCTGAAGCGGTGGCCATGGGGGTGACACCTCTGCGCATGACTTCGGTGGCGGTGGTGCTGGATGCGGTGGGCATTGTACTGGCCCAGGCGTTACTGGGGGCCGGTGCCAACCGTACTGTGTTGAAAGTATCTATCAGTCTGCAGTGGGGTTTGTTGCTACCCTTGGCCTGGCTGCTGGGCCCGGGGCTGGGGGGCAGTCTGACCGCAGTATGGTCCGTGCAGCTGCTGTTCCGCTGCCTTAATTCTGCCGTCTTTGCTACCATCTGGCAGCGAGGCCATTGGCAACATATCAAGGTCTGACCCTGAGATATCCAGTAAATGAGGTGATCCGTTGCAAGCGCATTCTGACGAACACAAGCCTGAGAATGACCAGAAAAAGCCGTTCAAGCCCTCTCTCTGGCAGCTGGTAGTCAGTATTCTGGGGGCGGCATTGGGGGTGCAATCAAGTAAGGTGCGGGAGCAGGATTTTAACAGCTCAAGCCCTATGCCTTACATCATTGGTCTGATTGTTTTCGGTATTATCTTTGTGCTGAGCATAGCCCTGGTGGTCAGTCTGGTGCTGCGCTCAGTGGGGAACTGAGCGCAGGGCTGATGATGTTTCAGCCAGCACCATGAAGGCGACTTAGAAACCTTGCTGAACCACATAGGTAGTGGCCAGAGCCACAAACAGCATAATCAGGGCAATGGCGGCAAAGGCATCAGTTCCGCTGTCTTCTTCACTGCTGTCGTACTGGTTCTGCAGGTCCTGATCATTTTCCGGCTTGTCTGACTTATACATGGGCTGCCTCGTTACAAGTACAAAGAATAGAGTTGAATTCGGTTAAACATATTTTACAGTGACTATGGCTATAGATGCCAGTATTGCGGCCATGGGTTTACACGAATGGTTATCCGTAAAAGCGATTAGCGTATTTAGAAATAATCATTTTACAGATAAGTGACCTGTAAGCCACCATAGACAGTATCCAGTGAATCCCCCCGACGCATTGCGGACCAGACATTATGTATCAATACGACAATCATGACCTGAGCATCCAGCAGGAGCGGGTTAATCAGTACCGTGAGCAGACACAGCGGTGGATTAACGGCGAACTTGAAGAGGCCGAGTTTCTGCCTCTGCGGCTGCAAAACGGGCTCTATGTTCAGCGCCTTGCCCCTATGCTGCGGATTGCCATCCCCTATGGCCTGCTGTCTTCCACCCAGATGCGCAGGCTGGCCCGTATTTCCCGGGATTACGACAAAGGCTACGGACACTTTACTACCCGTCAGAATCTGCAGCTGAACTGGCCGGCGGTGGAAGACTCTCCGGATATCCTGCAGGAACTGCTGGATGTTGAAATGCATGCCAACCAGACCAGTGGTAACTGTATCCGTAACACCACCACGGATGAGTTTGCCGGTGTGGACCCCAATGAAGTGGCAGACCCCCGGCCCTATTGCGAGATTATTCGCCAGTGGTCCACCTTTCACCCGGAATTTGCCTACCTGCCCCGTAAGTTCAAAATTGCGGTAAATGCCTCTCCCACCACGGACCGTGCGGCGGTGCAGGTACATGACATTGGTATTGAGCTTAATCACGATGAGAATGGGGCTTTTGGCTTCCGTATCTACGTGGGGGGCGGTTTGGGCCGTACCCCGGTGGTAGGTCCAATGATCCGGGAGTTTTTGCCGGAAGAGGATCTGCTCACCTATCTGGAAGCGGTGCTGCGGGTTTATAACCGTTATGGTCGCCGTGACAACAAGTTCAAGGCTCGCATCAAAATTCTGGTGAAAGCCCTGAGCCCGGAAGTGTTTGCGGCCAAGGTGGAAGATGAGTGGCAGCATATTCGCGACACCGCCACCAAGCTGACCCAGGCAGAGATCGAGCGGGTGAAAGGCTACTTTACCGAGCCGGATTACCAGACCCTTGAGAACAACCCCCCTGCCCTGGTATCAGCCCGGGAAGACAAGGCCTTTGCCCGCTGGCTGGACCGCAACGTCAAACCCCATAAGAAGCCTGGGTACGCAGCAGTAACCCTGACCGTCAAGGAAACCGGCATGCCCCCCGGGGATGTTACCGACCGGCAGATGGACCGCATTGCGGACCTGGCCGATGAGTTCAGCTTTGGTGAACTGCGGGTCACCCATCAGCAGAACGCGGTACTGGCGGATGTTCGTCAGGACCAGCTCTATGACCTGTGGCAGGCGGCCAAGCCCCTGGGCTTTGCCACCGCCAACCTGGGCCTGCTGACCGACGTGATCTGCTGCCCCGGCGGCGATTACTGTGCCCTGGCCAATGCCAAGTCAATTCCCGTGGCAGAAAGCATTCAGCGGCGTTTTGACGACCTGGATTACCTTCATGACCTGGGGGATATCGACCTGAACATTTCCGGCTGCATGAATGCCTGTGGTCATCACCATGTGGGGCATATCGGTATTCTCGGGGTCGATAAGAAAGGCCAGGAGTTTTACCAGATTTCCCTGGGTGGCTCCTCCCAGCGGGATGCGGTCATTGGCAAAATTCTCGGCCCTTCATTTGCCAGAGACCAGGTGGATGACATTATCGGTAAGATTCTCGATGTCTACCTGAGTAAGCGTACTGAAGAAGAGCAGTTTGTGGACACCTACCGCCGTATTGGCATTGAACCCTTTAAGGAGCAGGTCTATGCAGCCTAATGTCGTCACTCTGGATGGCGTGGTCCAGGATAGCTGGACTCTGCTGGACATGCCCGGGGAAGGTGACACTCTGTCGCTGCCGGATAGCCAGGTCATCGTGCCCCTGAAATGGTTTCTGGAACACCGCCATGAGGTTCTGAACGCAGACCCTGAAGGTCGCCGCATTGGTGTCTGGTTCGACAGCGATGATGAGCCTGAGCGTCTGGGCAATGACTGCCAGATCCTGCCCCTGATTGCGGTGAATTTCCCCAAGTTTACCGACGGCCGTGGTTACAGCATCGCCCGTCTGTTGCGGGAACGCTTCGGCTTTACCGGTGAGCTTCGTGCCATTGGTGATGTGCTGCTGGATCAGCTGCATTATATGAAACGCTGTGGTTTCAGCAGCTTTGCCCTGCGGGCAGACAAAGACATCAACAAGGCGCCAGCGGCCCTGTCGGCATTTAGTGATGCTCACCAGGCGGCGGTTGATCAGACTGCACCGCTGTTCCGGCGTCGCGCCTGACTTCAGTTCTGAGCTAATCTTCAGACTTGATCGCGGCCACGGCCGCTCCCACATTACTCCCCACCCTGTAGGAGCGGCCATGGCCGCGATCTCTTTCAACCCCAGCACAAAAAACGGCACCCTCTGAATCAGACGGTGCCGCTTTTTTTTGCGTCAGGCCGGGCTGATCCAGGGCTTAACCCTGAATCGCCCCCTGGTGCGCCAATACCACACGGCCCACGGACTGACCCTTGAGAAAGGCACTCAGTGCCGGCTCAAGTTCTTCCATGGTAATGGTTTTGGCGGACTGCTCACTCTTCGGGCAGCGCCATTCCGTGGCCAGCTTGTCCCAGATTTCGGTTTTACGAATCTGAGGGATTTCCACGGAATCCACGCCTGCCAGGGTGACGCCCCGGATGATAAAGGGAAATACGGAACTGGGCAGATCCGTTCCTGCTGCCAGGCCACAGGCTGCCACAGCGCCTTCTGGCCTGATCTGTTTCAGTACCGTGGCCAGGGGTTCACCCCCCACGGTATCTACGGCGCCAGCGTAATGGGGCTTCTCCATGGGTTTGCGCGAGGGGGTCAGGGCATCTCTGCCCACCACCTGGGTGGCACCCAGATCACGTAACCAGCTTTCCTGATCGGCTTTGCCGGACATGGCCACCACCTCAAAACCCAGCTTCGCCAGGAGTTCTACGGCAACACTGCCTACCCCTCCAGAGGCACCGGTGACCAGCACTGGTCCCTGTTGCGGGGTCAGGCCACTGCGTAGCAGTTTGTCCACGCACAGACCCGCTGTAAGCCCTGCAGTGCCATAGGCCATAGCTGTGTGCCCTTCCCAGTTCGCCGGTAAACGTACACACCAGCCTGCGGGCACGCGGATATATTCCCCAAAGCCCCCGGCGGTGTTCATGCCCAGGTCATAGCCGGTAACGATAACCCGGTCGCCGGCTTTCCAGGTGCTGTCATCGGAGGATACCACCTCCCCTGCCGCATCAATGCCGGGGGTATGGGGGAAGCTGCGGGTAACGCCTTTATTGCCTGAGGCGGACAGGGCGTCTTTGAAATTCAGGGAGGAATGGCTGACGTGGATCAGGACTTCTCCCGGTGGCAAATCAGCGATGGACTGATCTTCAATCTGGCCCTTAAAAGTGCCGTCCTGATCATGCACTCGCCAACTGCGAAAGGTTGTCATGGGTGTTCTCCGTTGCGTAGGTGTAGGGAGTGGATTACTGGAAGCGGTTATCCCGCAGCAACCCGGAGAGCTTCAGCACCACGGATTCGGTGACGGTGCTGGCGGCCATGCCCAGTTTTTCTGGCAGGGTCTTACGCTTGCGGTATTTAACGAGCATGACGTCCTGGCTGTCACAGGCATCTACCAGGTATTGGTCTGAGGTCTGCAGTTCATCCACTAACTGCACTTCCAGGGCCCGCTGGCCAAACCAGATATCACCGTTGCTTACCTGGTCTATATCCACCGCTGGCCGGT
Organism: Halomonadaceae bacterium; assembly: GCA_007692645.1. Classification (GTDB taxonomy): domain Bacteria; phylum Pseudomonadota; class Gammaproteobacteria; order Pseudomonadales; family Oleiphilaceae; genus REBR01. The sequence goes on along the minus strand of REBR01000175.1, from coordinate 14,266 downwards.
GTTCACTGACGTACTGCTTGAATAACTGGTGGGTGTCTTCCAGATCGTCACGGAATTTCTGCCGGCCCTTTTCAGTATTCTCACCAAATACAGTCAGTGTCCGCTTATGCTCCCCAGCGGTGAGTATTTCGAAATCCACATCGTTTTTCTTAAGAAAACGGTGCAAATTGGGAATCTGCGCCACTACCCCAATAGAGCCGAGAATGGCAAAGGGGGAAGCAATGATCCGGTCAGCCACACAGGCCATCATGTAGCCTCCACTGGCCGCCACTTTATCCACACAGACGGTCAGGGGAATGCCTTTCTGGCGAATACGGTCCAGTTGAGCGGAGGCCAGACCATAAGAGTGCACCATGCCTCCGGCACTTTCCAGGCGAATGGCGACCCGGTCCTGGTCCGGGTTGGCCACCGCCAGCACAGCACTGATGCAGCGGCGCAGGGAGTGGGTGTCACTGGCTTTGATGTCGCCATTGAAGTCGAGGACAAATAACCGCGCCCGGGGGCCTTCAGGTCTATCGGCTTTATCCTGTTTGGCCTGGGCTTTGCGCTTTTTACGCAATTCCTTGAACCACTGCTTGCGGGCCCCGTGCTTGAGCATGGCCCCTTCCAGATGGTCTTTGGCGTCTTTCAGGCGATCGTTGAAACGAATGACCTGAAGTTCACCCTGATCTTCATCCTGACGGCCACGCTGGGCTGCAGACATCAGCACTGATACCAGGACCAGCAATGCCACCAGAACGGTCGCGATTTTGGCCAGAAAAAGCCCGTAATCTGCCAGAAATTCCACCCTTTTCTCCTGTAGTAATAATTGACCCGGTATGACCGGATGGTTGACCTGTTAACCGGAAACCCCTGACGAAACAGGGTAGCTGCAAAATACCCCTGCAATGGGGTTAACGCAAGAAGCGACCGGGCAGCGGGGTGACTCTCCTGGAGCCAAGCATTTTTAAAACAAGCGTTCGATAGGTGTTGACACCCTGACGGGTCACCCCTAAAGTCGGTTTAGCATTACACCACCCATCCCGAAGAAGGAAGTAAGCATGTCAGTTAAAGCCGTGTTCGAGCAGATGGAACAGAGTTTCAACGCCGATGCCGCCGCAGGTCTCAATCTGGTATTCCAGTTTGATATTGAAGACGACGCCACTTACCACCTGGCGATCACTGACGGTCAATGTGCCCTGCACGAAGGTGCTCACGATGACCCTTCTGTGACCCTGATTATGAATTCTGAAACTCTCAAGGGCATCGTTAGTGGTGAAACCGATGGCATGCAGGCCTTTATGGCAGGCCAGCTGCGAGCTGAAGGCGATATGATGTTGGCGACAAAGCTGGGCGAACTGTTTAACGCCGGCTGATGGTCACCCCGTGAGCTTACGGCCAGCACTTTGAGCCGCTAAAAAAACCGCAGCTATCTGCGGTTTTTTTATGCCTGACCCGGGCTTCAGCGCCACTGCTCCCAGGCCATCTCCGCTTCATTGTTGGCGGGTGCTGCCACCAGCTGTTGGCCGCTGAGCCAGACATCAAACACTGCCCCATCCCGCAGCGGCGCAAACACCGGTCTTGCGGGTTGTGTCTGATACAGGGGGTATAGCAGATGAGGCAACAGGTTCAGCCCGGGTTCATACCAGGGGCTGGGAGAGTCCGGCTGCTGGCTGCGCCCACCCGGCCGGAGACTCTCTTCCAGTTCCCGCATACGGCCATTCAAGTCACTCAGTTTTACTGCCGGCATCAACCCCAGTGCTTGCGCCCAGGGTTGAACTGCCAGTAGCTGACCCTGCAGTTGCCACATTTCACCCCGTACCTCCCGGGTCAGTTCCCGGTGACCGGGTCCGAACAGGGTCAGCTGCCAGCGGTCACCGTCGAGATGGGTGATTGAGAGAGAGGCCACGGGTTGTACACCCTTAACCGTTTGGTGTTGATACAGTTCCAGAACTGCCACTACCATCACCACCGCCAGAGCCAGACCGGTAACGCCACCCAGAGCTTTCAGCCAATAGAAAAAAGGCGAGGCATTTCTCACCAGTAACAGCCCAGCGAGTAAACTCACCAGAGCCAGTGCTGCCAACCCCCACATCAGTACCGTTAGTGACATTGAAGACTCCGCTTCGCAAGATTACAGCCCAGCATCCTTTAGGGAGGACTCTGCCAGCTTTAGCAGCTCAGGGTTCCGGTCATTCTGCAGCCCCAGCCCCTCAATGTAGTACTCAAGAGAGGTCAGCGCGTCTGCCAGCGCTTCCAGTACGTGTTGTTCCGGGTTGCTGCGGGAGTCCAGTAATTTGTTATTAATGGCCTCACTCACCTGGCGCATAACTCGGGCGGCACCCTCGTCTTCCAGTAGCACCATGCCGCCCCAGATACTGAGCAGAGTGGAAGGCACGTTCGCCAGATGTAATTTATCAAAGTCCGATTCCAGGAACGCGGTAATGGCGCGTTTGGCGAGGGTTAATGCAGCTCTGGCCTCATCGGTAACCACAATCAGTGCTTCTCGCAGATACAGGGACTGCTCATCATGGCGTACCCGCTGTGCCAGGGCATCGGTGGCGGCAGAAATACCGTGAGTTGCCAGATGCTGAGCAGCATCTTCAATATTCAATACCGCATCGGCAATGGCGTAGAGGTCATTTTCTGCCGGATAAATCCCCTGGTTCTGCCAGTCGCTCATCTTGTTAGCGGCCTGGCGGGCAGTGTCACTTAACTGGCGCAGATCCAGAATCAGCAGGGTATTGGCAAGGCGGGACAGGCATTCGCTGATCAGCCCCAACTCTTCAATGTCGGGATCAATGCCCCGTTCCACAATATCCAGTTTGTCTTTAAGCTGTTCCAGCTCTTCCAGCAACGCTTTAGACAGTGCCTTTAACACATCGGCACCGGGTCCATAAAGTTGCTGACGATAAGCCAGCAGGGTTCCCTCTGGGCATTCCGCTGGGGCCAGCCCGCAGTCATTCAGCACATCCAATACGGTCTGTGAGCGGGAGCCGCTGCGGTAAAGGATATACAGTAATTCCAGCAACTGGGCTTCGCTGATGTCCATTTTGCAGGCTTCGGGCCCTTGCTGAACCATTGTCCTGGCATGGGTTTCAAGGCTCATAAACAAACGTTTGCGGGACTTCTCAGCCACCAGATCCTGTTCCTGCATGGTATGTAAGGCCTGAGCTGCCATACACCAGAAACGGCCAGCAGGGGTCTCCTGACCCAGCCGGGCAAAGCCTTCAGCAGCCCTGGACATCAGCCGGCGGCTGACCTGGGGCTGACGGTCCCGCAGCAGGCCAAGCAGCCCTACCTGGTACATCAGGCGAAATCGTTTGCTGTGGACCAGGAACTCGGCAGGACTGGCTACGGGTAGTGGTCGCAATTGCAGTTGACCGGATATGTCCGGTATAAGCCGGGTGTTGGCCTGGAAGAAATTGCTGTCCGGTAAAGGACGATCCCCCCGTGCCATGCGCACTTCATTAATAATGGGCAACAGCAGTTCCGGGTGATCTTTCTGCTGTCGCTGATAGAATTCCATGTAACGCAACATGGTAAACAGGGCGTTGCTCAGTGCCGTCAGCAGCCCGTTCTTGTCGTTGGTTGCCCCTACGGGCACATCATTGGCCAATGCCACCGCTTCCTGGCACAGCAGCGTGCCGCCACGGAGTTCCACCAGGGTGAAAATGCCCCGTAACTGGTTAAGGCAGTCGACACTGTTTTGCAGGTCTTCGCCGCTGTCGCGGTTTTCCTGAAACCGTTCGAGGCTTTTTTCAGCCTGCCTGATCGTGGCTTCTATTTCATCACGCACCAGATCAAACGCGTGGGATTTCGTCGCCAGTGACGATTGCACCATAAGGGAGTTTTCCTGCGAGGCCTGACCCGTAAACTGCCTTCCATTAAGGGAATACAGTGCGGCCAGGCAATGGCCTGTTACCGGTTACATATAACACATATTGCCAGCTTCTCAAGGTAATGACCTAACAGGAGCAATGCCGATTGGGTCTAACTGTTTGGTTGGGGCCTGCGCCAGATCACTTCAGCTTTTTGCTGCATGGTGTCCAGAAAAGCCTCATGCCGCTGGTTTTCTTCCGTTGCCGGGGTAATCACTGGCAACGGTGTCCTGTCTGGTGCCGCGCGGCGGATCGCGGTCATGCCGCCGTCATCATCGCTGCCGTTACCCAGGGACAAGGCGGTCTGGCCCCCGGTCATGGCCAGGTACACCAGAGCAAGAATGTCCGCATCCAGCAGCGCACCGTGTAATTCCCGCTTGCTGTTATCAATGCCGTAGCGGCGGCACAACACATCCAGGTTGTTTTTTTGCCCCGGGTGTTTTTTCCGGGCCAGCTTCAGGGAGTCAGTGACGGTACAGACATCCCCGGTGCGGGGAAAATCCTTACCCAGCCTGGCAAATTCATGATCCATGAAGCCCACATCAAAGGGGGCGTTATGGATCACCAGGTCGGCACCTCGAATAAACTCGAGAAATTCCTGGGCAATATCCGCAAACAGCGGCTTGTCGGCGAGAAATTCATTGGTGATGCCATGTACCTCAACAGCCCCGTCGTCCACTTCACGCTGTGGATTGACATACACATGGTAATGCCGGCCGGTGAGTTCACGGTCGTTGAGTTCAACACAGCCAATTTCAATAATCCGGTGGCCCTGTTCCGGCTCCAGACCGGTGGTTTCGGTATCCAGTACAATCTGTCGCATGGCGACTCCCCTGCTCCTGACTTATCTGTGATAGCTGGACTGCGTGTTACTGCAGCATCAATTCTGCGCCCTGGTTTGCCAGAGCATCTGCCTGTTCATTACCAGGGTGTCCCGCATGGCCTTTGACCCAGTGCCATTCAATCTGATGTTGCTGGGCCAGTTCGTCCAGCTTCTGCCACAGGTCGATATTTTTCACCGGTTTCTTGGCGGCAGTGCGCCAGCCGTTGCGCTTCCAGTTCTGCAGCCACTCACTGATGCCCTTACGCACGTATTGGGAATCCGTATAAATAGCCACGGTACAGGGTTTTTTAAGGGCATCCAGTCCGGCGATGGCAGCCATTAACTCCATGCGGTTGTTGGTGGTGTTGCGTTCCCCGCCGTGGAGGGTCTTTTCCACAGTGCCTTTGCGTAAAACGACGCCCCAACCACCGCGGCCGGGGTTCCCCTTGCAGGCGCCATCGGTGTACATGATTACCCGTTCTGTCATTGATTTCGGTCCTGAGGTTGCCGGTATCGGGAAGCCTGACCATTTGCCAGGGGCATGGCCACTACTTTGCTTCGCTGCTGCCACTCCCGCTTCAGGCGCAGAGTAGCGCTTTGTCGTTTTTCCCCACAGAGCACATAAAAGGCCCCCCAGGGCAAAGCGCCGCCATGATCCGATAATGGCTCCATAAATGCCAGCCGGGAGAGCAGGCGGGGGTTCTGTGTGGGGGGGCGGAAAAATTGATAGCGGGGGCGGTCCACAGCAAAATCCAGTACCCGCATCCAGTCTGTGAGCCTGTGTGCCCGGAGAAAACCGGCAGACCAGGGCATAGTGCGGGCCCTTCCCAGGGTACGGCGCAACCCCCACAGGCTCCAGGGATTAAATCCCACCAGTAACAGTTGCCCCCCGGGTCGCAGTACCCGGGCGGCTTCCCGCAGCACCCGGTGGGGGCAGTGGCTCAGGTCGAGACTGTGATGCAGCACCACCAGGTCGAGATCGTCATCCTGGAAAGGCAGCTCCTGATGCAGACACAGTAAGGGGCTGTGCACCGGGTCACGGGTGCAGTCCCCGGTGGTGACTGCCTGCCATTGCAGCCAGCTGTTGTGGTGCCCCACCAGGGATAGCTGCGGTACCAGGCCGCACTCCAGCTGACGGGCACCGAATGAGCCCTGAATGCAGGCCTCTACCAATGCCTGTTGCTGAGTTAACATGGCCTGACCCAGGGGGGTCATAAACCAGTCGGCCAGCTGTTGCTGTGTCCGTATGTCCGGAGCGGTATTGGTGGGCATCTCAACCTCTCTTACAGTGCAACAATGGCGCTTAGGCAATAACCCCTTTACCATGGGGTTTTAAGCCGCTGGGCCAATCATCCAGCCACTCATTCAGCCATTTATCCAGCCATGGAAGCAGGAGTTTATAATGTATCAGATTCATCCCATTGCCGCCTTCAGTGACAATTATATCTGGTGCCTGTATGACCCTGAATCCTCTGCTGCCCTGATTGTGGATCCCGGTGATGCCGCACCAGTGGTGGCGTTTCTGCAACAACAGGGCCTGACCCTGGAAGCCATATTGTTGACCCATCATCACCCGGACCACAGTAACGGTATTCGTACCCTGCAGTCTCTGGGGGAGGTGCCGGTGTTTGGCCCTGACCGTTCCCCGTACCGGGGTGTGACTCATCCCCTGGAAGAAGGAGATCAGGTGCAGTGGCGGGACTTCAGTTTTCAGGTGTTAAATGTTCCCGGGCACACCCTGGACCACATCGCGTTTTACAGCACCGAACAGGCAACCGATGCGCCTCTGCTGTTTTCCGGGGATGCTCTCTTTATCAGCGGTTGTGGCCGCCTGTTTGAAGGGCAGCCGGCGCAGATGCGCCAGTCCCTGGAAAAATTCCTGTCACTGGCAGATGACACCCTGGTGTGTTGTGGCCATGAATACACCCTGGCAAACCTGGCATTTGCCAGGGCGGTATTGCCCCAGGACAGCAAACTTGAAGCCTTTCAGCAGCACTGCCAGCAACTGCGTGATCAGGGGCACCCCACAGTGCCGGGCATTTTGGGTCAGGAAAAACAGCTGAATCCGTTTTTACGCTGGCAGGAACCAGATGTGATGACAGCGGCTGACAACTATGCACAGCAGGCGGGCCTGCCCCCTTGCCAAGGGCAACCAGACCAGGTTTTTGCTGCAATTCGACACTGGAAAGATCACTTCTAAACAAAGAGCCCATTGACCGTCACCTACGCTCTTCTTAGACTTAGAATCTCTCAGACTCAATCTCAGCCTTCAGTCACAACATCATCAGTACACCCCATGGCGGCAGGGTTGCCGCTGTGAGGCATTACATTTGCCCGTTGATTCAGGTGCATTCTTTCACGCAGCAGCAGGTGGTCCCAATTCATGCGTCAAGTCAGTTGCCGGTTTTTGTCACTCAGTCTGGTGTTAGCATTAACTGCCTGTCAGGCATTTTCACCGGATTCAGCCAAGGAACAAGGCAATGACGAGTCCCCTGCCATGAACGGGGCAGTATCAGGGTCCAAGGAGAAGGACGGCCATTATCAGGGTCTGCAGCAAGCACTGTTGGCTGAGGGCAGCAAGAACAGCGACCTGTTCTCGGTGACAGACCAGCCCCTGGCACCTGCCGCACTTGAAGACGGGGTGAGCAAGGTACAAGCTGCCGCTGACAATAAAGGTGACCGTTACACTGACAGAGACCTGTGGGATCGCCTACGGGATCAGTTCAGGATGGATCTGGAAAAAGACAATGCCCGCATCAAGGCCCAGCGGGACTGGTATGTGCGTAACCCCCGTTATATTGAGCGCACCACTGAAAGAGCCAGCCGTTATCTCGCCTACATCGTCAGTGAACTGGAGGAGCGGGATATGCCTGGGGAGCTAGCCCTGCTGCCCATAGTGGAAAGCGCGTTTGATCCCTTTGCCTATTCCCATGGCCGTGCATCCGGCCTCTGGCAGTTTATCCCCTCCACGGGCCGGGCCTATGGTATGGACCAGAACTGGTGGTATGACGGTCGCCGGGATGTGATTGCTTCAACAGAAGGTGCCCTGACTTACCTGGAATCCCTGTCCCGGCGATTTGATGATGACTACGAGCTGGCTCTGGCCGCCTATAACGCTGGCGGTGGCCGGGTGAACAGTGCCCGTCGGCGCAATAACAATTCCGGTCAGCCGACCGATTACTGGTCCCTGCCACTGCCCCGGGAAACCCGGGATTATGTCCCCAAGTTACTGGCCCTGGCACAGGTGATTGCAGAGCCTGAAAAATACGGAATCAAGCTGGCACCACTGCCGGACCAACCCTATTTTCAGGTAGTTAATATTGGTTCCCAGTTGGATCTGGCCCAGGCGGCTGAATTGGCAGATGTCACCATTGAGGAAATCTATCTGCTGAACCCCTCTTTTAACCGCTGGGCAACTTCCCCGGAAGGGCCACATCGCTTACTGGTGCCTTACGATGCCGCCGAGCGCCTGGAAACGGCGTTGATTGACCTGCCGGTGGAAGATCGCATGACCTGGCAGACCTATGAGGTAAAATCCGGGGATTCCCTGGGCAGAATTGCCCAACAGTTTCGCACCACCATCAGTGCTATCCGGGAAAACAACAATATCCGCGGCAACACCATTCGGACAGGTCAGAATCTGCTGATCCCGGTTGCTGGCCGGGACGATAACGCTTATGCCCTGAGTGAAGGTCAGCGAAGCCAGAACCGTCAGGTCCGTCAGGGCAATGGCAAGCATAAACTGGAGCATCGGGTGAAGCCCGGGGACACCTTCTGGGATCTGGCCCGGGCCCATAAGGTCAGTGTGGGTAACCTGGCCAGCTGGAACGGCATGGCTCCAGGGGATCCGTTGCGTCTGGGGCAGACTCTGGTTATCTGGCAGGATGGCGAGGGTGCCGGGACCACAGCCAGTAATTCCAACAGCAGTCAGAACCAGCGGGATGGCATGGTCAGACGCATAGGCTATCAGGTACGCTCAGGGGATAATCTGAGTATCATAGCCAATCGCTTCAATGTCAGGGTGAATGAAATTACCCAGTGGAATGACATCAATAGCGGTCAGTACCTGCAACCTGGACAGAACCTGACACTGTATGTGGATATCCGTAACAGCCCCTGAGCGTCTAAACAGTGACACAGGGGATTGAACAATGACAAAAGAGAGCCCTATGAAACTACTTCAAGGAAAGAAAGCGCTGATCGTAGGCGTCGCCAGCAAACACTCCATTGCTACCGGTATTGCCCGGGCCTTTCATGAACAGGGTGCTGAGCTTGCCCTGACCTACCAGACCGAAAAACTGCGTTCTCGGGTAGAGGGCTTTGCGGAAGAATGGGGTTGCACTGAGGTTTACCCCTGTGACGTGGCGGACGATCAGCAGATTGCCGACCTGTTCAGCAAGCTGGGTGAAAGCTGGGGTGGCATAGATATTCTGGTGCACTCCGTGGGGTTTGCTCCCGGTGACCAGTTAAACGGGGACTTTGCGGAAGTTACTACCCGTGAAGGTTTTCGGATTGCCCATGACATCAGTTCTTACAGTCTGACGGCATTGGCCCAGGCGGCACGCCCGCTGATGCAGGGCCGCAATGGCAGCATACTCACCATGACGTACCTGGGGGCTGACCGGGTGTTGCCTAATTACAATGTCATGGGCCTGGCCAAGGCCAGCCTGGAGGCCAATGTGCGCTACCTGGCTTCTTCACTGGGGCCAGAAGGTACCCGGGTAAACGCCATTTCTGCAGGACCCATCAAGACCCTGGCGGCCTCGGGTATCAAGAGCTTCCGCAGGATGTTGCAGGAAAACCAGAAGCGCACTCCCCTGCGACGTAATGTCACTACGGAAGAAGTGGGCAATACTGCCAGCTTTCTGGTCTCACCCATGGCCAGCGGTATAACCGGTGAAGTGATCTATGTGGACGCCGGCTTCCGAATTACCGCCATGAATGCCCTGGAAGAATAGTCTACCTGGGCTTTGGCTGTTTTTGCCTCAGTCTATGGTCAGTAGTTGAGCAATGGCTTCCTTCCACTCAAGGTAGGCGGTCTCATCACTGACCAGTATGACCAGACCAATACCGTAGCCGGATTGACTGGGGCGGGGTACGCACCAGCGGACTTCCGCCATCAGCTCAAAGCATTGATTTTCGTCAATTCGTAGGCTAACCGGTAACAGAGCACCTTCCGGCAATGCTTCCGGGGCATTCAGGCTGATTCCGCTGGCGGAAAGATCACGGCTGAAGCCTTTAAGCACCCGGCAGCTCTGGCCCACTTCCCCGGCCTCTACTTCGATGGTGACGGCAACCCGGGCAGTCAGGCGAAACTCATCTCTCAGGTCTTTCTCCGGTAACCACTGGTCCAAGGACTCCTGGTCCAGATCAGAGGTGCTGTTGCTGTTGTTCTCATGCATTTTAACGCCCCACCCTGATGCGCCCTACCACCCGTGACAAGGTATCTTCAAACTCAGCCCCTTGGTCCAGAATACGGGCCTGCCCGTTAAGTAACAGGCCTGCCAGATCAAAACGGTTCAAGGTCTCCCGGTTAAGTCCCAGGCGGTCCACAAACACCAGTTTACCGCTGGCCTTGATGCGCAGTGCCAGTTTCAATCGCCGGGTCTTTTCGCCCCCGGTTCCAGGTTCTACCCAGCCGCCCAGGTGCACCGCATCTACCAGAGCCAACAGGGTTTCATGGTGCTGGCGTTCCTGTGCCTGCTTTGCCAGCAAGGCCTGTTCTTTGGCGTCATCAGCGGCACGACGTGCTGCGGCTTCTGCCAGTTCCCGCTCGTCAGCCAGGCGTTGTTGTTCGGCGGCGGCTTGCTGCTGCTGGGCCAGGCGCAATGCCCTGGCCTCGTCACGGGCCTGCTCCATGGCATGCTGACGACGCTGTTGCTGAACTGCCAGTAACTGCTCAAGGCCGCTCAGGGTTTTATCCAGAACTGCAGCAAAGCTTTGCAGTGGTGGTAAACATCGCAGGTGGCCGTCTTTCAACGCTTGCTGCACCTGCAAGAAGGGTTGAACATCCAGTTTCACACCAAAGCCGTTGGTCCAGAGGACTTCACCGGTGTCGGGTAACGTACAAAAGAAAAACTGGCGTATTTCCCGGTCCCCTTCACGGTAAAGGTACCATTGCCCCTGCCACTGAGGTGCTTCAGTCAGGTCATCAGGGGGCTCAAGCCAGCGCTGGTCACTGACAATAGCCGGGATTTTTTCCAGGACTGGGGTCTCCCCTTTAAGGCGAATCAGCAGCAACTCTTCTACCGGGGAAAAATCCATTACTGGGGGATTGTGAGGCCACAGATCATTCACCAGCCCGCGCATTTTATCCACCAGCTGTTCCCCCACCTGATAAAGCCGGTCCCGGGAGTCCCGGGATAAAGCCGGATCAGCGACCCATACCAGCCATTCCAGCAACCGGTTACCGTGGCGCCAGGGTTTGCCGCCGACGCCGCCGGTGCGCACCGACTGGCGTAATACCCGACACCAGTCCTCCTGTAGAAAACGGTGGACCTGCCCTGGCAATTGCCGTCCCTGGAGGGCGCGGCCTAGAGCCGCCTGAGCAGCATTCTCAGCCGCTCGCTGAGTGGCAGCACCCTGCTCTGTCTGTAGTAACCGGGATTGCAGGGTTTCAGCACGGCGGTGCTGGCTGTCAGTCTGTTCCAGCCAGTGAGCAAAAAAGCGATTTACCGGTGCGTCATCATGGGCATTGAAAGCTTCGCTCACCGCCTCTTGCAGGAGCCCCAGCTGATTTAGTACTTGCCGGTCGGCACGGCCACCGGTTTCACTCCAGCCTTTTAACCCATGGAGGCTGTCGAGCCACTCGCGCAGGGGTGCCTGTTCAGCCACTGCCTGCTGGTCCCGGCGATGCAGGTCCCAGGCCAGAAAAAAGCGCAACCGGGCCACCCGGGTAACCAGTGACGGGTGCAGCCCGGAGTGGCGAAGAAACAGGTCCATGATACGGTCAGCCAGATACCCGGCATTCACCTGAGCTGTGCTCCAGCGAATGCTTTCTTCTGCTTTCAGCAGGTCAATAACCGCAAAATCCATCTGGTGCATCCAGGCGGATGCCAGGAACTGGCTCCAGTCGTTTTCCTGGCTGCTTTCCAGGCGGCCAACCGGGTATGGCAACCCGGGTACGCGCAGCTGGGTAATGATGGCATTAATGGCTTTCACGGTACTGCAGACTCCCGGAAATAAATGTCACTGGAACTGTCTTACACGTAGCGAACCCGGTCCCGTTCCGAGGATTGCATAAAGGGGGCATTTATCGCAGTATAGCCAGCTTTGACGGTAAACCCATGGCCGGTTTTGGCCCGTCTGCCGCCGTCTGTGTCACCCCCTATTATTTAACTGCCGATACCGTACCGGGAATTGCTGCAATGGCTAAACAGGAAATCGAGAATATCAATATAGATCATCAGGACGTGCTGATCACACCCCAGGCTCTGAAACAGGAAATGCCCTTGACTGACAAAGCCGCAGAAACTGTGCTGGCTGGTCGTCAAACCATCAATAACATTCTGGACGGCACGGACCCCCGGCTGTTTCTGGTGGTGGGCCCCTGCTCCATTCACGATCTGGATGCTGCCAGAGATTATGCCCAGCGGCTGAAAAAGCTGGCTGATGAAGTGAGCGATACCCTGTATCTGGTGATGCGGGTCTACTTTGAAAAGCCCCGCACCACAGTGGGCTGGAAAGGCCTGATCAATGACCCACACCTGAACGATTCCTTTGATATCGAACAGGGGCTGCATATTGGCCGCCGGTTGCTGCTGGATATTGCCGAGTCTGGCCTGCCTGCAGCCACAGAGGCACTGGACCCTATCTCTCCCCAGTACCTGCAGGACACCATTTCCTGGTCTGCCATTGGCGCCCGCACCACCGAGTCCCAGACTCACCGGGAAATGAGCAGCGGTCTATCCATGGCCATTGGCTTCAAGAACGGCACTGACGGTAGCCTGGATGTGGCGGTGAACGCCATGAAGTCCGTCTCTCAGCCCCACAGTTTTCTTGGTATCAGCCAGGAAGGCCAGGTTTCTATCGTGCGTACCAAGGGTAACCCCTATGGCCACGTTGTGCTGCGCGGTGGCGGTGGCAACACTAACTATGACTCGGTGCATGTGAAGCTGTGCGAGCAGGAACTGGAAAAAGCCGGTCTGCGCAAGATCATCATGGTGGATTGCAGCCACGCCAACTCCAACAAGGACCCGGCGATGCAGCCCCTGGTGATGCAGGATGTGACCCATCAGATACTGGAAGGTAATACATCCATTGTCGGCCTGATGGTGGAAAGCCACATTAACTGGGGCAACCAGAAGATCGGTAGCAAAGAAGAGATGCAGTACGGGGTCTCAGTGACCGATGCCTGTATCGACTGGGACACTACTGAAAAAGCCGTGCATGAGATGCGTGACAAGCTGAAAGATGTGATTGCAGGCCGCAGAAAAGACTGAATTGCGCAATACCCCCCGGACCTGTGCCGGGGGGACTTCAGAGCCAGTTGAGACGGTCCCTGAGGGTCACCACTTCACCCACAATCACCAGTGTCGGCGGGCAGACCCCTGCTTCACCTACCCGTTCGGTAATATCCGCCAGGGTACCTGTCACCGTATTCTGCTCCGGTGTGGTGCCTTTGGAGACCAGGGCTACCGGCATATCGGCGCGCATGCCATGGGCCATCAGTTCCCGGCAGATAATCGGCAAACCCACCAGTCCCATATAAAACACCAGAGTCTGTTCCTCGTGGATTAACTCATGCCAGGGCAGATTGGCGGTATTGTTTTTCAGGTGACCGGTAACAAAGCGCACGGACTGGGCATACTGCCGGTGTGTCAGGGGAATGCCTGCGTAGGCAGCGCAGCCGGAGGCTGCGGTAATGCCCGGGACCACCTGAAAACCAACGCCATTTTCAGCCAGGGTTTCAATCTCTTCCCCACCCCGGCCGAAGATAAACGGGTCACCCCCTTTCAGACGTACTACGGTTTTACCGGATTTGGCATAATCCACCAACATTTGATTGATCATTTCCTGGGGCACGCTGTGGTTGGCCCGGGCTTTGCCCACGTGTATGCATTCCGCATCCGAACGCACCAGATCCAGTATTGGCTGGGCTACCAGGCGGTCATACAGCACCACATCCGCCTGGCCCAGTAAGCGCAGTGCCTTCACCGTCAGCAGATCCGGATCACCAGGGCCGGCACCCACCAGAAACACCTGCCCCTGGGGGGCATGAATTGCACAGGATTGCAGAATTTCATCCATATCACTGGCGATACGGTCTTCGCTGTCCAGGGCTGCCCGGTGTACGGACTGCCCTTCCAGTAACCGGTACCAGAAACTGCGTCGCTGATGGGGTGTAGGCAGACGCTCATCAATGCTGTGGCGGCGTTTCTGGGTGAGTCTAAGGACAGCCCCCAGGCCATCAGGCAGCACCTGTTCAATGCGCTGACGCAGCCAGCGGGAGACGGTGGGAGCCAGCCCCTGGGTATCCACCGCCACCCGCAGAGGGCCCCGTTCCACCAGGGAGGGGAAATGGACGGTGGAGGCATCCGGCTCCCCTGCCATCCAGAACGCAATGCCGTGCTGCTGACACCAC
>REBR01000155.1 GCA_007692645.1 Halomonadaceae bacterium | reverse complement strand
GAAGTTCAGCCGGACGGTACCTGGAGCGTTGAGATAGCAGATGCGCTGGCCGAAGGTGACTACACGGCTGTAGCGACTGTCAGTGATGCCGTGGGTAACGAAACCAGCGTCACAGAGGCAGGCACCATCGACCTGACTGCCCCGACGCTGACGGTGGATGCCCCGGACAGCAACACCACCACGCCGACCATTACCGGTACCTCCGATGAAATTGGCGCAACCGTGGCCGTAGCGGTGACCGATGCCAATAACGTTGAACAAACTCTGGAGGCCATCGTCGACGGCGACGGCAACTGGAGCGTTGAAGTGGATATGGCGTTGCTGGAAGGCGGCTACACGGTTAACGCAACCGTGAGTGATGCCGTGGGTAACGAAACCAGCGCCACGGACAGCGGTATGATTGACGTGACTGAGCCGACCTTGACGGTTAATGCCCCGGACAGCAACGACACCACCCCGACCCTCACCGGCACCTCCGATGAAATCGGGGCCACAGTAACGCTGGTGGTAACCGGTGCTAACGACGCTGAGCAAACCCTCACGGCGGTGGTTCAGTCGGATGGCAGCTGGAGTGTTGATGTTGAAACTGAACTGGCTGAAGGGATTTACACCGTCGACGCGTCTGTGAGCGATGCAGTAGGGAACACTGCAACAGTTGAGACGACCGGGGAAATTGATCTGACGGCGCCGACGCTGGAGATTGATTCGCTGCCCACAAACACCAACATAGTAACACCAGACATCACCGGCACCTCTGATGAAGTCGGTGCAACCGTTACCCTCACAGTAACCGATGCCAATGGCGTTGAGCAGACCCTCACGGCAACTGTTCAGTCAGATGGTGCCTGGTCTGCAACGGTGGGGCGACCGCTAGCTGTTGGTGATTACACCGCACAGGCAACAGTCAGTGATGCCGTAGGCAACATGGCGACTGCCCAGGCCAGTGCTTCAGGGGTTATTGTTCCTTCCATTTCCATATCAGATTTCGAATTCAAACAAGAGCTTGGAGTTGAGGTTGTTGACCGCATCTGGGAAGGCGGACTGGCAACGAATCAGTTTGGTGTCAGTACCAACCAGGTTAATACCGGTAACGGCCCCGGGGTTAATCTGAGTACAAATGAAGTTGGCAGAACTGAAAATCTGAGAATTACGAGTATTGACGGTAGTAACAACACCGCATTATTGGGTGTGGGTGATGTGTATCAGGTTTCATGGGATAGAGCTGAGGGTCGCTTTAGTTTTTCTGCTCGAACACCCTTCACTGCCGAGATGACGATTACACGTTCGGACTTTTTCAGCTTCACAGGAGATCCTGCGGATATTGTGGTGTTTCAAGGCATTGTCAACGGTGCCCAAATCTATCTTGTTATCGATTCAAGGGGTGTCATAACAGAGACCACAAACTATCTCATCAACGATCAACAGACCACAGACGTGGGCTTCCGAGAATTCATCATCAACGGCAACGGCCCTGAAAACGCCTCTGTAGAGCTGTCCCGTATCGATGAAAACGGCATCGAAGTGGCATTGGGATCCACCACCACCAATGCCAACGGTGAATGGGTATTTGACCTGGGCTCATTGGTTGGCCGCCAAGGGGATCTTAAGGTGGTGTCCACTGATCAGTTTGGAAACGAATCAACAGACATCAAATCGTTCCTGTTCGGAGAAACCAATATTGGCAACACCCTGGAAGGCACGGCAGAGTCCGATCTGATTGTAGGGGGTCTCCAGGACGACGTGCTCAGAGGCGGCGACGGGGATGACATTCTGTATGGGGAAGCGGGTAACGATGTGCTTATCGGCGGTCAAGGCAACGATATTCTTATCGGTGGCACCGGGGCAGATGTGTTCCGCTGGGAGCTCAACGATCAGGGCACAACCTCAACCCCGGCACAGGATGTGATCAGAGACTTCACTCTGGGCAATTACACCGGTAGTGGCGAATCAGACCAGCTGGATCTGAAAGATTTGCTTCAGGGTGAAACTGAGGCAACCCTGACTGACTTCATCATTGCTGAAGAAACCGGCAGCGGTACCGTCCTTTTCGTCAGCAGTCAGGGTGGGCTGAGTGGCGATACCGCTAACGCGGACCAGATCATAACCCTGGAGAACGTCAGTATGGATGGGCAGACCTCTGAGCAGTTTATCCAGACACTGATGAGCAATGGTCAGCTGAATATCGACTCGTAGTGACCTTTAACCCCTGAAGGGATTCAGGGGGCACTGTCGTTGTGTATCGAGGTAGGGCAACGCAACCGTAAACCACCGCTATCTGCAGATAGCGGTGGTTTTTTTTGGCCAATCAGTGGCTGAGGGTAAGGTCCCGGAATCCGTCAACACCGCACTGCAGTGCCTGCTGCTTCTGCTGGGCTTCCGGTGCATCGATAATCACCTTCATACCCACCGCATGGGCAACGCTGCATATCCTCTGTAGGAAGAGCTCTTCTTTACCATCGTTGGTCATATTCATGGTCAGGTTGGGGTCCAGGTGAATGAACGAGAGCCCCAGTGACGGCATCATGTCAGAAGAAAGGAACTCTGCAGAGGCATCCACCAGGCCAACCCTGGCACCCAGTTCAGACACCATGCGGGTAAAAGACGCAAACTGGGCAGGTTCGGTAATCGCGGCAGATTCCCGGATAGCCAGTGTGAGGCGTTGGCACTGGCTGGGGTAGCGTTTAAGGGAGTCGGTAATGCTCGCCAGAAAACTGATGCTTGAGATCGCATTGCGGGATAAGCGAATGCTCAGTTGTTGCTCTGGTTTTGCGGCCAGTTGCTGCAGTGCCTGGGAGAACAGACGCTGATCAAATACCTCCTCAAGGCCAAAACGGCGTACCCAGGGTCTGAAATGGGCGGCGGGAATGGCTCTCTCTGGTGTGTGGATCGTCAGGGTGAGTTCTTCCAGCAGGGTGTTGTCTGCGGTATCACTTATCCGAACCGTGCCAAGAACGAGATTGTCTGAGTGCAGTGCCTCCGTAAGCAGGGTGCGCCACTGATCAACAGAGAGTGCGTAGTCCGTGAGTCGGGATTCAGAAACAACCCAGTTCTGCTCTGGCCAGTTCATTTCAGACTGGGCTAACAGACCATCCACGTGGGTCATTACGGTTTCCCGTTGATCGTCACCTTTCAATATATCCGCGGCCATGATTAACGGTAGGCGGGGTGTTCCTTCCGGTAATTGATGAGCCAGGGCATCGAACGCGTTATTCAGATGGGGAATCAGCACCTCATAGTCGGGTCTGCCATGGATCAATAACGCAAAGTCAGACCCATTGAGCCTTGCTGCAACCACCTTATGGGGAGCACCTGAGGGCGCCTCATGGCCAGCAAGAACCCCGGCAACCGCAGCCAGCAGCTGATCGGTTTTTTTGCGACCCAGGCGCTGGTTTAACTCAATGAGGTTGAGCACCCGGAACATGAGCAAGCCATGCTCTTGTTCCGCGGGAGCCTCATCTAACAGTTGCTCCAGTGATTGCATGAACACCTTGCGGTTAGCCAGGCCGGTTACTTCGTCAAATTGCAGGGATTTCCTCAGTGTTTCTACAGATTTCCGTTCGGTGGCCAGTAGATTTTTAACCCGCTGGGATAGCTGGTTCATGGCCCGAACCACTCTGCGAAGTTCATCCGTATTGGGCTCTTTAGCCTCCACAAACTGCTGCCTGCCAATGGACTCTGCCTGTTTAACCACCCCCTCGAGGGGGCCGGTAATGGTTCTGACCAGAAAACGGGCCGCAACGGTGACCACCAGAAGTAACGCCAGCAGCCAAAGCAACGTGCGCTGGATGTTGTTCCACAGCAGCTGGTAAGTACTGTCTGTATCACTGGCAACCCGCAGTATCCCGAACTCTCCCCATCCGTCCATCACCCTAGCGGCTGCGACCGGGGATGAAAGGGGCAGCATCGCCCTGAACCAGTCCGGCACAGGTTGCTGAAAGGGGTTGGCATCCGCCTCAAAAACAATGGCATCTCCGTCCAGGGGGGTAAGGGAGATATGCCGGAAATGGCCCAGGTCGAATTGGGTGGCCATGAATGTCTTGATCAGGGCGGGGTCTTTTTCAGTGTGGGAAATGGTCAGGGCAAGGGCATTGGCGGTGTCGGTATTTTTCAATATCAGCTGCTCTTCCACATAACTGCGTATGCTCAGGCTACTGAACACGAAGCTCCCCAAAAAAGCACTGATCAGCAATAAAGAGATCAGCAGCCATAACTGTTTGCCTAGTGTCATAAATCCCCCAGCCGGTTGGTCATTAATGTTTTATCAGGGGTTTCTGTTAATGATCTTGCCACTGAATTCCTTCCTTATTCATACGTTCAATAACATTTCTCCAGCGTGACAGGCGCTGAGTCGGTGAGGCCGCTGACGTGCTGCCGCCCCCCACCCACAAGCCTTCGCTGTTGAAGCTGAATACTGGCAGCAGATCCGTTCTTTCCTTTGCCGGCAAAATGTCCCGGGTCAGGCTGTCGAGGATCAGCGGCTCGGATTGGGGTGTCTCATAGTAGGCAAGAACCATATGGGGCCGGGAAATCGGGGATGTGGTGCCGCCAATTCTGGCCCGCACATAGATTAACCGGAGTTGTTCGTTGGGGATGCCGGCCTGCAGCAGGCTGACGTACTTGCCAATGGAGTAATCTTCACAGTCACCGGCGCCCCGTGTCAGGGTCTCAAGGGGTGTGGCCCAGTAATCGCTTTTACCCCAGTTATCCTGGTCTTCGGTATAGGTAACATGGCGATGAAAAAAGTCGTTAACCGCTTTTAGCTGCTGGGCAACCGTCATGTCCTGAGTATGACTCAATAATCTTTCCCACTCTCTGATAACCGGAGCCTGGGAGGCGCCAGTCATTGTCAACGCTGACTGGTACAGAACGGGAAAATCAATTGTCAGGGGGGAGGATTTGTTGGCAAGACTCGCCATAGACAGAAATAAAGTGGCAATGACCACAAAACCGAGACTTAATATAAGGATCGGGCGGCCATACCAAGCACGGTTTTTACCAACTGATGTAAGCATTGCTCCTGCAGCCGGTACATCCTGGGCATAACGCAAATGCCACCACTCTTAATAAAGTAAATTGTTCCAAGACTAGTCAGATTATGCAGGATCGCAAAGCAATTGCCTGTAAGTTTATGTGTGTTGAAGGGCAGGGTAATCGCTGTGGGTCCCCCCATGTCACAGCTCTATGCGCTAATAGGTGTTGCACCCGCCTCCTGGGTTGGGCAGGAAATAGGTTCAGCAGGAAAAAAGTCTGCTAATCCCCGCAGAATTTGTGATCCATCTCACACCTTTGCTTCAAATGTTAAATCCTGTAAGTCCGCCTGGCGCGCCACCACGTAGTTTAGCTTGCGTAAGTGTCAGGGACAGGGCGTACGCGAGTTGGTGTCAATTTTAGCTTTTCATGCAATTAACCGATGTTTTGCCATAGAAGGAATTTCAACAATGAAAACGCAATGGATATTGCCAGCAGTGGTGGCGAGCAGCCTTGTTCTGAGTGGCTGTTTTAGCAGTTCCAGCAGCAGCAACCGTTCCAGTGAGCCCCAGAGTAGTGTCCGGGTGATTCATGCCTCCCCGGATGCCCCCATGGTCAACGTTCTGGTTAACGGCGCAGCCGCTCTGGAGGGTGCGGATTACAAGCAGGCGGGAGTGCTGACCCCGGCGCCCGGAAGTTATGAAGTGGCAGTTGAGGCCCGCCTGCCGGACGGTACCACCACTACCGTGATTGGTCCTGTTACCCTGGAATTTCTGCAGAACAAGCGTTACGACGTGGTGGCGGTTGGCAGCGCAGCGGGTGGGACTTTGGAACGGCTGATTCTGGAAGATGAGGCATCCCCCACCATTGGGGATGGCCAGGTACGTTTGCGGGTGGCTCACCTGGCGGAAGCTGCGGGTGAGGTGGATGTCTATCTCTCAGACCCGGCAGTAACCCTGGACCTGGCAAACGAAGTGCCGGACTTTACCTTTGACTATAAAGACGTCGCCGGGCCCTTGCTGGTACCTGCAGGCAGCTATCAGATCCAGGTAACTGCAGCGGGCAGCGACACTGCCGTGTATGACAGCGGCCCAGTAGACCTGCCGGCAGGTGCTGATCTGCTGGTATCCGCCGTCACCAACACCGGTGCCAATGCCGGCGCCAGCCCTATCAGCCTGCTCGCCTTGAGCGGAGGCGATCTGGTGGCGGATATTTTTGCTGTTGAGCAGGGGGCAGGTGTACGGGTGGTACATAACTCAGTGGATGCACCCAATGTGGACGTATTCGTTGGCGGTGGTGAACTCCCGGCAATCAGCGACCTGGCCTTCACTGAAACAGCCCCTGAACAGTTCGGTTTCGACAGCTATGTCAGCCTGCCGGCAGGCACCACCAATGTTCAGGTGACAGCAACAGGAACTACCACCGCCGTTATTGATGCTGATCTGGCCCTGGTTAATGGCCAGGGACTGACCGTGATGGCAGTCAATTTGCTCGCAGATATTGAGCCTCTGGTACTGGAAGATGCAGCCCGGGCCATTGCTACCCAGGCAACCCTGCGGGTCGTGCATGGCTCCACCCAGGCCGGACCGGTGGATATCTACCTGGTGGCAACCGGCGAGGGCATTGGCAACAGTGACCCGGTGCTGAGCGGTGTGGTTTTCAAAGACGTCTCTGCCTATCTCCCGGTACCCCAGGGAACCTACGACGTGATCATCGCTACGGCGGGTTCCGGTACCCCAGCCGTGACAGTGGGCCCGGTAGAACTGGACAATGGCCGGGTTTACACCGCGGTAGCACGGGATCAGAACGGCGAGGCTCCAGCGGTCTCCGGTGAACTGATCCTGTTGGATGATTTCACGGTGACACCTACGCTTTAACTGTCATCTGTCCGGATCTGGCGGGCGCATCTGGTGATGTTGCCCGTCAGGTTTTAGCGTTTTAAATGGGGACAGACCACGTTTTTAGAATTCAAAAAAACGTGGTCTGTCCCCATTTAATGCGTGGTCTGTCCCCATTTAATGTCCCCCTTTAAAGCCTACTGAGCGCCCAAATCC
>REBR01000281.1 GCA_007692645.1 Halomonadaceae bacterium | reverse complement strand
GGAGAAAAATGTCATCGACATTCGTGCCAGCAATCTACAGGACCTGATGGAGCAGGCCCACGGCATGGAAGTTGACATGGACGGCAACATGCGCACCCTGAATCTGGACAATGTGGATTTCAACCGCATTGAGAAAGACTGGCGGACCCAGTTCCTTACCGTGATCACAGATCCCAGTGTCGCCTATATCCTGATGCTGATCGGCATCTATGGGCTGATTCTGGAGTTCTACAACCCCGGCATGGGCGTGCCCGGTGTGGTGGGGGGGATTTCCCTTCTGCTCGGCCTCTATGCCCTGCAGATGCTGCCCATCAGCTTTGTAGGTCTGGGGCTGATGTTGCTGGGCATAGCGCTAATGGTGGTGGAGGCTTTTGCTCCTTCGTTTGGCATTTTTGGCCTTGGGGGGGCGGCGGCCTTTGTGGTGGGCTCCATCATGCTGATGGATACCGATGTACCCGGCTACCAGATCGCCATGCCACTGATTGCTGCGGTGGCGGTTTCTACCTTTGTCATCATGGTATTTGTACTGCGCATGGCACTGCAGTCCCGCAAGGCGGTGGTGGTCAGCGGGGCTGAGGGCATGGTGGGTAGTTCTGCCATCGCCACGGAGGATTTCACCGAAGAAGGCCATGTCAGGGCCTGGGGTGAGATGTGGAAAGCCACTACAGATTCACCGGTCCAGAAAGGGGATCGGCTGCGTATCACCAGCATCAACGGACTCAAACTTACGGTTACCCCAGAGGATCAGTCATGATTGAATATTTTATTATTGCTATCGCCATCATCGTCATCAGCCTGCTGATGAGCATGTTCCGGATACTGCGGGAATACGAGCGGGCCGTTGTGTTTATGCTGGGTCGTTTCCAGGTGGTGAAAGGACCGGGTCTGATTATTCTGATCCCTTTTATCCAGCAGATGGTGCGCATGGATTTGCGTACTATCGTGCTGGATGTACCTTCCCAGGACGTGATTTCCCGGGATAACGTATCCGTTAAGGTGAATGCGGTGCTGTACTTCCGGGTCATGGATCCACAGAAAGCGGTGATAAATGTAGAGAACTACTATGCGGCCACCAGCCAGCTGGCTCAGACCACCCTGCGCTCAGTGCTGGGTAAGCATGAACTGGACGACATGCTGGCCTCCAGGGATCAGCTGAATGAAGACATCCAGGAAATCCTCGACTCCCAGACCGATGCCTGGGGCATCAAAGTGGCCAATGTGGAAATCAAGCATGTGGATCTGGATGAGTCCATGGTGCGGGTCATTGCCCGCCAGGCGGAAGCTGAGCGTTCACGGCGGGCCAAGGTCATCCACGCCACCGGTGAGCAGGAGGCCTCTGAGCGGTTGCTGGAGGCGGCCACCACCCTGGCTAAGCGCCCAGAGGCTCTGCAGCTGCGTTACCTGCAGACCCTGACCGAAATCAGCAGCGATAAAACCAACACCATTGTGTTTCCCATTGACCTGATTAATAACCTGAAAGGCGCATTGGGTGGCGAGGCCCCTAAAGACAAGTGACGGACTCGGTTTTCATGCCATTGTGATACCAGCGAAGTGCAGTAGTGAGAGCTACTGCACTTTTTTTTGCAGCAGGGAGGCGCATAAACTGAGCCCATAAGCGCAACAGGAGCCGAACCATGGCTAAATCATCTAGCACCTTGTCCAACCTGGTGGATATCATTCCCCGCAAACGCCAGTTTGACCTGCAGGCAGAACTGTCCCAGGCCTGGCATGGTAATAATGTCTTTCGTACCGCCTTCTTCAATGCCCTGTCCATGCAGTTCCCCAAAGGGGAACACGCCTTTATTGAATCCCTGCGAGCCTACCGGGACCAAATTGACGGGGATCAGCTGAAGGCGCAGGTGCGCGCCTTTATCGGTCAGGAAGGTTTCCACAGCCGTGAACATCAGCGTTACAACGATGCCTTGGTACAGCGCTACGGTGAGGAAGCCATTGCCGATATCGAAGCCCGTTTCAGTCACCATATGGACTTTGTCGCCAATCTGCCCCGTTCCCGTAAACTGGCCGGTACCTGTGCGGCAGAACACTTTACCGCCGCCATGGCCCAGATCCTGCTGAGTAACCCGGCAGCCCTGGACGGCGTTAGTGACGAGATGAAAGCCCTTTGGCACTGGCACGCGGTGGAAGAAATCGAGCACAAGGCAGTGGCCTATGACGTCTTCCAGCAACAGATTGGCAGTGAGCGGATGCGCCTGATTGTTTACGGGTTTGTGACCTATAACTTCAGCAAGCACACCCTGTTGAATATGCTGGATATGCTCAAGGCAGAAGGCAAACTCTGGAGCCCTGGCACCTGGATCGGCGGAGCCAATTTCCTCTGGGGTCGACCCGGCGTGTTACGCAGGGCGCTGCCTCACTTCCTGGCTTACCTGCGCCCCGGGTTTCACCCCTGGGATATTGATGACCGCCCGCTGATTGCTGAGTGGAAAGCCCGCTATGAGCCGGAGCTGGCTGCGGAGTCTGCAGCAGCAGGGGCAAAGCTGGCACAGGCCTGACGATGGGAACTACTGACCGACCTTTTTCCCCGGCCTGTGAGCGCAACCAGGGCCCCATTCTGGCCTGCCTGAGAACGCTCCTGCCGGAATCCGCCCGGGTGCTGGAGATCGGCAGTGGCACTGGCCAGCATGGGGTACATTTCTGTGCCCAGTTAGAGCACCTGCAGTGGCAGCCGTCAGAGGTGCCGGCGGCGTTGCCGGATCTGCAGCGGGGCCTGGAAGGCCATGGGCTCGACAACCTGCTACCGCCAATGCCACTGGATGTGAATGCGCCACCGGCGTCCATTACTACGCATTATGATGCCGTATTTACCGCCAATACAGTGCATTTCGTGGCATGGTCAGTGGCCCTGAATCTGTTGGAGTGCAGTGCTGTGCCGCTTCGGGAGGGAGGGCAGTTGTTGGTCTACGGGCCTTTTAATGATGAAGGTGTCTTCACCAGTGAGGGTAACCGGCAACTGGATATCTGGCTGAAAAGCCGGGCCCCCCAGGCGGGAATCCGGGACTGGCAGGCCCTGGAGCAGGCGGCCCGGGCACAGGGGCTGACCTTGGTGATGAACCACTCTATGCCCGCCAATAACCGCCTGCTGCAGTTCCGGCGCCAGGCCAGAACCTAGCAGCAGCTGCCACCGCCGCCACTGGTGTCTGCCGCAGTAGCAGTAGCCGGTGTGGTGGTGCCCGCAAAGGGCAGGTCAGTGCCACAGCCGGCAAAGATGCCGTAGTGGGTGCTGAAGTCCCCGATAAAGGTAAAGTGCTCCGCGAAGCGGGTATCCGCCAGCATCTGCCAGGTATTACCACACACCGGGAATACCCGGCCTTTCTCAATGGCGTGGTGCTTGTCCAGGTGAAACACCTGGGGGTGCTCTGCCAGAGTGCCCTTGTAGATCACCGCCTGGCCGTAATCCTCACAGGCCGGTTCCAGGGCATCCAGCTTGAACAGCCGGTAGGTGGCAGAGAAGAAACGGGCCGGGGCCAGCTTTGCTTCAATGCCCGGGTTTTCAATGGTCAGCACCCGGTCTTCCACCAGCCGGGGATCCGCAAACCCGGCACGGCGGCTGAGGTTCTCAAAATCATTCCAGTACAGGGCACCAGAGAGACACTCCCCGTAGAGCACCGGATCCTCCACCAGGTGCGCCGGAATACGCCGGTCGGCATACACATCCGAGAAGTAGAACTCACCGCCGGGCTTGAGCACCCGATACACCTCAGACAGGACCTTTTCCTTATCCGGGCTCAGGTTGATCACGCAGTTGCTGATGACGATATCAAAATAGTTATCCTGCAGATCCAGCTCATCCAGCTTCTCAATGTAGCCCTCCAGAAAACGCACATTGGAGGCACTGTAGCCAAACTTCTTGCGGTGGTAATCAATATGCCGGTTGGCCACTGCCAGCTGCTCCGGGGTCATATCCACACCCACCACTTCACCGCTTTCCCCCACCAGGGCTGACAGCACATAGCAGTCACGACCGCTGCCACTGCCCAGATCCAGAATACGCATGCCCCGCAGGGACTGGGGCGCCACCAGGCCACAGCCGTAGTACTTGCTCAGCACCTCATCGTGGATGGAGGAGAGAATCGGTTTGAGCCAGTCCGGTGGTGTCAGGTCGCAACAGGCGTTAGTCTGCAGGTCTTCGCTGCCCTGCAATTGCTTGCCATAATAGTCTTGAACGTCTTCGCGCATGGTGTCCTCGGGGATTTGGTAAGAGTGCGGGGACAGACCACGTTTAAATGGGGACAGACCACGTTTTTAGAATTCAAAAAAACGTGGTCTGTCCCCATTTAAACGTGGTCTGTCCCCATTTAACCCACTCGGGCAGCTTTTGTTACACCACCAGGTCAATTTAATGAGATTAGTATGACTTTACGTCTAAGAAAGTCCAAATGATGCACCACCAGCCGCTTTTTTCGCCTTTTTACACCGTTTAACGGAGGCCGTTAATGGCCATTGCCTGCCCCGTCTGTGAAGCCCCGGAAACCCGCTTCTTCATGGTCGTCAAAGAACGGGACTCTCAGCGCCAATATCAACGCTGCGAGCGCTGCCAGTGTACCTTCCTGCTGCCTGAACAACGCCTGCCAGCAAGCCTTGAAAAGGCGGAATACGACCAACATGAGAACGAACCCGGTGACAGCGGCTACCGCCGCTTTCTGTCACGCCTGGCAGACCCATTGCTGGCACGCCTGCCCGCCGCTGCCCGGGGCCTGGATTTCGGCTGTGGCCCGGGCCCGGCACTGGCCGCCATGCTCCGGGAAGCGGGTCACCCCATGGCCCTCTACGACCCTTACTTTGCCCCGGACACAGCACCATTGGCGCAACAGTGGGATTTCATCACCTGCACCGAAGTGGTGGAGCACCTGTATCAGCCCGCCAGTGTCTTCCGCCAGCTGGACCAGTTACTGGCCCCAGGGGGCTGGCTTGGCATCATGACCTGCCTGCAGACAGACGACGCACGCTTTGCCAATTGGCATTACCGGCGCGACCCCACCCACGTGGTGTTCTATCGGGAACAGACCCTGCGATACCTTGCCGGCCAGCTCGGCTGGGAGTGCGAATTCCCGGCGCGCAATGTGGCACTGTTTCAAAAACCGGCCTTGGCCTTAGCTGGCACACTCAATACAGTATAAACAGGTAGGATCGATGGCCAGGCGCTTGGGGTTAATGGCTTCACCGCACTCCTGGCATTCCCCGAACTCCCCCGCCTCCAGCCGCCGCAGGGCCGCCTCAATCAGCCGCAACTGCTGCTGCGCCCGGGCCTTGCCCGCCACAGCAATGGCCTGACTCTGCAAGGCATCCATACGGGAGAGCCGACCAACGGAAGACTGGTCGAGGGCCACTGTGGCACTGGTCTCATCCCGGGTGGCACTGGTCTCCAGAAGCTCAGCTTTCAGAGCCTGTAACTGGGCGGTAAATTTTTCGTAGTCTGCTGGTTTCATGAATTCATTATAAGGGCTTTCTGGCCGTGGTAGCTAACAGGGCACTGACCAGTACCAGCACCGCCATCAGACTGGCCAGCAGGCGGGTGGAGATGCCCCCATCCAGCAGAGCACCCACCAGCAGCGGTGACAGGGCGGTAGATAGCACCATGGTAGCCTGGGCCACGGCACGGATGGCGCCAATATGGCGGATGCCGTAGCGTTCCGGCCAGATGGCGCCACCGGCGGCGGCGGTAAAGCCCAGGCTGACCCCGGTCACCGCCAGATAGGCATAGGGGGTATAGACACTCTCACTGAACGCCAGTATCAGCATACCCAGAAAAATCGGCACCAGACCCAGGGACAGGGTGCGCTGGGCGCCCAGCCGGTCCACCACCGAACCGGCAAACAGCAGGCTGAACAAATGCCCCAGGGCAAAACCGGTAAAGGCGGTGACCATATGCTCCTGGCTCCAGTCCCGCAGCTCACCAATGGCGGACTTGTGGAAAAGCACAGCGGTCACCGTAAAGGGCACCACCACCGCAGCGGGCAGGATGCGGTAAAAGCCCGGGTCACGCAGTACCTGGGCCCGGGTGAAGCCAACGCCGCCGCTGTCTGCCTGCGCCCCGGCCAGACTGCTCGGGTGAGGGGCATGCCGGGCCAGCAGCAGCAAAGTGGGCAGGGCCACCAGCAACAGCACCGCCACGGCTAACAGCCAGGGCAACCGCCAGCCACCCCACAGCATGATCAGCCCGGCGGTCAGGGGCAGCACCGCCTCCGCCACCGGAAACCCCGCTGCGGTTAGAGCCATGATGCGTCCCCGGCCATGGACAAAATAACGCCCGGCCACGGTAACCCCCAGGTGGGACAGCATCGCCTGCCCCCCCAGGCGCACCAGCAGAAACCCCGGCACCAGCATGATCCAGTGCTGGGCCAGACCCATCACCAGACACCCGGCGGCCAGTAAGCCCACGGCCAGGGTGGTGACAGAGGTCACCGCCCAGCGGTCTGCCAGGCTGCCAAGCTTCAGCAGTAATCCGGCAGAGATCAGGGTGGCGAGGCTGTAGGTGAGGCCGTAGTTTCCATGGCTTAAGGTAAAGGACTCCCGTATACCGCTGCCAAACACCGAGATAAAAAACGTCTGCCCCAGGCCCGAGGTGGCGGTGGCCAGAAAAGCGAAGGCCGCCAGAGCGGGATGTTCGCGCATAAAAACGGGAAACTTCACTGGAGCTCCTTTGGAAAATGTCTTATTGGCGCTGGGGCGTAGGGGGTTGCCGATGAAAAGGATAAAGGAATTGCCCGGTGATTGCTGACTGCTCTGTCCGAGCTTTGCCAGTGGCCTGTTAATGAATCGCGGCTATAGCCGCTCCCACAGGGGTGCTCCCGCAGGAGTGTTTACATTCAGTTTCTCCTGTTCCCGATTAAGTGCGAAGACCCTTTTTTAAAGCGGGCGTCAGCGTCATTGTATGGGTGGGTATTCAGGATCTCTTATTATATGCTGAACGCTTTCAGCCGACAGGGATAGCCTGCCATGGATACAGTGATTCGAGTCGAGGGTCTGGTGAAGCGCTTTGGCGGTGTCTGTGCTCTGGACCAGGTCACCTTCAGTG
>REBR01000134.1 GCA_007692645.1 Halomonadaceae bacterium | reverse complement strand
TGACCCGGCAGAAGCAGCCCCTGAATGCTGAACAGATAGCCCCATACTCCGCCATTGTGGCCGCGGACACCTCCCGCCAGCTGCGCCCGGGCAATGCCGGTATCTTTTCCCGGCAACGCACCCTCACGGTGAGCAATATCACCCAGAAAATTTCTGCCCAGATCGCAGGCCTTGGGGTCGGCTGGCTACCAACTCACCAGATTCAGGATGCCCTGGCCAGTGGTCGCCTGGTCAGACTGCAGGTTTCCCCGCCACGCAGCCCGGTTACTCTGTGCATGGCCCGCTGGGAAAATCATGGGGGTAAGGCGGCTGAATGGTTCTGGCAGCATTGCAGTACGCCGGGTTACTTTGCCCAGTGGCTCGACCCGCTTCGATCAGACGTTTGATGCATCCCCTGGCGGATGCCCTTCATTCGGGTCCTTCTGCCCCGGGTCTTTGCCCTCCACCGAGGCGTGCTCGATAACCGAGTTCAACTCGGCACCGAAAAGTAGCACGGCAGCCGATATATAGAAGAACAGCAGCAGGATGATGATGGCACCGATGCTGCCGTAAACGGCGTCGTAGTCACCGAAGTTCTGTACATAGATACCGAACCCCACCGATGCGGCGATCCAGACTATGACAGCGAGGATCGACCCGGGAGTAATGAACCGGAACTCCTGCTTGACGTCAGGACACACGTAATAGAGCCAGGCCACCACTGTCATCATCAGCAGCACTGCCACCGGCCAGCGCACCCAGGTCCAGATAATCACCACCAGATCCCCCATTCCCACAAAGCCTGCCACCCTTTCCATGATCTGCGGACCAAGGATCATAAGCGCCGCCGCAAGTATCAGCAGCAAAGCGACTCCCACGGTGTAGCCGATGGAAAGCAGGAAAATCTGCCAAAACGGCCGACTTTCCTCCACCTTGTAAGCCTTGTTCATGGCATTCATCAGCGCCTGGATGCCAAAGGAGGCACTCCAGAGCGCCACCAATACCCCCAGGGAAAACAGCCCACTGCGATCCTGCTGCAGCTGGTGGATCACCGGATCAACCTGTGCCAGGGCATCCGGTGGCAGTGCCATGGCAGCCTGGCCGTGGAGCCACTGGAAAAAGTCTTCCAGATTGAGAAAGCTCAGCATCGCGATGAGAAACAACAGAAAAGGAAACAGGGAGAACAATCCCCGATACGCCAGGGCCGCGGCGTAGGTCATCATATCATCGGCCATAAAATCCCTAACAGCGCGCTTAATGAGAGGTACCGGTCCGAGGCCCCGGGTGTTGAACATACCCATGCAATGATCTGCCCTGTGGCCCATGTGCTGAACATGGGACGGCATGGTGCCGGCAGAGTTCGCATCAGGCTGGGGCCAATCCACCGGCATAGCACCCCCAAACAGGAACAAAACCCGCGTTGAAACAGGGGCATAATGCCCGATTGACCAACCCGTTTCCCCTGGCTCCATGTATAATAAGAGTCGGCCTGTAGCCGTTCCCGTTACAGGCGTTTTTGCCAATAGCCAGGGTGACTCAGTATGCGTCAGCTTTCAGAACTCGATGCCTCCTTTCTGTATCTGGAGTCAGAGACTACACCCATGCACATTGGCGGGCTTTATCTGTTTGATGGTTCTGCACAAAACACACCTATTAGCTTTTCAGCTTTTCGCCATTTCCTGGAGAAACGCCTGCATCTGGCGCACTTTTTCCGGCAGCGGATCATGCCTGTGCCGTTGCGCCTGGATCGCCCATACTGGGTAGATGATGCAGACTTCGATCTGGATAATCATCTTGACCACCAGTCCCTGAAAAACCAGGGGGGCATGGATGAACTGACCGGACTAACTGCCGACGTACTGGCACAAATGCTGAATGGTCAGCGGCCACTTTGGCATGTGACTTTTGTAGATGAGCTGGGGCCAGAGCTGCCTGAAAACAGTTTCGCCATTATCGTCCGGGTCCATCATGCCGCCATTGACGCATTCAGCGGTGAAGAGGTGATGGGCACGTTGCTTGAGTACACCAGCAAACCCCAGTCTTCAGTACAAGCCAGACCCTGGTCCCCCCGCCAGGCACCCTCACCGGTGCGCCTGGCGGCCCAGGCTTCAGCCAATGTGATTCAGCGCCCCTTCAAACTGGCCGGCATTGCCCGGGACGCAGCCGGCGCAGCCCTCCATGGTCTGGTGACACAGCAGCTGGGGCGACTGCATTGGCCTTCCCACCTGTTCAAGGCCCCGAAAACGCCGTTTAACCGGAATATTACCGCTCGCCGCCAACTGGTCAGCCACCGGGTCCCACTGGCCCGCCTGAAAGCCCTTAAAGCAGTCATTGGCGAGGGAGTCACATTGAACGATGTAGTGTTGGGAGTCTGTGCGGAAACCCTGAACCGCTACCTGGAGCAGCAACAGTCGCTACCGGTAAAATCCCTGATCGCATTAACACCGGTCTCGGTGCGCTCCAAGAGCCTGCGCCGACCCACTGGCAACCAGATGTCTGCCATGCTTCTTAGCTTGGCCAGCGACGAACCCAATCCGGCTTTACGGGTAAGGCTGATCAACCGTAACGCCCGGGTCTCGGAAATCTACCAGCAGGCCATCGCCGCCGACCGGCTGACTGAACTGGTGCCCTCCACCATGCTGGCCCTTTCCGCCCGCCTTTATTCGGAGTTTCAGCTGGCCCAGCGTTATCAGCCCATGTTCAATGTGCCCATTACCAATGTTCCCGGGCCTCAGGTTCCCCTGTTCCTGCAAGGCGCCAGACTGATACGCCAGATCAATAGCGCCCCCCTGTTTGATGGGGCCGGAATGGTCATTCTTGCGGTCAGCTACCAGGGGGAAATGAACTTCAATTTCACCCTTTGCCCGGATTTGGTGGCGGATGCGGATAAACTGCCGGCACTGATTGAAGACAGCCTGAAGGCTATTGAAGAAGCGGCTTATCACCCGGTTACAGACCAGGAAATACGTCAGGACAATGCGGGCAGTGCCCTGCTTGATGATGTGATTGGCAAGATGGATGGCTGGCTGGAGCGGATACTCAAACCCACTCGCCGCAACCATTAATCAGAAGGGCTACAGGAAACCTCCGGCTGCGCCCTGGCAAGAGGTTCCCCGGCGGCATTCTCAAGCCACAGGTGGGGGCAGCTGGCAAAGGCCTTCGCCTCTGAGACGGTAGTGGGCTTGGAAGCCGAGCTTAGTCGGTAGTTTGTCCTTTCCAGCACATTCACTGTCAACACCTGGGGTGCAGAAGAAACCCGCCTGGCATTAGCCCTCAGGCCTCCTGCCCATAAACTGTCATAGCGCACCGTCAGACTGCGCTCCCCTGGCAGCAACAGATAATCAAATGTTGCGGATTGCAGCAGATAATCAGGCACAGCCCTGCCATCCACCGCCAACAGCTCTAAGTGTCCGGGCACCGTCACCATGGCAGCAGTCTGCTCAGAACCCTCCCCTTCCCAGGTGACAACCGGCGTGGGCCAGTGACTGCAACCCGATGCCAACAGCAGAAATATCGCTCCAGCGACAAAAGTGGCACGTAATGACAAAACCTTTTCCCCCTGGATATCGTTATAGGCGTGACATGCGTCACATTTTGTATGCCTAAGTAATCAAAAAGTAACAACCTGTTGTTGCTTTTCCTTTATGCCACTTTATTAGCGTCGTAGTTGAGGACACCTCATGACACAGTCAATCTCTGCAATGCCCGATCCCTATGCAGAAAACCCGTTGCCTGAGAAAAAGCGCCGGAGCGGAGAACAACACAGCTACCGCTTTCGCAGCAACCGGTTTTTTTGCGTTGGCCATCAGTGGTTTTTCACTACCCGTGAAGGCTTCCATGGTGGGCCTTATATCTCCAGGCAGCGGGCTGAAACCGGTCTGAGCCGGTTTTTGTCAGTGGTCGGCATGCTGCCCAAGGGCAGCCACCACTGACCATCCTGCCGCCCTTTAAACAGACACCGGAATCAGGCAGGTCACCAGAGTGGCGGCAGCACACCGGGCAGTAGCAACTGAACCAGTACCATGGCTGCCAGGGCCAGCAGCCCCGCCAGCACATCATCAATCATGATCCCCAGCCCGCCGGAAACCCGCCTGTCCAGCCAGCTGATGGGCCAGGGCTTGAGGATGTCAAAAAACCGGAACAGCAGGAACGCCAGCAGTATCCATTCCCAGGCCGTGGGCTGAAGCGCCAGTGCAATCCACAGGCCGACGAATTCATCCCAGACAATAGCCGGGTGGTCATGCACCCCAAGGGCCTCTGCCGTGCGGCCACACAGCCAGATGCCGACAACAAAGGTCAGTACCAGCAGCAACAGGTAAGCCGGTGATGGTAACCAGACGATCAGCCCATACAGCGGTACCGCCGCCACTGTTCCCCAGGTTCCCGGAGCCTTGCGCATGCAGCCACTGCCCAGACCCAAAGACAACAGGTGCACCGGGTGGCGTAACAGGGAACGGGGGCTGATGGTCGGGCTGGATGCATCACTCATAACACGGCCTCCCGGCCTTTATGGATTGCGAAAATGGTCATAACCGGGCTGGGCCAGGGTCATGGGCTGGCCATTGGCCAGCACCACCAGGCCCGGCTCCGCCGTCACCCTGCCGATCACCGTCACTTGCTTCTGATCGCCAACACAGGCATTCAGGGCCGCCTCGCTGCCGGGCCAGGTGAAACAGAGTTGATAGTCATCCCCACCGCACAGGGCCTGCTGCAGCGCCCGGGACTGGCCCTGCAGCGCCCGGGCATGGGGGTTAACGGGAATCTGTTCACTGTGAATCCGGGCACCGACACCGGAGGCCTTCAGCAGCCGCTGCAGATCCAGGGCCAGACCATCGCTGATATCCAGAGCGGCACTGGCCTGCCCCCGTAACCGATAAGCCAGCTCACACCGGGGCGTTGGCCGGAAATAAGCCTGCCGTACAGCGGTAATCGCTGCATCGTTGCTGTCATTGTCCAGCCAGTCAAGAGCCACCGCTGCCGCCCCCAGGTCGCCACTGACGCACACCAGATCACCGCAGCGGGCTCCGCTGCGAAGCAGCGCCTGCCCCACGGGCACGGCCCCCTGCACTTGCAGGGTCAGGCTCAGGGGCCCCCGGGTCATATCCCCCCCCACCAGCTGAACGCCATGCAACCGGGCCAGGGCCAGTAGACCCCGGCACAGCCCTGTCAGCCAGTGAGCATCCAGGGAAGGTATTGTCAGAGCCAGGGTGTAAGCCACAGGCTGTGCGCCCATAGCGGCAAGATCACTCAGGTTAACCGCCAGTGCGCGCCAGCCCAGGTCCTCAGGATCAATGGCAGCGGGAAAGTGGCAGTCAGCCACCAGGGTGTCCACGGACAGCACCAGTTCATGATCCGCCGGCAGATGCAGTCTAGCCCCATCGTCGCCGATACCCTGAAGTACCCAGGGATGCTGCACCGCCTGGCCCAGGGGCTGCCAGAGGTGCTCAATACAGGCGCGCTCATCCCAGGACTGGCCTGGGGATGGGGGAGGCGGAGAACTGAACATCATAGCGATCAGCGGGGACCGGTTTCAGCCAGACGCAGCCGCCGGCACAATTTATCCAGTATGCTGTTGATGTATTTATGACCCTCGGCGCCACCGAATTTCTTCGCCAGCTCAATGCCTTCGTTCAGCACCACTTTGTAGGGCACATCAATACGGAACTTCAGTTCATAAACCCCTATTCGCAGGATCGCCAGCTCAATGGGGTCCAGCTCCTGCAGTGGGCGGTCCAGCATCGCCTGGTATTCCCGGTCCAGGGCGTCCTGCTCACGGTGAACCCCACGGAGCAGGTCCCGGAAATAAATTCCGTCGACCTTGCTCATGTCGTTATCCACCATGAATTCCGCTTCAATCTGACTGCAGGTACTACCGGACACATGGCGCTGATAGAGTGCCTGCAATGCCAGTGAACGGGCCCGGCGACGTTGTGATGCGGTGGGCTTGGGGGCTCCGGGAGCCGCCTGTTCCCGGGGTGAGTCCTGTTCTGTCATCATGACTCCATCTTGCGCAGCAGACTGACC
Source organism: Halomonadaceae bacterium (assembly GCA_007692645.1). GTDB lineage: Bacteria > Pseudomonadota > Gammaproteobacteria > Pseudomonadales > Oleiphilaceae > REBR01. The sequence goes on along the minus strand of REBR01000134.1, from coordinate 20,989 downwards.
ATTTCCAGGGCCGTCATGGCCGCATCAGCGCCCTTGTTGCCGGCTTTGGTGCCGGAACGTTCTATGGCCTGTTCGATGGTATCCAGGGTCAACACCCCGAATATCACCGGCAGATCCGCTTCCATACTCACGGCACTGACACCGGAAGCCGCTTCTCCCGCCACATAATCAAAGTGCGGGGTGCCACCACGGATCACCGCGCCCAGGGTGATAACGGCATCATAGCGGCCAGTGGCCGCCGCACGCTTGGCCGCCAGGGGAATTTCATAGGCCCCGGGTACCTTGTATATGCTGATGTCCCCAGGGGCAATGCCATGGCGCTGCAGGGTATCCAGTGCCGCCGACACCAGGCTATCCACCACAAAACTGTTAAAACGGCCAACTACCAGCGCATAGCGCCCCTGGCACTGGGTGAAATCACCTTCGATGGTACGGATATCGGTCATGGGTCTCTCCTGACGAGCGGCACCCGGCCGCCCGGTTACGGGTGTTATTCCTGCGTGTAAGGCAGGTACTCGGTCACTTCCAGGTCAAACCCGGAAATACCACTGAATTTGATCGGCGCACTGAGCAGGCGCATTTTGCCCACGCCCAGGTCTTTCAGAATCTGGGAGCCGGTGCCTACCGTGAGATAGACACCGGAGCTGCCCATGCCCTGGGAGCTGCCCTCACCGGAATTATTGAAGAATTCCTGCACCCGGTCTTCCAGGGCGAAACTGTCTTCACCGTTGTACAGCAACACAATCACCCCACGACCCTCTTGCGCTACCCGGGCCATGGCCTTGTGCAAGGGCCAGCTGCTGGAACCGGGCCGATGGGCCCCCAACAGGTCCCGCAGGGTGTCGGTGATATGCACCCGTACCAAGACCGGGTCTTCGGCGGTGAATTCACCCATGGTCAGGGCCAGATGGGTACTGTTCTGAATGGAGTCTTTGTAGGTGCGCATGTGGAACTGACCGTACTCGGTGTTCAGCTCATGCTCTTCCACACAATCCACGGTGTGTTCATTCATGGTGCGGTAGTGGATCAGGTCGGCAATGGTGCCGATCTTGATGCCATGCTTCTCGGCAAAGATTTCCAGCTCCGGACGCCGGGCCATGGTGCCGTCGTCGTTCATGATTTCGCAGATCACGCCCGCCGCCTGAAAACCCGCCATAGTGGCCAGATCGCAGGCCGCCTCAGTATGGCCGGCACGGGAGAGAACACCACCGGGCTGTGCCATTAACGGAAAAATATGCCCGGGGCTGACAATATCTTCTGCCACAGTGCCACGGCCTGCAGCCACCTGAATGGTGCGGGCCCGGTCAGCCGCAGAGATACCGGTAGTGACCCCCTTGGCCGCTTCAATGGACACGGTGAACTTGGTGCCAAAACCGGCATTGTTACGCTCTACCATCAGGGGCAGCTTCAGCAATTCACAACGTTCCCGGCTCATAGGCATGCAGATCAGCCCCCGGGCCTGTACCGCCATGAAATTCACATGCTCCGCCTGGGCACACTCGGCGGCCATGATCAGGTCACCTTCGTTTTCCCGGTCTTCATCATCCATCAGAATAACCATGCGGCCCTGCCGCACGTCCTGGAGAATCTCTTCAATGCTGTTTAACGCCATGCCATGGACCTTTATCAGTGCAAATTTACGGCTCAGCCGGAGCTGGCTTCAGGCCCCGTTCAGGGGCCGTAATATCAGGCGCTGGTCATTACCTACCTGGCGCCGGTCAGTTATTTGCCAGCGTTGTTGCTGACTCATGCGATCAAAATTCAGTACCGCCATGGGCCGGCCCCGGCTACCGAGAAAGGTGGGGGCCTGGTAGAGCCAGAGCTCATCCACCAGTCCTGCCTCAATGGCAGCCCCTGCCAGGGTAGGACCTGCTTCCAGCAGCACCTCATGGCACTGCTGTTTGGCCAACCATTCCAGGGCAGCCGCCACATCAAGACCACCGGCGCTGGCAGGTAATGCCAGCACCTCAGCCCCTGCTGAGCGCAAGGCATCAGCAGCCGCTCCCTGGCCAGACAGGCCCGCGATTACGCAGCGGCCAGGACCGGTAACCAGCCGGCAGTCCGGTGTCACAGTCAGGCGCGGATCCAGTACCAGCCGCAACGGCTGATTCACCGGCGCTGCCATTGCGCCGGTATCCCCCAGTTGGGCAGAGCGCACTGTCAGTGAAGGGTTGTCTGCCCGGACGGTACCGGCGCCGGTAATAATTGCACCACTGCGGGCCCGCAAACGCTGTACATCGGCCCTGGCAGCCTCACCGGTAATCCACTGGCTTTCACCGGAGGCCATGGCGGTGCGGCCATCAAGGCTCGCCGCCATTTTCAGGCGCAACCAGGGTCGCCCCCCGGCCATTACCCGTAAAAACCCGGCATTCAGTGCCCGGGCCGGCCCTTCCAACACCCCCACTTCGGTGGCAATGCCCGCTTTCTGTAACCGGGCCAGACCCCTTCCTGCCACTGACGGATTGGCATCTTTGACAGCAACCACAACCCGGGCCACCCCCGCCTCAATCAGGGCGTCTGCACAAGGAGGCGTGCGCCCGTGGTGGGAGCAGGGCTCAAGGGTCACATAGGCGGTGGCCCCCCGGGCCCCTGCCCCGGCCTGAGCCAGGGCCAGCACTTCCGCATGGGCCTCACCTGCCCGCTGATGCCAGCCTTCACCCAGCAGCTGACCATTGGCCACAATGACTGCCCCCACCCGGGGGTTAGGCCGGGTAGAATAAAGCCCGCGCTCTGCCAATTGCAGAGCCCGGGCCATCCATTGTTGATCATCAGCGCTGTGCATAGTGCTTTTCGGCCTGTCTCCCCGGCAGTGGGTAATCCTGCCAGAGACTACTTGTCGACGGACTCGCGCAAGGCCCGGGCTGCAGCGGTGACCGGGGATTCCCCACCCACATCATTGCCTTCCCGGGACAGCCGCTCGATCTCATCCTTAAACTCATTGATGTCCTGAAAGCTACGATAGACAGAAGCAAAGCGCACATAAGCCACTTTATCCAGGCGCTGCAACTCGTACATCACCTCTTCCCCCACCATCAGGGATTTCAATTCCCGCTCACCGGTGGCCCGCAGCCGGGACTTGATGCGCTGAACCGCCGCTTCAATCACTTCAATGCTGACCGGGCGCTTCTCCAGGGCTTTCATCATGCCGCTGCGCAATTTCTCTTCATCAAACGGGGTGCGGGTTCCATCCTGTTTGACGACCCGGGGCATGACCAGTTCAGCATTTTCGAAGGTGGTGAAGCGCTCCTTACAGGACAGGCACTCACGGCGGCGACGCACCTGATCCCCGTCTGCCACCAGACGGGAATCGATCACTTTGGTATCGGCTTCGCCACAAAACGGACAGTGCATTGCTCAGGCTCTCCCTGTCAGCCACACCACCGCCGGCTTCCCCACGGGGTTATCACCCCTGATAGACCGGGTACCGTTTGCAGAGTGCGGTGACTTGTTGGCGGACACGGTCAATCGTGCCCTCGTTGCTGATGTCTTCCAGAATATCACACATCCAGCCGGCCAGTTCCCGGCTCTCTTTTTCGCCAAAGCCACGGGTGGTAATGGCTGGGGTACCGACCCGCAGGCCGGAAGTCACAAAAGGAGAGCGGGGGTCATTGGGCACCGCATTCTTGTTCACAGTGATGTGAGCACGGCCCAGAGCGGCATCCGCATCTTTACCGGTGATGTCCTGCTTGATCAGACTCAGGAGGAACAGGTGGTTTTCAGTGCCGTTGGACACTACATCGAAGCCACGGTCCATAAACACCTGAGCCATGGTCTTGGCGTTTACGATCACCTGCTTCTGGTAATCCCGGAACTCCTGGGTCATGGCTTCTTTAAAACAGATCGCCTTACCGGCAATGGCGTGCATCAGCGGGCCGCCCTGGGCACCCGGGAAAATGGCGGAGTTGAACTTCTTCTCCAGCTCCGGGTTGCTGCGGGCCAGGATCAGGCCGCCACGGGGACCGCGCAGGGTCTTGTGGGTCGTTGTGGTAACCACATCCGCATAGGGCACCGGGTTCGGGTAAACACCCGCCGCTACCAGACCCGCCACATGGGCCATGTCCACCAGCAACCAGGCACCCACTTTGTCAGCGATGGCCCGGAAGCGGGGGAAATCCAGTTCCTGGGAGTAGGCAGAGAAACCCGCCAGCAGCATTTTTGGCTTGTGTTCAATGGCCAGACGCTCAATCTCGTCGTAATCCAGCAGGCCGGTCTCCGGGTTCAGGCCATACTGCACGCCGTTATAGATCTTGCCGGAAAAGTTGGGCTTGGCGCCGTGGGTCAGGTGGCCCCCATCCGCCAGGCTCATGCCCAGCACGGTTTCACCCGGCTGCATCAGGGCCATGTAAACCGCCGCGTTGGCCTGGGAGCCGGAGTGGGGCTGGACGTTGGCATAATCGGCGCCAAACAGTTCTTTGGCCCGGTTAATGGCCAGCTCTTCCACCACATCCACGTGTTCGCAGCCACCGTAGTAGCGCTTGTGGGGGTAACCTTCGGCGTATTTATTGGTCAGCACAGAGCCCTGGGCTTCCATGACACGGGGGCTGGTGTAGTTCTCGGAAGCAATCAGTTCGATATGATCTTCCTGGCGCACCACTTCAGCTTCCATGGCAGTCCAGACTTCATCATCGTAGCCGGCAATTGTCATATCACGGGTAAACATCTCAGGCCTCTGTCAGCTGGGGTGACCTGCCCCACGCTCCCCGGAGGGGCCAGCAGGGCGGGTTCACCGGAAAATGGTCAGTATCCGGAAAAAGGGTGCCTATTTTAGCGTAAGGAACCGGCAATAACATCCATCTTTAACCAGTGGGCATGCAGATTGCCATGACCGGGCAGATTGGTTACCGTAGATGCCCTTCTTTTAAGGGCTGACGCCGACCAGCGACGTCATTCCGATCATCCATACAGCACGAGGCATACCCCACCATGGCTCAGTACGTCTTTACCATGAACGGTTTGGGCAAAGTGGTTCCCCCCAAACGGGAAATCCTGAAAAACATTCACCTCAGTTTTTTCCCCGGCGCAAAGATCGGTGTGCTGGGCCTGAACGGTTCCGGTAAATCCACCCTCCTGCGTATTATGGCGGGGGTTGATCAGGAATTCATCGGCGAAGCCCGGCCACAGCCCGGATTGAACATCGGTTACCTGCCCCAGGAGCCGGAACTGGATCCTGCCAAGACCGTCAAGGAGATCGTCGAAGAGGCGGTCAGCGGCATCAATGACGCCCTGGCAGAACTGGATGGGGTCTATGCCGCCTACGCCGAGCCGGATGCGGATTTCGATGCCCTGGCCAAGCGCCAGGGAGAACTGGAAAGCCTGATCCAGGCAAGCGACGGCCATGATATCGAGCGGCGCATGGAAGTGGCGGCGGACGCCCTGCGCCTGCCTGCCTGGGATGCCTCAGTAGAGCATCTCTCCGGGGGTGAACGGCGCCGGGTGGCCCTGTGCCGCCTGCTGCTATCGAGCCCGGACATGCTGCTGCTGGATGAGCCCACCAACCACCTGGATGCGGAGAGCGTCGCCTGGCTGGAGCGCTTCCTCCACGATTACAGCGGTACTGTGGTTGCCATTACCCACGACCGCTATTTCCTCGACAACGTGGCTGGCTGGATTCTGGAGCTTGACCGTGGCCAGGGCATTCCCTTTGAAGGCAACTACAGCCAGTGGCTGGAGAACAAGGAACAGCGCCTGAAAACTGAAGCCAAGCAGGAAGTGGCACGGCAGAAGACCATCAAGCAGGAACTGGAATGGGTACGCAGCAATGCCAAAGGCCGCCAGTCCAAGAGCAAGGCCCGTATGGAGCGCTTTGATGAGCTGAGTTCACAGGATTTCCAGCAGCGCAATGAAACCAACGAGCTGTACATCCCACCGGGACCCCGCCTGGGTGACAAGGTCATAGAGGTTGAGGGTGTGAGCAAATCCTATGGCGGCAACCTGCTCTATGAAGGGCTGGATGTGAGCATCCCCCCCGGCTCTATTGTGGGCATTATCGGCGGTAACGGTGCCGGTAAATCCACCCTGTTCCGCATGATTGCGGGGCAGGAAACCCCGGACAGCGGCACTATCACCATCGGTGAAACGGTGAAGCTGGCCTATGTGGATCAAATGCGGGATCTGGACGGCAGCAAGACCGTCTGGGAAGAACTCAGTGACGGCCAGGACATTATTCAGGTGGGTAGCTACCAGACCCCGTCCCGGGCCTATGTGGGACGTTTCAACTTCAAGGGCAGCGACCAGCAGAAGCGGGTTTCCCAGCTCTCTGGGGGCGAACGTAACCGACTGCACCTGGCCAAGCTGCTGAAAGAAGGCGGCAACGTACTGCTACTGGATGAGCCCACCAACGACCTGGATGTTGAAACCCTGCGGGCCCTGGAAGAGGCGCTGCTGAACTTCCCTGGCTGCGCCTTGGTGATCTCCCACGATCGCTGGTTCCTGGACCGGGTGGCCACCCATATCCTGGCCTTTGAAGGTGACAGTGAGGTGATCTTCACTGCCGGCAACTTCAGTGAATACGATGAAGATCTGCGGCGGCGCAAGGGGGATTCCGCCCTGATACCCAAGCGGGTCAAACACCGCAAGCTCGCCTGATAACCAGGCAGTGACTATAGTAACTGTCAGAGTGAGGGACAGGTGCCTCCGGCCCCTGTCCCTCACTGCCTTTTGCCGGTTACGCCATCAGCAGGTCAGCCCATGAATACCAATCGCCGTCATTTCAGCCGCATTGTCTTCGACGCCCCCTGCCAGTTGCAACAAGGAGACCGGCAGTGGCAGTGCGACGTGCTGGATATATCCCTCAATGGCCTGCTGGTGCAGATGCCGGAAGAGTTTGACGGCGAGCCCGCCAGCCCCTTTGAAGCCACTGTCATGCTCAACAGCCAGGGCCCCCGCATCACCATGGCATTGGAACTGCGACATCAGGAAGGGAATCAGCTGGGGTTTCATTGCAGCTTCACAGATCTGGACAGTGTCAGTCACCTGCGCCGCCTGGTGGAGCTGAATCTGGGGGATGAGCAGTTATTGCAGCGGGAACTGAACGCCCTGAGTCACCCGGACTAGTGCCTCACCCGGTTAAGGCTGCAGGGTCTTAAACATCACCAACCCGTCCACCAGCCCTTCACTGGGGTGTCGGAAAGCTTCCGGCAAGCACCCTACCACCGCAAACCCTTCCCGTTGCCATACCCGGATAGCCGCGGTATTGGTGGCAACCACCAGATTGTACTGCATGGCCCTGAACCCCAATGCTAACGCCTGCTCCTGGGAATGCTGGCATAAGTTGCCTGCCAGACCCTGCCCTCGGGCCGACGGGGACACCACATAACCGCAATTGCACACATGGGAGCCGGGGCCGGCCTGGTTGGGCTTCAGGTAATACGTGCCCAGCAGCTGATCACCACGCCAGGCCAGCCAGGTGGCAACCGGGGCCTCCAGCCACATTTTCCGGGCCGCCGCCTCGGTAATACCCGGGTCTACCGCATAGGTTTCCCCGGCCCGGAACACCGGCTCCAGAAGCGCCCAAACAGCAGGCCAGTGATATGGCTGACAGGGCAGCAGAGTCAGTTCCGACATTGCACCGACCTCAGGCACGCTTGATCAGCCCGACGATCCAGAGCAAAAATACCGCCCCCACCGTGGCAGTGATCAGCACGCCGATTTCCCCGTGGGCACTAAGACCCACCAGGGAGAACAGAAAACCACCGAGGAAGGAGCCCACAATCCCAATACCCATATTGCCCAGCAGCCCAAACCCACCGCCTTTCATGATCAGCCCGGCAAGCCAGCCCGCCAGGGCACCAATTACCAAAAACAGAATCAACGACATGGAGTACTCCTTCAGTCAGTCATACAGCCAGCGATGGTTACCGCCAGCACTGACCCGAGCATAAAGCAGGGCCCAGGCTATAGCGAGCCCTGGACTGACCAGCACCCCGGGGTAACCGGGTCAGGCCGCCCGGGTATGGGAATCGGAGCCGGGTTCGTTGATTGCTGGCTGGCCGTTTAGATCGGCTAACTCAGCCGCCATGGCAGCCTGGCATTGCGCCATCAGAGCCATGGCGTCTGAGGGCTTGAGGTGGGCTGTGGCCACCGGTGGCAGCACCCGCACATGGGCCTGTGGCGGCTGCTGACCCCGACTGGCCAGACTGCGGCCATAGTCACTGACACAGATCATGGTAATAGGCACTGCCGCGGCAATGGCGGTATGGAAAGCCCCCTTCTTGAACGGCAGTAATCCGTTACCCCGGCTGCGGGTGCCCTCCGGAAAAATCCACACCGAGCGGCGCCGCTTGAGCAGGGCATGCTGGGACGCCTTCATGGCAGCCATGGCCTGGCGCCGGTTACTGCGGCGGATCAGCACATTGCCACCAAGCCAGAACAACTGACCAAACAGGGGCACCAGACTGAGGCTCTGCTTGCCCACCACCACGGCGTTGCTGGGCACAATGCGCCCCATCACGAACAGATCCAGATTGGACTGGTGGTTGGCAATAATAACCCGGGGCTCAGTGACCGGCAGATGTTCCTTGCCCTCCAGGCGCACCTTCAGGCCCAGACAGGGCAACCCAAAGGCCGCATACAGCCGGGAACAAAGCCGGTTATTGTCCCGATGGAAGGGCCTGGCCAGGCACAGGGGCAGGCTAATGAGAGAAGCACAGATAAAACTGACAGCCAGCAGCACAGCCCTTAGGGGGTTCATGGCCAGACACCTCAACAGAGAATTTACAAAAGCGTACACCTGTACGCTTAAATTGTCATCTATTGAGTGCCCCGGCTTGTAAGGACTGAAGATGTCAGCGCAAGGGCGTTATAATGTTTTCCAGCCGACGAATTTCGTTAAGACTCTCCAGGCGCTGGGCATTACTCAGCCTTGCCAGATACACGTCCTTGTTGGTTTCTGCGGGCCCATAGCCGTTTTCACTGGCCAGAACCGACCAGGCATAGGCTTTAATGTCATTCTGGTCAGTGCCCCGCCCGGCACCGTACAGGTATCCCAGGTTGCCCTGAGCTGAAGGCAGCCCCTGCATGGCCGCTTCCCGGTACCACTGATAGGCTTTGACCCGGTCTTCTGTGACTCCCTGGCCCTCCAGATACTGGTAGGCCAGCATGGACTGGGCCTCTGCACTGCCCCGTTGTGCAGCCTTCTGGTACCAGATAGCCGCCTCTGCATGATCTCGGGAAACCCCATTACGGCCAAAGTACAGATCATTTCCCAGCTGTGTCTGCTGAGCGGCGGAACCCCGCAACAGACGGATCTTGCGGCTTAACAGGGGGCCCTGCTGCTGCATATAAGCCCGGGCTTCACCGTAATTGCCGTCGGCGGAGCGCGTCATCCATTCACGGCCGGCTTCCAACTCACGCTCTTCCAGTAGCTGTTCTGCCAGCAGGAACTGCGCTGCTGGTTGCTGATATTCCCCAGCCAGCTTTTCCAGCGCCTCCCGGGCCTGCCTGTCACTGACAAAACCCACACCGGTGGCGCGATAAAGCCGGTAAAGGGCATATAACGCCCGGTCATCTCCGTCACCGGCCCGTTCTGACCAGATGCTGGCAGCCTGCTTCAGATCCCCATCATCCCGGGCCTGCTGCCCATCTTCAAAGGTTGCCGAGGCACATGCCGTCAACAACATTACAACCAGCAGCACTAGCAGCGTTTTCAAAACCCGTACTCCACGTTAAAACCGTTTTCAGGAGTTTAGCGGGTAAACGCAAGAGTCGCACCTGTAGTGTCAGGTGACATTACAGGTGCAAGGCATTTTAATTCCTGTTGGTACTCCGGTGTTTAGCGCTGGCGGCGCTGGTAGCCCCTGCCCTGGCCTTTGCCTTTACCACGGCGCTGCTCCAGCTTGGCCACCTGCTCTTCGCTCAGTACCTGGCGGATTTCATAACCCAGACGGGCACGCTGAAAGCTGCGTTCTGCACTCAGCTCCCCCAGACGGACACTGGCCGCCCGCACCTGGCCTTCGTTGAATTCACCCTGGCTGGCCTGGCGCAACAGCCCCCGCTGTTCCCGCATTTCCTGGCGCAGTTGCCGCAGCTCCGGTCCATAGACCTGATAAGCGGCACGCATGCTTTCCCGCTGGTTATCATCCAGCGCCAGGTAGCGGGCCATACGCTCCCCATGGGAAGATCTTTCTGTCTGACCCGTCTCTGCCGCGGCCTGAGTCACTACGGCGGTGGTCATAAGCAGACCCAGTGCGAGGGCGGTTAATTGCTTGCTGATACGGTTCATGGCATTCCCCTTACGGTGTAATGGCCCGGCTGGACCCTTGCTATCACTCACGTCTTCTGAGGCGACGTTCTGGAGTTAGTTTACGACGGTAATGGCCACAGCAGCGTCAGGCTGACGCAAGCTTTGGTAAAGAAGTGCAAAGCCCCTGATCCGGGGGGTTTTTGCGATACACTGGCTCGATAACAACAGCACCGGAAACGGACACCCCATGACCCAATTGCTACTGATCGACGATGACCGGGCACTGAGCGCCCTGCTGGCGGAGTACCTGCAGCAGGATGGCTTCAGCGTCACCCAGGCATTCCGTGGGGATGAGGGCCTGACCCTGGCCCAGAACGGGGATTTTGACCTGATCGTACTGGACATTATGCTGCCGGGACGGGATGGACTGTCCCTGCTGCGCAGCCTGCGCCAGACCCGCCAGACCCCGGTGCTGATGCTGACTGCACGGGGAGAAGACACAGATACGGTGGTGGGACTTGAGCTGGGGGCGGATGATTACCTGGCCAAGCCCTGCAGCCCCGGGGTGCTGGTGGCCCGGTTAAGGGCGCTGTTACGCCGTGGCCCCCTGCAGGCAGAAGCACCCCCTGCCACCACCCTGACTGAAGGGGATCTGGAACTGCATTTCGGCCGCCGGGAAGTGCATCTGGCCGGCAGCCCCCTGACCCTTACCAGCGTGGAATTCGACCTTCTGGCGCAGCTGATGGCAGCAGCGGGCCACGTGGTGGACAAGGGCCGCCTCAGCGAAACCGCCCTGGGCCGTTCCCTGCAGCCCTTTGACCGCAGCATTGATGTACACATCAGCAACCTGCGCCGCAAACTGGGCAACCGCCACGATGGCAGCCCCCGCATCAAGACACTCCGGGGCGCCGGCTACCAGTACCTGAGCCAGTCATGAACAGCCTGTTTATGCGTCTGTTCAGTGGCTTCTGGCTGTTACTGCTGATTATTGTGCTTTGCCTGAGCCTGTTACAGCGCTACTGGACCCCTTATGCGGGGCTGCCGTCTCAGTCCGCCATGGCTGAATATGCCCAGGAACTGGAACAGCTCTACCAGGAAGACGGCCACGGCGCCCTGCGGGGCTACCTGCGCTCCCTCAGCCGGCAACAGGGGCTGCGCTTTGTGCTGCTGGACAGCAGCGGCAACCCACTGGGTCGCCGGGGCTGGCAGGGGCGAGACGAAGACGAAGATGACAACTCCCTGTTTGCCAGCCGCTCCGTCAGCACCCGCAGCACCCCCCTGGCCCTGGATGACCAGCCCCACCAGTTGCAGGCCCGTTACCGCCACCGGGGACTGCAGGACATTCCCCTGTGGCTGCAACTGAGCCTGGTGATGGTGGCCAGCACCGCCCTGGCCGCCTGGCTGGCCCGCACCCTGAGCCGGCCCCTGCGTCAGGTGCGGGAAGCCAGCAAGCGCCTGGCGGCGGGGGATCTCGCGGTGCGGGTGCCGGAAAAAGGCCGTGCCGGGGATGAGCTCCATGGCCTGTGTGCGGATTTCAACCGCATGGCCGGTCAGTTACAGCAACTGATGGCGGCCCGGGACCGCCTGACCCGGGATATCTCCCATGAATTGCGCTCCCCCCTGGCCCGCATGCAGGTTGCCATGGCCCTGGCCCGGCGGCAGGCCCCAGAGCTGGCAGAGGGGCCCATGAACCGCATGGAGCAGGAAATTGAACAGCTGGACGAACTGGTGGGACAGCTGCTCTCACTGGCCCGGCTGGAATCTGCAGACAGCCGTCTGCAGCTGGCACAACTGGACCTGAGCACCCTGGCACGGGAAGTGAGCGACAATGCCAGTTACGAAGCCCGGGAGCGGCAGATCACGGTGCACTGCGACCTTCCCGAGCAGGCCCTGATCCGGGGTGACCGGCGGCTGCTGGCATCGGCCCTGGACAATGTGCTGCGTAATGCCATCCATTACAGCCCGGAACCCGGCCAGGTTTGGGTCAACCTGAGCCAGCAGGGCGGTAACTGGCAAGTGGCAATCACCGACCAGGGGCCGGGGGTACCGGAGCAGGAACTGGAAGCCATTTTCGCCCCCTTTGCTCGGGTCTCCTGCGCCAGGGAACGGGATGGGGGCGGCTACGGGGTTGGCCTGGCCATCGTCAAACGGGCCATAGAAGCCCATGGCGGCCTGGTACAGGCGAAAAACGCCAGCAACACTGGCGCCAGCCCCGGCTTAACCGTTATTCTCAGCCTGCCCGTTTTATCCACTCACCCAGAGAGGGAACAACCCAATGCCTGAGAATAAACCCGCCGACCGGGTTCTGCTGGAAATCCGTGATCAGGTGGCTTATGTCACCCTGAACCGTCCAGACAAATACAACGGTCTCGATATGGGGTTGTTCCATGGCCTGACCGCCACCGCGAAAACCCTGGCTAAAAACCGCGACATTCGCGCCGTGATTCTGCAAGGGGCGGGGCCTGCTTTCTGCAGTGGCCTGGATGTGAAAGGGGTGAGTGCCAACCCCCTGAATTTTGCCCGCCTGCTGTTCAAACCAGGGCGGCGCATCAGTAATCTGGCCCAGGATGTGGGTTACCTGTGGCGCAAGGTACCGGCACCGGTCATTGCCGTGACCCATGGCGTGTGTTTTGGCGGGGGACTGCAGATCGCCCTGGGGGCGGACTTCCGTTACAGCACTCCGGACTGCCAGTTCTGCATTATGGAAGCCAAATGGGGGCTGATTCCGGATATGAGCCTGACGGTCACCCTGGCGGAGCTGATGCCCATTGATAAGGCCAAGGCCCTGACCATGACGGCCCGGAAGTTTGATGGCAATGAAGCCCTGGCTCTGGGAGTGGTGACTCAGGTGAGCGAAGATCCCCTGGCGGCAGCAGAGGCCTTTGTACAGGAGCTGAAACAGAAGTCACCGGACTCTACGGCGGCAACCAAGCTGCTGTTTAACCAGGCCTGGCAGGCGGATGACAAGACCGCGCTGGGTCTGGAATCCAGCTTACAGAAGAAGGTGCTGGGGCGGGCCAATCAGCGCATTGCCCTGGCCCGCAATGGCAGCGAGCCGGACAAGCCCTTCTTACCCCGCCGGGGCTTTTAACCCCAGGCTCAGGCAGGGGTCAGATCCGCGCCTGGGCCCAGCTTTCATGCATCAACTGCTTAACCTGGTCAATTTCCTCTTCCGGCACTTCGATGGTGTGCAGCTGCCAGTCAGTCACATCGTAGTGGAAGATATACAGCCGGGAGGTGAACTGCTCCACGGGCAGTGAAGACTCCCCGTGTTGCTCACCATGGCCCTCGGTAGAAACCACCACACCGTTACCCCAATCCTGGCCACTGTCGTTGTTGGGGTTATAGAAATACACCCGCATCACATCATCCTGATCCAGCGCCACCCGCAGTATGGAAATGGCATGCCAGCCAATAAACCGGGCCTGGCTGTCGGTCACGGCGACCCCCGCAGGCTGGGGATGCACAACCGGGGTATTGCCGTTATACAACGGGTTGTACAGGGCATAGAAGGTCCGCACAAAACCTTCCACGTCCTGGAGTTTGCCGGTGTGGATATCCACCGCGATGGCGAAGCCCCGGTTAACCCACCAACCATGAAACTCCGGATTGATCCAGCGGTGGGCGTCTTCGCCACGACCCGCGGAACGGCGGCCCATTTCCATGTAAATCCGATCCAGGTGAGGCACCAGCACCAGTGACAGGGGGTCAAGATCAAAGGCATATTCGCTGATCATCCCCTGCCCCAGGTAGGCGGAATTCAGGCTCTCCCCTTCAAACAGCATGATCAGCTGGTTATCCCGGGACGCCCAGCGCACCAGTTGCAGCAGATAATCCGGGTCGTTGTAAGCCCACATGGACATGGCCCGGGTTGACTGGCAGGCAGGGTTATTGCCCTGCCCCAGCCCCAGGGGCTGCCCCAACACACTGATAATACCCGCCATCAGGTAGACACCGGGTTCATGCTGGGTGCCATAGAGGGAGCTGAGCAGGCTGCGCACATCGCTGTGCAGGGGCGTCTGCATCTGCCGCCACAGGGCGGCGGCAATACTGGGCTGGTAGAGAATGCCCCGCTCCAGCAGTTGCGACATGCCGTAAATGGACTGGCAGGTTTCCACCTGTATACAGTGTTTCGCCAGGTCCATCATCAGGCCCCGGTAACACAGCAGGCTGTCTCGGCCGGTGCTGCTCAGGCCCAGGGCCTTGACCACCAGCTCAATATCCTGATCCAGGGCATAACGCAGAAAGACGGCATGGTAGGCGGAGACCAAACCGGTATCGTGCATGGCCCGGGCCAGCCCCTGGGCCTCTGAATCCAGGGCCATATCGTCCATGCCGGTGAGGCGGTCATGGTAAACGGCCACACCCGGGTCTTCCTGACTGGCCTGAGTGGGGCCGTACAGGGCACTTACCAGACGCTCGGCACCCCGGGCAGAGGCGCTGATCTGAATGTTGGGGTCGAACAGGCAGGCGGCAATGCGATACACCATCTGGCGCACGTTATCCACCTGAATGGGCCGCTGGCGCTGAATACGCCACACTTCCCCCACCACATGATCCAGAATGCTTTCAAAACCGATGTGTTCCGCCACAAAGGACAGATGCTGATCCAGCATCTGGCGAATCCCGGGGGACTGTTCCCGGGTGCCTTCATCGCTGATGCCAAACAGCACCTGCAGGTTAAACGCCAGCACCTGGGTGAGAAAATGCTGGGCCTGTTCTGCGGACATGCCCGGGTGAAAATACATGCCGTTGGCCACCGCAAGCATGCGTAACTCACTCATGCACTCCAGGGTAATCAGGCGGGCGTCGTCACCTTGAAAGGTGAAGGGCACAAAGGATGCCTTAAGGCTTTCCATCTGCGCCCAGTCACTGCCCGCAAAGATCCCGGAATCGTCAAACCGGTGTGCCCGTGCATAGAGTAATGCCGGCCCTTCTGGCAGAGAGAGGAGTTTGCGGCCCAGATCCAGCACCCGGTTAAGATGGGTGATCTTGGCAAAGCTGCTGGCAAGGGTCATTTTCTCCAGGGCGGCATCGAAATTGGCGACCACCTTGGTCACATCCGGGCCCTGGGGAGGGGTGTCCTGCGCATCGTTCATAATCTGTTCCATGGCTGCTCGTTTTTGCAGTTAACCGATTCATTCACCGGGGTCAGCTGACCGGGCGCCAAGTGCCCAAAAGGGACACCCGGAACCAGTGTCGCTAACCCGTCATCAGATGCAAGGTTTTTTGTCATTACGGGGCCAACTGCGCCATCACCAGCCACCAGACCAGAGGCAGCAGTGCCAGCAATATAAGCCATAACCAGAGCCGGCTGCCGGAGCGCTGCCGGGGAGGCTCCAGCTGCACTTCCAGGTACCGGGTCAGCAGTGCCAGGTTGCGGGTATTGGCCTTGAACCAGACGTCGAAAGCATCCCCCACAAACGGCACGATACCCAGCACCGCCTCCACCACGGCATTGAACACCATACGACGCTGCAGCCCTTTTGGCGCCTGCATGCGTCGGGCTTCATTAATAACATAAAATGACAGCACCAGACCGGCAAAGTCCCCTATTATCGGCAGTAAGCCCAGCACAGGACTCAGGCCGAAACGCACCCGGGTCAAGGGGATGCGGAAACAGCTGTCAGTGGCTATGGCAAAACGCTGTAAACGCTGCAAACTTTCCAGGTAAGCCTGTTTCGGCAGGGGGGCTTTTGATTGGGCCACGGTACGGGGGCACTCCACGGTCACAGGAGGCCACCAAAATATACATCTGTGGTGGCAGTGACAAGTTTCAGACTCCCATATAGAGTGACTGGCACCCATCTCCTGCTGCGGTTCACGGATTATCCGCCATGGCCTTATTGCTGATTGTACTGCTACCGGTTCTTGGAGCCCTGTTTACTGGCGCTTTTGCGGGCAATAATGCCCGGTTAAACAGCCTGATTGCCATGCTGGCACCCCTGGTCAGTCTGGCTCTGGCCCTGTCTCTGCTTCCCGCCATTCTCCAGGGAGAGCTGGTACTGGCCCACTGGCAATGGCTGCCCCGCCTGGATCTGGCCCTGTCTCTACGCATGGATGGTCTTGCCATGCTGTTTGCTCTGCTGATCATCGCTATGGGGCTGCTGGTGCTGCTATACGGCCATTTCTATTTTTCTGGCAAGCCCAAGGATAATCAGCGCTTTAATGGATTACTGCTGCTGTTCATGACAGCCATGCTGGGCATTGTCACTTCGGAAAACCTGCTATTGATGCTGGTGTTCTGGGAGATGACCAGCCTGGTGTCTTTTCTGTTGATTGGTTTCAAGGCCGACCAACGGGCAGCCCGCCGGGGTGCCCGCATGACCCTGGTCATTACCGGCGGAGGTGGTCTGGCCCTGCTGGCCGGGATGGTGCTGATCGGGCAGATCATCGGCAGCTACCAGTTAAGTGATGTACTGGCCTCTGGGGACCAGATCCGCCAGCACAGCCACTACCCGCTGATCCTGCTGCTGGTGCTGCTGGGAGCCATGACCAAGTCCGCCCAGTTCCCGTTCCATTTCTGGCTGCCCCATGCCATGACCGCGCCGACCCCGGTCTCCGCCTACCTGCACTCTGCCACTATGGTGAAAGCCGGTATCTTCCTGCTGGCCCGCTTTCATCCGGTACTGGCAGAGACCGATCTCTGGCTCTACAGCGTGTCTACAGTAGGCATGGCCACTCTGCTTACCGGCGCCTTTGTGGCCATGTTCAAGCATGACATCAAGGGCCTGTTGGCCTACTCCACCATCAGCCACCTGGGGCTGATCACCCTGCTGCTGGGTATGGGCACCCGCATGGGGCTGATTGTGGGGCTGTTTCACCTACTTAACCATGCAATGTTCAAAGCGCCGCTATTCATGATGGCAGGCATTGTGGAGAAAGCCACGGGTAGCCGGGATATGCAGCTGATCAATGGTCTCTGGCGCTATATGCCATACCTGATGGTATTGACCGGCATCTGTGCCGCCGCCATGGCCGGCCTGCCACTGCTGAACGGCTTTCTCAGCAAAAAGATGTTCTTTGCTGAGACCCTGCAGTCCCCTTTCACCGGAGTGCTGGGCTGGCTGACACCCACCCTGGCCGCAGTTGCCGGGCTGCTCTCCGTGGCTTATTCGGTGCGCATTTTCCATAACGTCTTTTTCAATGGCCTGCCCCGTGACCTGCCGGTGTTCCCCCCCCGGCCACCGGCCAGGGGCATACTGATTCCGGTCACGGTGCTGACACTGGCCTGTATTGTGGTGGGGCTGGTGCCCCAGTATGTGGTGCATACCCTGTTACAGCAGGCCGCCCATGCGGCTCTGGGAGCGCCCCTGCCTGCCTACAATCTGGGCCTGCTGCACCGCTTTAACCTGCCGTTTCTGATGAGCGCCCTGGCCCTGACAGGGGGGCTGGTTATGTATCTGTACCGCCGCCAGCTGTTTGCCATCTATGACCGCATGCCGGAGGTGGATGCCAAGGAAAACTTTGAATGGCTGATGCTGCGGGCGGGGAACTTTGCCGAGCGCCAGGTACACCGCCTGGAGAACGGTTCGCTGCAACGCTATGGGGCTCTGCTGGTGGCCACCTGTCTGGTGCTGGCCGGCTCAGCCCTGACTGGGCTCACCACCTGGGGTGGTGGCGTTACAACCCCGGCAGATCCGGTCACAGTGCTGGCTGCTGTAATCCTCATGGCTGCCGCCGTAGCGGCGGTTGTTATCCACCGGCAACGGCTGCTGGCATTGTTACTGATCGGTACCTGTGGTTTGTTTGTGACCCTGTTATTTGCCCGCTTCTCAGCGCCAGACCTGGCGCTGACCCAGCTGTCGGTTGAGGTGATGGCGGTGATCATCATGATGCTGGCCCTGTCTTTCTTACCCCAGACCAGTCCCCGGGAATCCTCCTCCCTGCGCCGCTTGCGGGACCTGATACTTGCCGTGGCCACGGGTAGCGGCGTGGCCGTTCTGGCCTATACCGTAATGACCCGACCGGCCCAGAGCATCTCCGGGTTTTTCCTGGATAACAGCCTCACCGGTGGGGGCGGCAGCAATGTGGTCAACGTGATTCTGGTGGACTTCCGCGGCTTCGATACCCTGGGGGAGATCACCGTGTTGGCCATTGCCGCCATGGCGGTATTTGCCCTGACCCGCAATCTGCAGTTGAAGGAACGGGTCACCCGGGAAAGCGGCAGTTACTGGGCCAGTGAACCCCACCCGGTAATTCTGCGGATGATTGCACGGCCAGTGCTGCCGGTGGCCCTGATGGTGGCGGGCTATATTTTCCTGCGGGGCCACAACCTCCCCGGCGGCGGTTTTATTGCCGGTCTTGTAGCCTCCGTGGCCCTGTCCCTGCAGTACATGGCCGGCGGTCTGGTCTGGGCCCACCAGCGCATGCTCACGGCGTTTCGCCCGTTAATTGGCGCCGGCCTGCTGCTGGCTCTGGCCACCGGCCTGGGCAGCCTGGCCTTCGGCGCCCCCTTCCTGAGCAGCTGGTTCAACCATTATCACCTGCCGCTGTTGGGTGAGGTGGAACTGGCCACGGCCCTGTTGTTCGATCTGGGGGTGTTTATGACGGTGGTGGGGGCAACACTGCTGATACTGGCGAACCTGGGGAACCTGATGACCCTGGACGGCCCCGGCAAGGAGATTGGTTAATGGAATTACTCATGGCCATTACCATTGGTGTACTGACTGCCTGTGGCATTTATCTGATATTGCGGGCCCGCACCTTTCCCGTGGTACTGGGCCTGACCCTGCTGTCCCACGGAGTCAATCTGTTCCTGTTCAGTATGGGCCGGCTCACCCTGGCGGCACCGGCGGTACTGGGAGACTCCAGCCACCATGCGGACCCCCTGCCCCAGGCCCTGGTGCTTACCGCCATTGTCATTGGCTTTGCCATGACCGCCTTTGTGGTGGTGCTGGCCCTTAGGGCCGCAGTGGAGTTGCGCAGTGACCATGTGGATGGCGCTGACCCGGACGAGGACCTGCGCTGATGGATACATTGCCGCTGCTACCGGTCATCATTCCTCTGTTGTGTGCGGCACTGATGACCTTCTGCTATAACGCGCCCCTGGCCCTGCAGCGGGTCATGGGTATGGCCAGTGTGGCCCTGCTGCTGGGGGTCGCCCTGTTGATGGCAACCCAGCTGCCGGGGCAGGACCATCTGCTGTATATGCTGGGTGGCTGGCAGCCCCCCTTTGGCATTGTGCTGGTAGTAGACCGGCTTAGTGTGCTGATGCTGGTGCTGACGGCGGTGCTGGCAGGCTTCTGCCTGGTCTACGCCAGCCGTGGCCATGACCGGGAAGGGGCCCACTTTCATACTCTGGTGCAATTCCAGCTGGTGGGTATCAACGGTGCCTTTGTCACCGGTGACCTGTTCAATCTGTTTGTGTTTTTCGAGCTGCTGCTGATCGCCTCCTATGCCCTGCTGCTGCAGGGGGGTGGTGCTGCCCGGGGACGGGCCGGGCTGCATTATGTGGTGCTCAACCTGATCGGGTCGGCGTTCTTTGTGGTGGCCATCGGCCTGCTCTATGGGGTCACCGGCACCCTGAATATGGCGGATATGGCCCTGCGCATTGCCGCTGCCCCGGCAGCAGACCAGCCCCTGATCAACGCCGCCTCCCTACTGCTGCTGGCGGTCTTCGGGGTTAAAGCGGCGTTGCTGCCGTTGCTGTTCTGGCTGCCCCGGGCCTATATCGCCGCCAGTGCCCCGGTGGCGGCGCTGTTTGCCATTATGACCAAGGTGGGCATTTACGCCATGCTGCGGGTGTTCGCACTGGTGTTTGGCCTGCAGGAAGGGCTGGCGGCAACCCTGGCCTGGCAGTGGCTGTGGCCCCTGGCACTGGCCACCCTCACCCTGGGGGCCATTGGGGTGCTGGGGGCCGCCAACCTGCGGGGAATTACGGCTTATCTGGTGATTGTGTCTGTGGGCACCCTGCTGGCGGCCCTGTCACTGGGCAGTGAAGCTGCTGTTGCCGCAGCCCTGTTTTATCTGGTGCACAGCACCCTGTTAACCGCCGCTTTCTTTCTGTTTGCTGATCTCATCGGGCGGCAGCGGGGGGAGGCCCTGGATTCCCTACGAGTAACCGCCGCCATGTCCCAGCGCAAGCCCCTGGGGATACTGTTCTTTTTCGGTGCCATTGCCCTGGTGGGATTGCCGCCCTTCAGCGGCTTTGTCAGCAAGCTCTGGCTGCTGCAGGTCACCGCCGACACACCGGCACAGGGCGCATTCTGGCTACTGGTATTGCTGGCGGGGTTTATCATACTGATTGCCTTGAGCCGGGCTGGCAGCAAACTGTTCTGGCGGCAGCCTGAACAGTCCGCTGACGGACCACCTGCTGACCCGGTGCGCCTGGGGGTGGTTGCAGGGATGCTGTTATGCAGTGTTGCTCTGGTGTTGCTGGGTGACCCGTTAATGGACTTTACCGAGGCCGCTGCCCGCACTCTGCTGGCACCCGCCGACTATATTGCGGCGGTGCAGACACTGGCCATTGATCCACTGGGAGGGGGGCTGACAGAATGAACTCACCACTGCGCCGCCACTGGTGGCCACGGCCCCAGTTTTCCGCCCTGTTATTGTTGCTGTGGCTGCTGCTGATGAACAGCTTTGCACCGGCTCAGGTGTTGCTGGGCTTGGTTCTGGCCTGGTTTTTGCCATTTGCCACCCAGCAGTTCTGGCCGGAAAAGCCCCACCTGAAAAACGCCAACCGGCTGCTGATTTATCTGGCCCACCTGATGTGGGACATCATCAAGGCCAACATTACCGTGGCCCGGTTACTGTTGCGGGACCCGGAGTCATTACAACCGGCCTTTGTCCGCTACCCCCTGGCAC
>REBR01000278.1 GCA_007692645.1 Halomonadaceae bacterium | reverse complement strand
CAGGTTACGCAGTCGTAACCCGCTAAAGGCCAGGCCTTTGCCTGGCTTGACCAGTTCGTTTTCAAGAATGGCACAGGGGTCGCCATCGAGCATGACTTTCAACCCTGCACGGAATTCATTGGTAGAATAAGAAGCCATCTAAGTTGTACCCACTATTGCCTGAAGAGATTAAGGGAGCACATGATACAGCGAACGCCGGCGCTTATTGAAGCCCGCAACACGGATGCCCCCGCCAGCTGGCAAAAAATCCTCGCCCAGGCCATCACTGAGCCGCGCCAGTTGCTGCAGGCACTGGCACTGCCAGAGAGCCTGCTGGCGGGCATGGAGGCCGGGCACCAACGCTTTGGGATCCGGGTGCCCGCACCCTATCTGGCCCGCATCCGCAAAGGGGATGCCCACGACCCGCTGCTGCGCCAGGTTTTACCCTTGCAGGCGGAAACCACTGCTGCCCCGGGGTTTTTTGACGACCCACTGGCAGAGCAAGACAGTCCGGCTTCCCTCAGCCCGGGCCTGATCCGTAAATACCGCTCCCGGGCCCTGTTGATTGTCTCCGGCGCCTGTGCCATTAATTGCCGCTACTGCTTTCGCCGCCATTACCCCTACGCCGAGCAACAGCTGGGTGTCGCGCGCCAGGCCGAGGCACTGGCCCATATTCGCCAGGACCCGGCCATTAATGAAGTTATTTTCAGCGGTGGCGACCCCCTGACTCTGAATGACCGGCAGCTGGGGCGTCTGGCCCGGGAGCTGGCCGCCATGCCACAGATCCGCCGCCTGCGGATCCACACCCGGCTGCCTGTGGTGATTCCCCAGCGGGTGAATGAAGAGCTGCTGGCCTGGCTGGAAGCGCTACCGGTGCCCATGGTAATGGTGTTGCACATCAATCACCCCCGGGAAATCGACCCACAGGTGCACCAGGCCATGGAGCAGTTGCGGGCAGCGGGGGTTACCCTGCTTAACCAGGCGGTATTGCTACGGGGCGTCAACGATGATGCAGACACCCTGGAAGCCCTTAGCGAAGCCCTGTTTGCTGCAGGCATTCTGCCCTACTACCTGCATGGTTTCGATGCCGTGGCTGATGCTGCCCATTTCGATGCCGGTGACCACCGGGCACGGGAGCTGATGCGTGAACTGCTGATCCGGTTGCCGGGTTTTCTGGTGCCAAAACTGGTGCGGGAGGTACCGGGTCAGGCCAGTAAATGGCCGTTGGATCTGGGCCTGCTGCCGGTGTAAAAACCGGTCAATTCCGCGGAATGCGTCAAACCCTGTAAAATCTGCTGAAAATGTCGATCATACGCCCCAGGCAGCCGCTACAGGCCTCTTAAGGGTTTGCGTTAACTTGCTATTTAGGCAAGTCTGGACTTCTATGTTATACGTTTAGCGCAATTTTGTTAGCCCCCGGCTGCGCTTGTTTTTGACCAGCAATTAATGGTGAAACATTGATACATAGTAAGACGCCTAAACCAGACCTGATGTTGCCTCAGCAAAAGCTGCAGAGTCTGTCGTTTTGCAATGCGTCGCCAAAAGCCTTTAATCACTGGGTCAGCGGCCTGCCCATGGCCAATGTTGGGGAAGCTTCCCGGCAGCTGTACAATGCCATTATAGAGCTCAACCAACTGGAACTACCCGCCCCCCATCGGTTGCAGTTAATGGAGATGATCCGGCCGCGCATTTATCACGTGTGTGAACTGCTGGGGCAGCATTTTTTGGGTCACCCTATCACCTTGCCGGAAAAACAGCGGAAAATCGCTAACCTGAGCCAGGCCCTGCAGTTGCACCTGGCCCACGGTTACAAACTGGTGCTGATGGGGATGATCGATAAAGGGGCCCCGGATAAACAGCGCCAACCCCTGGCCCTGGCCGCCCATCGTGCCATTACCGCATTGGCTGCCACCCTGCTCCGTGCTGCCCAGCTCTACAGCAATAATCCGATACGCTGCTGGCACGAAGCCCACCAGATATTTCGTTACATTCAGGGCCGCCATTACGGCCATCTCGTGATTACCGATGACACCGAAAGCGAAGGGTCTGAAAGTAGTGTCGAGGCTGCCTATAAACGCCTGCTGTTACTGGGTTGCTGCAGGCCAAACCAGTTACGCCAGCAGGAATTGAAACAGGTATATCAGCTGTTTTACCACTGTACTGACTTGATTGAGCTGAACCCGGCCCACGACAGCGATACCCTGTTTGTGGTGGATACGGTGCGTGACCTGCCGCCTATCTATCGCTCCCTGCTCAAAGACCGCACCTCTACCATTGATCTGGGTTTGGACACCCGGGAGCTGGCACGACGCATCAACACTCACCTGGATGCCGGCCAGAAAGGTAAGGCCCAGGCAGAAAACTTCCTCGGGCTTTCCTGGCGGCCCCCTGAGTCCACCCTGATGCACCTTGCTCAGTCCCTGGGGGTCCAGAGCACCCGCAACAGTGCTCGCATTACCGGCCAGGGGCACTTGCAAATTGCCCTGGGCATGAGTGCAGCCCATTACTATTGTGCGGGGCAGGTCAGCTTCAATACTTTTTTAGCCACCAGCGAAGATGGTGAAAACCACGAGAACAATTTTTTCCTCTCAGCCGCCCAGCGCAAACATGATGTCTGGGCCGATGCCTATGATGCTGAGAGACCCACCAGTCTGGGTACGGTGGACACCCCCATTGATTTCCGCGGCGCCAGTGGCGCGGTGATAGACGGTTCCAGCAAAAAACCCTCTTTCCCTCTGTACTCGATCCCTCTGGTGAACAAAAGCTCCACTGGTTACTGCCTGCACTGGTCCTGTGAGGTGCCGGCGGCATTGCAGGCCGGGGAATTGCTGGCCCTGCGGGAAAGCCAGAAGGAGCCCTGGAGCATAGCCGTCATTCGTTGGATCAGGCAATTCAAGGAACAGGGCACCCATATCGGGGTGGAAATTCTGGCCATGCATGCCAGCCCCTGCGCCTTGCGGCTGATGCAGAAAAGCGGACAGAACAGCGAGTTTCTGCGAGCTCTGCTGTTGCCTGCAATTGCCCAAACCTCCACTCCCGAGTCGGTGATTGTGCCCCGCATGCCGTTCCAGAGCGGTCATCGGGTCAGCCTGTTTCACAATGGGGATTCGGAACAGTCACAATTAAGTCAGCGGCTTTCCGCCACTGGCAGCATCAGTCAGTTCGCCCTGAAATACCGGCAAAACAAATCCCCGGTGAAAGCTCCCACGGACAGTGCCCGGGGAGATGAAGATTTTGATTCTCTGTGGCCTTCCCTTTAGATTTTGCTAAGCTTTACAAGGCTTGATCAATAAACATCCTGATCTCACCTGCCTTAAAACTTCTTTAGGAGCGCCCTGCATTTCATGGCCAGATACAGCGATACCATACGACTGTTACTGCTGGACCCTTCGCAAAATGATGCGGAAACGCTGGTCAGCGTTCTGCGCAATGCTGGCCGCGCTACCCGGGCTCACCGCATCACCTCTGAAGATGACCTGCTGGACTCCCTGGCTAACGGCACCTGGGACCTGATTCTGCTGCGGGATCAACCCCAGGAGCCAACACCGGATCAGGTACTTGCACAGGTGCACAACCTGGACAAAGACATTCCCTGCCTGTTGCTGACGGATCAGGAGGATCGGGAAAGGCAGGTTGCCGCCATGGAGATGGGGGCTCAGGATGTGTTGCCTTTCCACAACCAGAGCCTGCTGAGACTGGTTATTGACCGGGAAATGCGTAATCTTGAGGCCCGCCGGGGCCGTCGCCTGGCCAATGTGCACCTGCAGGAAACCGAGCAGCGTTGCCGCCTGCTGCTGGAGAGTTCCAAAGATGCCATTGCCTATATTAACGATGGCATGCATGTTTACGGCAACGGCAGTTACCTGGCACTGGCAGGCTATGACGAATCGGACGACCTGATCGGCGTCCCCATTCTGGATGTGCTGACCAAAGACAGCCAGGAGCCGTTCAAAAAGTTTATGCGCCAGTTTGCGGATACGCCAACAGACGGTGGACTGCTGAAATGTCAGGTGCGCCATGCGGACAAGCAGATCACCGATGTCATTATAGAAGCCTCCGCTGCCACCTATGACGGGGAACCCTGTACCCAGATTGTGCTTCGCCCCGAGCAGAACAATACGGAACTGGAAGAGAAACTGCGGCAGATCAGTAACGAAGATGTGCTCACCGGCCTGTTTAACCGCCAGCATCTGGTAGAAAAACTCAATCAGACCATTGCCTCGGTTCAGGCAAAAGGTCACCCCGCGTCACTGGCGTTTATTGCCCTGGACAACCTGGTGGCGGTGAAAACCCAGGTGGGTATTCCCGGGACCGACCTGATCATTGGCGACATTGCCAACCTGCTCAAGGAAGAGGCCCGTGAAGGCCTGCTGCTGTCACGCCTGAGCGATGATGCCTTTGCCCTGCTGGATACCCGCAATAACACATCTTCCCTCCAGGCGCTGTGTGAGAACCTGCGCCGACGCATTGCCGATCACCTGTTCGATATCAGTGGCCGCACGGTACAGATGACCGTCAGCATTGGTATTGCCCCGATTACCGACAATGCCCCGAAGGCCATGGATCTGCTGGGCCGGGCTCACAGTGCTGCCGACCAGGTGCGTGAACAACCCGGGCAGGAACAGGGCAACGGCCTGATTGTGTACACGCCGGAATTACGGGAAGGGGAACATGGCGGGGAGTCTGCGGACGCCATTCTGCAGGCACTGGAACAGGACCGCTTCCGCTTACTGTTCCAGCCGATTATCAACCTGCGGGATGAAGGGGAAGAGCACTACGAGGCCTTTGTGCGCATGCTTACCCTGGACGGTGAGGAAGTCTCACCCTACGACTTCCTGCCCCCCTCGGGACCCACGGATATGGCGGCGCGAATTGACCGCTGGGTGGTGCTCAAAACCATTCGCCAGTTAACTGCCCACCGGGAAAAGGGCCATGACACCCGGATATTTCTGACCCTGACGGCAGAAACCCTGCAGGACCCGGAATTCACCCCCTGGCTGCGCAAGGCCCTCAATGCCGCCCGGCTCCCGGGTGACGCGCTGATTTTCCAAATTTCAGAAAAAGATGCCACCACCTATCTCAAGCAAATCAAGGGTCTCTCAAAGGCGCTGCAGAAACTCCATTGCGGCATGGCTTTGACCCAGTTTGGTGGCGCTATCAACCCCTTTAATACCCTGAAACACCTGGATGTGGCCTATGTGAAGCTGGATGGCAGCTACACCGAAGAGATTCAGAAAACCGAGGAGGCCAAGAAGGCGGTGAAAGAAATGGTGCAGACCCTGCAACAGCAGGGCAAGCTCACCATCATCCCCCTGGTGGAGAATGCGGCGGTGCTGGCCCTGCTCTGGCAGGCCGGGGTGAATTTTATTCAGGGATACTATCTGCAGGCCCCCTCCGCCACCATGAACTACGACTTCACCGACGGCGGTTAGTCTCCCGTCCGGTTAATTCGTTAACCGGGTGGGAGACTAACGGTTCAGCTTGCGTTCCGACAGGTCCTGGGTCTGTTCACTCAGGCTTTGATCACTGTCGCGGAAACCAATCAGGTACAAAATAGCGTCCAGCCCAAGGGTGGAAATGGCGTGGCGGGCAGACTCTTTCACCAGAGGTTTGGCCCGGAACGCCACTCCCAGACCGGCCTGGCTGAGCATGGGCAGGTCATTGGCCCCATCCCCCACCGCAATGACCTGTTCCTGGCGTACATGTTCCCGCTCAGCGATTTCCAGCAGCAGTGCGGCCTTGCGCTGCCCGTCTACGATCTCCCCCACCACCTCACCGGTGACTTTACCGTCACGGATCTCCAGCTCGTTGGCATAGACATAGTCAATGCCCAGGCGTTGCTGCAGGTGTTTGGCAAAGTAGCTGAAACCACCAGAGAGAATCGCGGTGCGGTAACCCAGGCTGCGCAGGGTGGCAATTAACCGCTCCGCCCCCTCCGTGAGCTTCAGCCGTTGCGCCACTTTGGCCAGTACTGACTCATCCAGCCCTTTCAGCAACGCCAGGCGCTCACGGAAGCTGGCACTGAAGTCCAGCTCCCCCAGCATGGCCCGTTCAGTAATCGCCGCCACCTCAGGCCCCACACCGGCCTCCCGGGCCAGTTCGTCAATAACCTCCGCCTCGATCAGGGTCGAGTCCATATCAAACACCACCAGACGGCGGTTGCGCCGGTAGATGCTGTCTTCCTGGAAAGCGATATCCACATTCAGCTCAGCGGCAATATGCAGAAAATCCGCCCGTAGCTGTTCCAGGTCCGCCGGTGTGCCGCGCACAGAGAACTCGACACAGGCAATGCGGTTACGTCCGGCTTCCAGGGAGGGCCGGCCTGAGAGCCGGCTGATGTTATCAATATTCAGGCCGTGGGCGGCGGTGATACCGGACACCCGGGCGATCTGTTCCGCAGTGATATCCCGGGCGATCAGGGTAACCACATAGCGGGCCCGGCCCTTGCCCGCTACCCACTCACCGTAAGCTTTATGGGTGATGGGCTCAAAGCGTACCTGCAGGTCCAGCTCGTGCATACGAAACAGCAGTTCCTTGAACACCGTGGGAGCCTTGTCTTCATCGGGCACCTCTGCAACCAGCCCCCAGGTCAGGTGGTCATGGATCACCGCCTGGCCGATATCCAGAATGCGCACCCCGAACTGCCCCATAATACCGGTGATTTCCGAGGTCAGCCCTGGCTTGTCCCGGCCGGACACATTGATCAGTATCAACTCACTCATGGGTATCCGGCTCCTGGGAGGGTGATAAATCTTCCGCTATGGCAGGGAGAACTTCTATCTGGTCCACCCGCTGCAGGCCACGGGGCAGTTTATGTCCCCGCCGGCCACGCTCACCCCGATAATGGTCGAGATCAGCAAAGCGCAACTTGAGATGACGTTTACCCGCATGCAGCACCACTTCGTCGTTGATCCCGAAGCTCACCGCATCCACCAGATACTCTTCCCCGCTTTGCACCCGAGCCGAGGGAATGGCAATGATTTTGTTGCCCTTGCCCTTGGCCATTTCCGGTAGCTGCTCCAGGGGAAATACCAGCATGCGCCCTTCATTGGAGACGGCCATGAGGAAACGCTCCTCGCCGTTACTGGCAGGCAGCGGTCGCGGGGGCAGAATGCGTGCCCCC
>REBR01000276.1 GCA_007692645.1 Halomonadaceae bacterium | reverse complement strand
GACAATTGCACGCCACGGCTGCTGTTGTGGTCGCCGGAGAAATGGCTGGCCACCCGCTGGCGGATATTGACGCTTTTGCCCACGTACAGCAGCACGTCGTTTTCCCCGTAAAAGCGGTAGACGCCGGGGGTATTGGGTAGGCTGTCGATGATGTCCGGGGACAGGTGGGAGGGAATGCTGGGGCGGCCCAGCAGTTTGTGCAGAGTGTCAGCGAATACGTCCTGTTTTTCCTCACGGGCCAGCAGGAAGAACTGCATCATGCTCTCCACATCCCCCATGGCCCGGTGCCGTGGACCCGGGTTTAGGTCGTGGCGCTGAATCAGGGCGTCCATGCTGTGGCGGCGGTGTTCCGGGTACAGGTGCCGGGAGAGTTTCACGGTGCACAGCACCGGGGCCGCAAAGGGCTGGTCCAGGCGGCGGTACTCTCCTTTCACAAAACCGTAATCGAAGCGGGCGTTGTGGGCGACAAACACGCGCCCCGCCAGTTTCTCCCGCAGGGTGTCTGCCACCTCTTCAAAGAAGGGGGCATCTTTGACCATGGCGGTGGTGATGCCGGTAAATTTCTCGATAAAAGGCGGGATGCGCTGGCCGGGGTTCACCAGGGTCTGCCACTCATCCAGTACCTCCCCGTCGCGCCACACCCGCAGACCGATTTCGATGATCCGGTCACCGGAGGCGCTGCCACCGGTGGTTTCCAGATCAATAAATGCGAAGGTCTGCACTGCCATTCAATCCGTACCTTTAATCGTTGAATCAGGCCCGCTCAGAGCGAACACACCTGTTATAGTTTACCCATCAGCCAACACCCGGCATTGGGCTGAACACCCTGAACCACCACAGAAGGAGGATAGCCATGACCCTGCGCATCAATCAGGTCGCCCCGGATTTTACGGCAGAAACCACCGACGGGCCCATTAACTTCCATGAATGGATTGGCGACAGCTGGACCATTCTGTTCTCTCACCCCAAGGACTTCACCCCTGTGTGCACCACGGAGCTTGGCTACATGGCCAAACTGAAGCCGGAGTTCGACGAGCGTCAGTGCAAAGTCATCGGCCTCTCAGTGGACCCCACCGAAAGCCATGGCAAGTGGTCGATGGATATTGAGGAAACCCAGGGCACCGCCCCCAACTTCCCCATGATCGGCGATACGGACCTTAAGGTAGCGAAGCTGTATGACATGCTGCCAGAGGAAGAGGAAGGCAACGCCCTGGACCGCACACCGGCGAATAACGCCACCGTGCGCTCGGTGTTTATTATCGGGCCGGACAAGAAGATCAAGGCGATGCTCACCTACCCCATGACCTCGGGGCGGGATTTTGATGAGATTCTGCGGCTGTTGGATTCCTGCCAGATGACCGCCAAGCACAATGTGGCCACGCCGGTGAACTGGCGCCCGGGTGATGAGGTGATTATTCCCACCAGTGTCAGTGATGAGGAAGCCAGCAAGAAGTACCCTCAGGGCTATACCACTCATAAGCCTTATTTACGGACTGTAAAGCAGCCTTAAAAAGACAGGCTAATGTGAAGTGTCAGAGGCAGGAGAAGGGGTGATATGGGGGAGTTGCATGTAGGCTTTGATCGCGGCCATGGCCGCTCCCACAGACTCCCCTACACTCACCTGGTCTTCTGGCCTCCTGCAAGCTCCCTGTGGGAGCGGCTATAGCCGCGATCTGTTCCAAGCCACTCGGGTTTGTGCCAAACATAAAAAAACCCCGGCCAGAGGAACCAACTGGTCGGGGTTTTTTGACGGCGCCGCTGATCACGCTCAGCGGTAGTGCTCAGTTGTTCAGGTAGACCCAGTCGAAGTAAGCATGCAGTTCGTCAACTGCGGCAACTTCTTCGGCGCTGGTCAGTTCGAACAGAACATTTTTTTCAGGGCTGCGTTTCATCATAACCTCCTGGGTCTTGCTGTCTGAGGCGATGCCGTTATCTGTCTGTGGCAGATCCCGTCAACGCTGTATTTGACTGCTGCAAGAGAGTTATTGCATTCGCTGTGCCAATCTCTGCAAGAACACCCTGCATGAACACAACCCTATGTTTCACATAACTTTTCGTCAACCACCCGGGGGTGACGAAAAAATGAACAGGTGGTTATTTAACACTGCGGTGCGTCATTGTCGCGCAACCTGCACCGGGCGGGTGCAATAGACCTACAGCAGCAGCTGGCGCATGTCCCCCAGCAACTGACTCAGCAGGGTGGTAAAGCGTGCGGCATCCGCACCGTTCACGGCCCGGTGGTCATAGGACATTGACAGGGGCAGCATCAGCCGGGGCTGGAAGGCCTGGCCGTCCCACATGGGCTGCATGGCGGCTTTGGAGACCCCCAGAATGGCCACTTCCGGCGCATTCACAATGGGGGTAAAAGCAGTACCGCCGATGCCACCCAGGCTGGTGATGGTGGTGCAGGCACCGCTCATGTCTTCCCGGGTAAGCTTCTTGTTGCGGGCTTTTTCCGCCAGTTCATGGGCGTCCTGTGTCAGCTCCCAGATACCTTTCTGGTCCACGTTGCGGATCACCGGCACCACCAGCCCTGCAGGGGTATCCACAGCGATGCCGATATGGATGTAGTGCTTCTGGATTTTCTCCTGCTTGGCCATATCCAGTGACACATTGAACTGGGGGTATTGCTTCAGAGCATGGGCCAGGGCTTTGAGCAGGAAGGGCATGGGGGTGATCTTCAGGCCCCGCTTTTCCGCTTCCGCTTTGAGGGATTTTCGGAAGGCTTCCATCTCGGTGATGTCTGCCTGATCAAACTGGGTTACGTGTGGCACATTCAGCCAGCTGCGCTGCATGGCATCGGCGGTGGCCTTGGCCAGGCCGCTCATGGGTTGGCGTTCCACTTCACCAAACTGGCTGAAGTCCGGCAGTTTCACCGGGGGAATGCCGCTGCCGCCGCCACTGCTGGCGGTGCCGGTGGCCGGACCTTCCTGCAGCTGCTGCTTGACGAAGGCCTGCACATCTTCCTTGACGATGCGCCGGCTGGGGCCGGAGCCCCTTACCTGGCCCAGCTCGACACCGAATTCCCGGGCCAGTTTGCGCACCGCAGGACCAGCATGAACCTTGGTTCCCGGCTGGCTGGGCTGAGATGGCGCATCTGCAGAAGAGGACTTTGCAGCTGGGCGCTCAGGGGCTGGTGCCTTGCCGGACTCTGCTGCTGCACTTTCCGTGGGCTTCGGTTTTTCCTCAGTGGCCTGTTCAGCAGGCTTCTGGCTATCCGCCGCTTTACCACCTGCACCGCTGACGGACAGCTGCAGCAGCGCATCCCCTGCATTCACCGTATCCCCGTCCTTTACACTGACA
This sequence comes from Halomonadaceae bacterium, assembly GCA_007692645.1. GTDB lineage: Bacteria > Pseudomonadota > Gammaproteobacteria > Pseudomonadales > Oleiphilaceae > REBR01. The sequence goes on along the minus strand of REBR01000276.1, from coordinate 3,828 downwards.
CTCTTCACAGTGCCGGCGTAGGGAGAAGGGATTTCCATGGTGGCTTTGTCGGACTCTACCGAGACCAGAGGGTCATCCACCGCCACGGTATCCCCCGGGCGTACCAGAATCTCCACCACCGGGACGTTCTCGGCGCCCCCAAGATCAGGCACGTGAACGGTTTCCAGGGTCTCTTTATCATCAGTGGCCCTATCCGCACCCTTGTCATCCGCCTCCTCAGCGGGCTCTTTATCAGCGCTTTTCGCCGCCGGTTCCTCGGGCTCTGACCCGGGCGGTTCCTGACTGGCACTGCCGCCTTCGCTGTCCAGGTAACCCACCAGATCCCCTTCCCGCACCTTGTCACCCACCTTAACGCTGATGGATTTCACGGTGCCGGCACCGGGGGACGGCAACTCCACTGAGGCTTTGTCAGACTCCACTTCCAGAATAGCGTCTTCCGCTTCCACCTTATCCCCGGCTTTCACCAGGATATCGGTGATTTCCACCTCGTCGGCTCCCCCGAGGTCGGGAACGCGAATCTCTTGCTCGCTCATACTCTGCGATCTCCTTGATCCCTTCGGGGTTAGCAACGGTCCGGGTTGGGCTTGTTGCGGTCTATGTCATAGGCCCGCATGGCCTCAAGCACCACTTTGTTATCCAGCTGACCGGCTTCAGCCAGGCTGGCCAGTGCGGCCACGGCGATATAATACCGGTCCACCTCGAAAAAGCGCCGCAGGGCTTCCCGGGTATCACTGCGGCCGTAGCCGTCGGTACCCAGCACCTCGTAGGGGTCACGGATAAAGCCCCGGATCTGCTCCCCGTGCAGCTTCACATAATCCGTGGCGGCAATCACCGGCCCGCCCCCTTCCGGCAGGCACTTGGCCACGTAACTCTGCTTGGGCTTCTCATCCGGGTGCAGCCGGTTCCAGCGGGCCACATGGTGGCCGTCACGGGACAGCTCGGTAAAGCTGGTAACGCTCCACACGTCAGAGGCCACGTTGTAGTCTTTCGCCAGCAACTGGGCCGCCGCCCGTACTTCGTTGAGAATGGCGCCACTGCCCAGCAGGCGCACCCGGGGGGTTTTGCTCTTGGCCTTGCCTTTGACGTTGACCGTTTCCAGGGGGTACATACCCTTGATGATGCCATCTTCCGCCCCTTTGGGCAGGGCCGGCTGGGCGTAATTCTCGTTCAGCAGGGTGATGTAGTAGTAGATATTCTGGTTGTCCTGGTACATGCGCCGCATGCCGTCATGGACGATCACCGCCAGCTCGTAAGCGTAGGCCGGGTCGTAAGACAGGCAGTTGGGCACCACGCTGAAAAACAGGTGACTCTGGCCATCCTGGTGCTGCAGCCCCTCGCCATTGAGAGTGGTGCGCCCGGAGGTGCCCCCCAGCAGGAAGCCCCTTGCCTGCATGTCACCAGCGGCCCAGCACAGATCCCCCACCCGCTGAAAACCGAACATGGAGTAGAAGATATAGAACGGCAGCAGCGGGTAATCATTGCTGCTGTAAGAGGTGGCCGCGGCCATCCAGGCGGCCATGGAACCCGCCTCGGTAATGCCCTCTTCCAGGATCTGGCCCTTCTTATCTTCCCGGTAGTACATGATCTGGTCGCGGTCCTGGGGGGTGTATTTCTGCCCCTCGGAGGTGTAAATCCCCATCTGCCGAAACAGGCCTTCCATACCAAAGGTACGGGCCTCGTCCGGCACGATGGGCACCACCCGCTTGCCAATGCGCTTGTCCTTCACCATGGCGTTGAGCATGCGCACAAAGGCCATGGTGGTGGAGATTTCCCGATCACCGGAGCCTTCCAGCACCTTGTCGAACATGGTCAGTTCCGGAATCTGCAAGGGCTGGGACTGCTTGCGACGGCGGGGGAAGCCGCCCCCCAGGTCATTGCGCCGCTTGTGCATGTAAAGCATTTCCGGGCTATCCGCTTCCGGGCGGTAATAGGGCAGGTCTTTCAGTTGCTGGTCGTTCACCGGCACCCCGAAACGGTCACGGAAGGCCTTGATAGTCTCCTGGTCCAGCTTCTTTAGCTGGTGGGCGGTGTTCTGGGCTTCACCGGCCTTGCCGAAACCATAGCCTTTAATGGTATGGGCCAGAATCACCGTGGGCTGGCCTTTGGTTTTCACCGCTTCCGCATAGGCGGCATAGACCTTGAACGGGTCATGACCACCCCGGTTCAGCTGGGCGATGTCATCATCGGTCATGTTCTCGACCAGGGCTTCGGTTTCCGGGCTATTGCCAAAGAAATGCTTGCGGGTATAGGCAGGGCCCTGACTTTTAAAATTCTGCAGGTCGCCGTCTACCGCTTCATCCATGGCCGCCTGCATATGGCCGTCTTTATCTTTATCAAACAGCGGGTCCCAGTGCCGGCCCCAGACCACTTTCACCACGTTCCAGCCAGCACCCCGGAAGCTGCCTTCCAGTTCCTGAATGATTTTGCCGTTACCCCGCACCGGTCCGTCCAGGCGTTGCAGGTTGCAGTTCACCACGAAAATCAGGTTATCCAGTTTTTCCCGCCCCGCCAGGCCAATGGCCCCCAGGCTTTCCGGTTCGTCGCACTCCCCGTCCCCCATAAAGCACCAGATTTTGCGTTCGCCGGCTTCCACCAGTTCACGGCTGTGCAGGTACTTCATGATGTGGGCCTGGTAAATGGCCTGGATCGGCCCGAGGCCCATGGAGACGGTGGGGAACTGCCAGTAATCCGGCATCAGCCAGGGATGGGGGTAGGACGACAGGCCGGGGCTGGTGGCTTCCTGGCGGTACTGATCAAGATCTTCTTCGTTGAAGTAGCCCTCCAGGTAGGAGCGGGCATAGATGCCCGGCGCCGCATGGCCCTGGAAGTACACCAGGTCCGCTTCCCGCTTGTCGTTACCGGCATGGAAGAAGTAGTTGAAGCCCACGTCATAGAGGGTGGCTGCAGAGGCGAAAGAGGAGATGTGCCCCCCCAGCTCACCGGGCTTGGCATTGGCCCGCAGCACCGTCATCAGGGCATTCCAGCGGATCAGGGAGCGGATACGGCGCTCCATGAACATATCCCCTGGCATGTTGCTTTCATTAAGGTGATGGATGCTGTTGCGGAAGGGGGTGGTAATGGCGTAGGGCATGGGCATGCCGTGCATACTGGCACGGTCAGACAATTTACTGAGCAGGTAACTGGCCCGCTCCACCCCTTCAAACGCGATGACAGACTCCAGGGCTTCTAACCATTCGCCGGTTTCTGTCGGGTCCTCATCCTGATTCATGTTGTTTTGCCTCCCTAACCCGTGAAAGATGCCTTAATGACATACATAGTAGACTAATTAAGGGCATCCGTTGGCTTTTTTACAAATAAATGTTAAGTGCCTACAAGCACGTAGCCCACAGCCACGATCAACCAAAGGCTGGCCAGTAGTATTGGCAAACCCCGTAATACCCACACGGTGGGGGATTGGCGCTGAAAACGGGAGTGCCTGGTAATGGTTTCGATTCTAGGGCGCAGCAGTCGGTAAGCGCCAAATGCCTGCATATGCTCTTCCAGGGAAAGCAGTGCCTGCTTGCGGTTTTGCAGGTAAAAGGTGCCAAACCAGATAGCAATACCAAATCCCAGGGACACCAGGCACCCCAGTATGCCGATCATCACCACCAGGAAAGGCAGCGGCAAGCCCTGCAGGGCGTTAAGATCACGCTCCAGTATGAAACCGGTCATAGCCCCCATGGCCACATTCACATACAGCAGGTTATTCAGCTTCTGCCAGTTAAGACGGTCTTCGTGCAGATACAGGTCCGTACCCACGTATAACTGATGCACCAGAATATCCACTTCACTCTCTACAGCGGTGCTTGCCTGTGGAACCGGTTTTAC
>REBR01000190.1 GCA_007692645.1 Halomonadaceae bacterium | reverse complement strand
CGGTTGACAAATAATGCCAGAATGCGGGCGTGGGGATACTCCGTTCTTACCTCATGTAACGGGCCCGCTCCCAGGGTTATCACCAGGTTCTGGCCTGGATCTTCCCCCTGATACCGCAGGACTTTGGTGTTGCCTGTGGTTACCCCGGGAAGGCTGTCCATGAGTTGCTGCCTGACCTGCTGGTTAAGCTGCACCCGGTCTGATTCCGCCAGATAGACCACCTGATGATTCCGCTCCTGGGCAAAACCGGGGGTAGTGGGGAACAGGCAAGCCACTGCCAGTGACAGCAATAACATCTTCAGCCAGCGCTGAAGGTTGCACTGCCCGGCTATGACTGCCAATGACTGAACTGCCCCGTTATCCATCACGTCGTGCTGGTCCCTTGTTATCCGCTGTGGACGTCTTATCCCGAGCGGTCAGAAGCGCAGCCTGGCCTCCGCAAAATAGTGGTTTCTGCTATCGAAATTGTTGTCCCTGTTGTAGAGGGGTTCGTCGTTCAGGGCATGTTGCATAATGGCTGCCAGTTCAAGACTGCCCGTGCCCACTTGCCATTGCTTTGCAACCCGCATATCGATCCGTTCAAATTTCCGGTCGCGCAGGCTGTCGGTCAGGTAATAACTCACTGCGGCGGTTAACTGGTCCGGAAAGCGGTGAATGAAAGCCACGCTGCCGCTGTTGCGGGCATTAAGACGACTCTCCAGCAGTAGCAGTCGCTCCTGAGCTTCCGGGTCCTGTTCCTGTTCACCGGTATAACGCCCGTCCTGGGTAAAATAAGCGTAGCTCAAGCGCAGATAATTGCGCCTCAGATCCAGTGTGGCCTCTATTTCAGCCCCCTGCTGGGTAAGTGCCAGATTGTTTTCCAGATTCCATTCCTGAATGTTGGTGAAGCCTGAAATAACCTGGGTGAGGCTATCCCTGAAGATTTTAACTTCAGTATTGAAGCGGCCGTGGGTGAGGGGAGTCTGCAGGATATAGCTGATTTCCCGGGACAGAATACGCTCTTCCTCGAGTCCTCCCGGGGCACGGAATTCCAGTAGGCGCCGGTCGCCGATGTCGCCATCTTCCGGAGTTACGTTACGGGCCTTGTAGCCCCAGTCTGCAGATTGTTCAAAGGCGTCTGGTAGCCGGTTTGCCTGAGAAATCACCAGCCGAAGGGCCTGGAACTCACTCAGGCGGATGTTCAGTGCCCCTCTGGGTGAAAAGAAGTTGCCTGCCTGGCGGTCTTTTTCCCACATGGCACCCAGGTTGGCACTTAACCAAGTGGTTAAGCTGGTATCCAGGTTGGCAAAAACCTGCGTCAGGTGGTTGCGTTCACGGCCATTAAAGAATGTTTCCGACTCAAAGCGGTCTTCCCGGTAACTGGCACCGTAGACTAGCTGGTCCTGATTGCCCAGCAGATGGGTTTGCTGGAATTCGATCTGAGTGCGCTGTTCTTTGAGGTCTTCGTTGGCATCGCCGCAGAAGTTGTCTTCCAGGTCGCCGAGAAAGGCGATGGTCGGTGCATCCAGGCAGGCACGCCAGCGCTTTTCCCGGTCCCGTCGTTGATAGTAGCCCTGAAGGTGGAAAAAGCGCCGGTTGCTGGCCTGATGATCCCAGCGCACTTGGGCGTAGCCATCAAGGCCGGTCTCATCCGGGTCGTTTAACGGGCCAAAGCCCGCATAACCCGTTTCCCGGTCCACCAAGTCTTTAATATCCATCAGACCGGTTTTAAAACTGATCTCATTGGCACCGTCCAGGTCAGTGCTGGTAGCCAGGTTGACCTGGGTATTCTCATAACCATCCCGGAAGTCAGATCGGCCGCCGATACGATTACCCTGACTGTCCCGGGCAATGCGCCAGTCAAAACCGTCGCTTTCCCGGCGCAACAGGGAGAGTTGCCAGTGGGTATTCCCCACCTGATCACCGGTGGCGCCGTAGTAGTTGCGGAAACCGGTATCCCCCCCCATGGCTCGTAACTCCACCCCATGGCTGTCCTGGGGCGCCCGGGTAATGATATTGATCACTGCCAGGAAGGAGTTGCTGCCATAAGCGGCGGCATTGGGGCCCCGATTGACCTCTATCCGTTCGATCTGCTCCAGGGGCACAGGTAACTGGTTCCAGTCTACCCTGGCGAGACTGGGGTTATACTGGGAGCGGCCATCCACCAGCACCTGCAGCCGACGCTGGTCACTGGCGACGGTGCCATGATAGCTGACAACGGGTTCACCGCTGCGCACCACCCCAACCGTCATGCCCGGTACCAGACGAAACACCTCCCACAAATTCAACAGGCCAAGCTCCCGGATCAACCGGCCCTCGATTACCGTCACTGTTGCCGGGGTGCGGAACTTGGACTGGCGCAGGCGGGCGGCGGTCAGTACCTCTGGCAGGGGAGTTGCACCTTCCAGGGGGGCATCAATAGCCCCGGGCATTGGATCGCCGGCGCCGAATGGGGCATCCTCACCATAGGCAGGCAGGAAATAGCATCCCCACAGAAGGGCAATGAGTGCCAGCATTCGTGTCAATGGCATTAGGTGATCCACAGTGGTGAACTCAATGAATGGTGTGAATAGTAAAAGTTTCGTAATTAAATGTCTTCCCTGATGGTTTTAAAACTGACCAAATACGCCAGGAGTTCATAGATGGGCCCTCAATCACTGATACAGGATCGCTCCCCGGTCAGCCTGACGGGTCACTATACCGGCCAGGTATGGGTTCGCCACGGGCTGGCCCCCAAGGCCCTGGCAACTGCCAGGGGACGGCTGTTGTACCGTGCCTTGCAGCCCCTGGAGCGAAGTGCCAGCAAGCTGGCAGGTATCAGCCTGGAGGCCTCCCTGGTGCAGCGCCACCGGCTGTTGGACCAGTTGGTGTCAGAGGCCATTGGGGTGGAGCCCGGGCTGCAGATTCTTGAGATCGCGGCCGGTGCCTCGGCCCGGGCCAGCCGGGTGTTAGGGGAGCATCAGGGGAAGGCGCTGAATTACACAGAAGCGGACTTGCCTGCGGTTGTTAACCATAAAGCACAATTGCTGCCGGCGCTGGGATTGCAGCAGGAAACCCGCCACCGGTTATTGCCGGTGAATATCCAACGCAGTGAAGGTCCCTTAAGCCCGGAAGCCTTGCTGGCAGATCTGGATAGCCAGCGCCCCGTTCTGGTGATTACCGAAGGGCTGCTGAATTACTTTCCCCTCAGTACGGTGCTCAGTTTTATGGAGCGTCTGGTGAAAGCCCTGTCCGCATTCCCTGAGGGTCGCTATCTGGCGGACATCTGGCCCCGGCTGCCCCAATACCCCGGGGCTACCGGGCGAAAAGCCATGGTGGCACTGATTGAGTCAGTGACCCGGCAAAAGGTGCCGCTGCATTTCAATGATGCCAGAGACATGACATCTGCAGTGCTGGGAACCGGTTTTAACCAGATAAGGGTGATTGATCCTGATGACTTCAGATTCCACAAGAGTGTCCCGGTTATGCGTCGTCCTGCACTGTTCCGGATACTGGATGCACGGGTCACAGGGCAGGGCTGAGGGGTGTTAACGCAAACAGGTATGCAACTGCATACCTGAGGTTGCTGCTCTGGTAACATGGAGCGTTACTGACCTAACCATCGTTAACCAACCCTGGTACAGAACCATGTCCCTGACCCGAACCGTGCGTGTTTCCGGCAAAGAGTTGCTGATTAATGCAGCCCTTAAGCTGGCCGCAAAAAGCCGTAGCCTGCAGGCCCTGGGGTTGCGTGAGCTGGCACGGGAAGCGGGTCTGAATCCCAATACCTTCTATCGGCATTTTGCCAGCCTGGACGATCTTGGCCTGACCATGATTGAGCGTCTGGTGGTGCAGTTGCGGGGCCCGTTACGGCAACAGCGAATTGCGGCGGCCCAGGCGGTAATCGATCAATACGGGGCGGAGAATGTATCGGCACGCACCCGGGCAGGAACGGTGCGGGGGTTGCGGGTAAACCGTGAAACGGTCCGGCTGTTTTTCGATTTTGTGGTTAAAAACCAGTACGGCTTTATTATCGGCTTGCGGGAACTCCACGGTGCTTCACCGGTGATTCGCCAGGCCCTGAGCAATGCCATGGAGAACTTTGCTGCCGATATGGCCGATGATCTGGAGCGCTTTCAGCTGATGCCGGTGCATGACCGTCGCCGGCTGGAACAGGCATCAATTCTGGTGGTGCGGCAGATGTTTATGCTGTCCATGGATTACATCGAACAGCCAGAACGGCGCCAGGCACTGCGCCGGGAAACCGAAGATATGATTATGGCGGTGATCATGGGGTATTCCGCTCTGGATGAGCTGCCCCGGTCCCCGGAAGCGCCAGGGACAGAGTAGGGACAAACCCCGGAGCGGGGACTTGCCGCTGAAACCTCAGAAAATCTTCGCCAGAGCAGCCTCGGGCAACTTACCCATGACCCAGGCAATGGGTGTCCAGGGCCAGCCAGGCACATAGGCCCGGGCGGGCTCCTTTTCCATTGCCCGCACCATGGCTTTGCAGCCGGTCTTGGCATCCACAATAAACGGGGTGTTTTTAACTTTCTCATTCAGTTCAGTGCGGATATAACCGGGTAGCAGGGTGGTTACTTTGATGGGGGATTTCTTCTTGCGCAACTCCACCCGCAGCCCCTCCGTGAGGGAGGAGAGCCCGGCTTTGGTGGCCCCATAAGTGGTGACATTTCCCGGCATACCCCGCACGGCAGTCACGGAAGAGACCGTCACCAGGTGGCCGTGGTTCTGCCGGCGCAGAATGGTCATTGCCGCTTCCATCTGTGCCAGAGCCCCCACAAAGTTGGTCTCGGCGGTCTGCCGATTAGCGTCAAACCGGCCGGTGCCCAGGGGTTGCCCCTTGCCTACGCCGGCATTGATCACAATCCGGTCAAGTTCCCCTAAATCCTCGCAGAATCCTTCAAACACCTGGGTAATCGCCGGGTAATCGTTAACATCCAGACTCCGGATCGCCACCTGGATAGCCGGGTTTATCCCCAGCAGTTCCTCCCGCAAGGCTTCCAGCCGGTCCATGCGCCGGGCACAAAGGGCCAGATTACGCCCCATGGCCGCAAATTCCCGGGCCATACCGGCACCCAGGCCGGAACTGGCACCGGTAATCAGAATGGTTTTTCGCATAGTAAAGGGCTCCTGGATTTCGTTAAACCGCCGGGTTCAGTGCGTTATAGCTGGGGTGCTGGAAAACCGGGTTGGCGTAAATCGCCAGCAGGTAAGGGTGCAGCGCCGGTTCACACTGGGCAAGACGCTGGTGCAGGCGTGCTTCCGCCTGTTGCCGGTCCAGCAGACCCAGTTGCGCATCCGGGGGCAGGGTAAGGCTTTTACCCTGACGCCGGCACAGCATCTGTGCCGCTACCCAGTTAGAGGGAAACAGGTGATAGAGCTGGTGAATCTGTCTGTCCAGGGCGGCCGCAGCCTCCTGGGGTGACTCGAAGGTCTCCTGCAGCGGCCTGCCAAAGGCCACATGCACCCGGCCTTTATGGCCGCGAATGCCCTGCACAATACTCTCAACATCTTCCCCGGGGGCTTTCACGTAACTGCCGGTACGGGCCCGGGCTTCCAGCTCCCGGGCCTTGGCAATATCACAGGGGTCATACTCGTAGGCGATGGCCACGGGAACCAGAAACAGCTGATGCAATGCTGTTGAGAAGTCTGCCACCAGTTTTTTCTGGCTCATATAGAGCATTTTCAGAATGGCCGGGTCAGTGCGGTCAATACCATCTTTGGCCCGGCCTTCCCGCTGGGCTAACCAGACAGACTGATTATCAGCAATGGACTGATTGATAAACGACGACAGGGTCATGTAAGTGTCGCGTTTTTCCCGGGGGCTGGTGAGGTTGCGGCGCACAATAAAGCTTTTGTTCAGGCGCATCAGGTCCGCCACCAGTGGGTCACTGGTGAGATTGTCGCCAATGGCGATGCGGGTGGTGCCACGGCCCTGATCGTAAAGAATATAGTTCACCACTGAGGGGTCAGAGACAATATCCCGGTGGTTGGAGAGAAACAGGTAGGCCTGTTGGCCGGGTAACTGATCCAGCCCCTCCCAGGTCACCTCAGTGGTGGTGCTATGAACCAGTTGCTGAATGAAAGGCGCAATCGTGTCCTGAAAACGGGCCACGGTTTTCACCTGACTAAAGCGCCAGCGCAAAGCCAGGCGGGTGAGGGCGCGGGATAGCCAAGGTAGCTGCCGGTGCAGGACCCCGTTGCCATTGGCACGGCCCAGCATATCCAGCAAGGCGGGATCCCCCTGCAGGCGCTTTAATACGGACTGAACTTCCTCATCCCCGTAGGGGCGAATGTCATCGAAACAGCTGGTCATGGCATTCAGTCTGATTAATCCTGTGTCGGCTGAGACAGCCTGGCGAGGGCTTCACGTATGGGCGCGGGAATGGGGGTGGCTGAGCCACCCTGGCGCTGCACAAACACATGAACAAATTGCCCATGGGCACAGGCACGCTGCTCCCCCTGGCGAAAAATGGACACCCCATACTGCACTGAGCTGTTACCCAGGCGGTCAACCCGAAGACCCACTTCCAGGTTATCCGGGTAAGCCACGGGCTGGAAATATTGGCAGGAGGAATTTACCACAAATGCAATGATTTCGCCGTTATGAATATCCAGGCCACCGGACTCGATCAGGTAGTGATTCACGGCGGTGTCGAAATAGGAATAATAGGTGACGTTATTCACATGGCCATAGATGTCATTGTCCATCCAGCGGGTAGTGACTGGCTTAAATATCACAAATTCATCACGCCCGGGGGCACTATCTTTAGCCATAAATTGCCTCAATCTAATCCTGTATCATATTGATTATAGAGTTTAATGGTTGCCAGGGTTTGCTGTTGAGCCTAATAAGCCGCCTGGTAAATAGCCAGGGCGTCGGCTTCCGTAACGTCCCGGGGATTATTCACCAGCAGGCGCTGCTGAAGCATGGCATCAGCGGCCAGTTGCGGTAGCACAGACTCTGCAATGTCCATATCCCGTAACCGTGTGGGCAGCTCCACTGCAGCAATCAGTTTTTCCATGGCAGCCACCAGGTCCGTAGCACCCTCTTCAACCAGAGGCGCAAGCTCAGCATACTGCTCTGCGGCTACACTGGCGTTAAAACGCAGCACATAGGGCAGCACCAGGGCATTACTCAGACCATGGGGAATGTGGAAGTGC
>REBR01000159.1 GCA_007692645.1 Halomonadaceae bacterium | reverse complement strand
TACTGGCGGCCAAGCATGTATTCCGCCATTAACAGGGGCACCGCCAACAGCGCCAGAAAACCCAGATAGACCAGCACAAAAGCGCCGCCCCCATGGTTTCCCATTAACACCGGCCAGCGCCACAGATTGCCTAATCCCAGAGCACAACCGATGGCTGCCAGAGTAAAAGTCCAGCGACTACCCCAAAAGCCCCGGGGATCATGTGAGGAGCTAAACATAAAACGTCCTTGGCAACAGGCAGCCAATTGTACCCAAAACGGTCCACCAGTGTCCTGCCTGACTCCTGGGCTGAACCGGCCACAAGCCCCTTGCACAGGTTTTGCCATAGGACGGCAGGTTTACGTTACAATGATCGCCTTTTACCAGAGCGCCCTTTACCAGAGCCCGGTGCTCTTCCACCCAGACGACGGCATGCCCTATGAGCAAGAAAAAGCCAGCACCCGGCAGCAATACCATCGCCCTGAACCGCAAGGCACGGCACGAGTACGAAATTGATACCAAGTTCGAGGCGGGTATTATGCTGATGGGCTGGGAGGTGAAATCCCTGCGGGCGGGCAAATGCCAGATTACCGATGCCTATGTGCTGCTGAAAAACGGTGAAGCCTGGTTGCTCGGCCTGCATGTACCGCCTCTACCCACCGCCTCTACCCACGTGGTGCCCGACCCGACCCGCACCCGTAAGTTACTGCTGCACCAGAAAGAGCTTGCCACCCTTATTGGCAAAACCCAGCAGGCCGGGCATACCTGTATTCCCCTGGCCCTTTACTGGAAGCACAATCTGGTGAAGTGTGAGATCGCCCTGGTACGGGGCAAGAAATTGTATGACAAGCGGGCTGATGAAAAAGAAAAAGACTGGAACCGCCAGAAGCAGCGGGTGCTGCGGGAAAATACCCGGTAGTGTCCGGGTCCACTAGGCACCCGTTAACAGACTCCACATCCAGCGAACAACTGTAGTGCTTTTTGGCAATCCCCTATTCACCTCAGTGAAAAAGTAGGCGTATACTGTATTTCACAGTTTTTTACAAAGACAGAACAACACTGAACCGCCCCAGGACAAGGAGGAGCCATGGCTCAGTCCAGAACGCCAATGTCTGCAGTGGACACTGCGTGGCTGCGAATGGAATCGCCAGCCAGTGCCATGATGATTGGCGCAGTACTCGTATTTGATCGCCCCATCGCTATGGCTGCTTTTCGGGAGCTGCTGAATGAACGGTTTCTGCGCTACCGCAGATTCCGGCAGCGCGTGGTTAAACATAATGAACGGTATTTCTGGGAAGACGACGAGTGGTTTGATCTCGATAACCACCTGCACGTGGTAGCCCTGCCCGGCAAAGGCTGCCAGAAAGCCCTGCAGAACTTCGCCAGCGACCTCAACAGCACGCCCCTGAATCACTGCCACCCCTTATGGCAGGCCCACTATGTGGATGGCTATCAGGGGGGTTGTGCTCTGGTTATCCGCATCCACCACTGCATTGCTGACGGCATCTCCCTGGTGCGGGTACTGCTATCCCTGACCGATGACCAGCCAACAGCCAACGTGCGTGCGCTGAGATCCCGCAGTCACCACACTCCGGATCAGCTGCCGGAATGGCGCAAAGTGCTGCATCGCATACGGCGCAACAGCAACATCGCCCGCAACCAGCTGGGGCAACTGGCCAGCAATGTCATGGAAGACCCCAGCTATCTCTCCCGGCTGGCCAAAGAAGGCATGCAAATGGGCCGCGACCTGGCTCAGTTGACCTTCAGTGCCGAAGACCCGGTCACAGCCCTCAAAGGGGATCTTTGCGGCCGTAAACAGGTGGCCTGGTCTGACCCCCTGGACCTGGCAGAAGTCAAAGCCACCGCCAGGGCCATGGGGGGCACCGTCAATGATGTGTTGATGTGCGCCGCCACCGGTGCCCTGCACAGCTTTCTTAAAAACAGCGGGCAGCCGTTACCCAAAGACTATATCCATGTGGCGGTGCCCTTTAACCTGCGCCTCCTGAACCAGCCCATCACCAATCTGGGCAACCAGTTTGGCCTGGTACTGGTGCCCTTGCCGGTGCAAAGCTGCTGCCCGAGGGACCGCTTCAACCGGATTCACCGGGATATGATCAACCTGAAGCAGACCTATCAGGCCCAGGTCTCTTTCGGCCTTCTGGATGTGCTGGGCCGTGGCCCGGAACTGCTCGAACGCCGGGCCCTGGAGATGCTCAGCCGTAAGGCTTCAGCCGTTATGACCAATGTCCCCGGCCCCAGAAAGCCCCTGTATATGTGCGGGGGCAGACTGGTGCAGCCCATGTTCTGGGTTCCCCAGACCGGTGAAGTGGGCATCGGCCTGAGCATCTTCAGCTACGCCGACCAGGTACAGTTTGGCGTGATCAGCGACCAGCGCCTGATTGCCAAACCCGTCCTGGTGACCCAGGCCTTCACGGAAGCCTTTCAGGAACTGCGTGACCTGGCTCTGAACAGCGGCTCTGGCGACGGTGGCGTAGCCAGAGCCGCCTCTCCCCTTAACTGACCCCTTGTTTTACGGGGGCTGCGGCCCCATAATCATTAATGCGTTGGGACAGGTTGTACAACGCAGGTCATTAGCTCAAGTTTACTCGTGACCAATCTGGGGACGACATGGCTTCGACGCCGGTGGCAAAATCCAAGGTGCATGTCGAGATGTCAGCGAATCTCGTAAAATCAAAGCTGAACGTTATAGTCGCAAACGACGACAACTACGCACTAGCCGCTTAAAAACCGGTTAGTCTGCCTCGCCGGGGTGCTTGTTCCCCGTGTATTTGAGGCAGTCATAGCAAACAAGCTACGCCGCTACGTAGAGCTCACTGCGTAACGGTTAAAACCTCAAAGAGATCGCCTCTTGCACCCTGGCCTCTGGGTCGCTTGAGGTTAAATCAATAGGGGGACTCTAAGCATGTAGAGCCGAGGACAGAGTGCCGGCGGACGCGGGTTCAATTCCCGCCGTCTCCACCACATTCTGAAAGGTGAACTGATCTCAGTTCACCTTTTTTATTGCCCTAAATGTTCCTTATTGCAGGTAATTATTGACTTAAACCTACTTTAAGGAACAACATTGGCATATGAAAAACACTCGCCAACAGATTCTGGATATAGCCCGGTCAGAGGGACTTATCCGCCCTCGCGACATTACGACGCGAGGGCTGCCTCGTGTCACCCTGACCAGACTGGTGCGGGAAGGACAACTCATTCGGCTCGCTCGTGGTCTTTATGCGCTTCCCGACAAACAGACCTCGGAGCATGGCTCCCTGGCAGAAGTTGCCATCAAATTTCCCCAAGGCATCGTTTGTCTTTTGTCTGCGCTGCGTGTGCACGAGCTCACCACCCAATCGCCTTTTGAGGTCTGGCTGGCTATCCCCAATAAAAGTCGAGCACCGAAGATGGACTACCCCCCACTTCGAATCGTTCGGTTCTCTGGTAAGTCGCTGACCGAGGGTGTTGAGGAACATGTTATCGACGGCGTAACGGTTCAGGTATCCAACGTCGCCCGTACCGTGGTCGATTGCTTTAAATTTCGCAACAAAGTCGGGCTGGATGTGGCACTGGAGGCTCTACGCGATGCTCTGGACAAGAAACGTGTCAGCATGGACGAGCTGTGGTGGTATGCCACGCAACTGCGAGTTGCCAACGTGATGCGTCCTTACATGGAGAGTCTTTCTTGAGTAAACAAAACGTTGCTGCTTCCATCCGTGCTCGCCTTCTCAATCAAGCGCGAGAAACAAAGCAGGATTATAATCTCGTCCTGACTCGATTCTGTCTGGAGCGCCTGCTGTACCGGATCAGTATTTCGAATCACGTCGACCACTTTCTCCTAAAAGGCGCATTGTTGTTTGACCTCTGGTTTGATGTACCACAACGTCCGACCCGAGATGTCGATTTTCTGGGTTTTGGACCGTCTTAATTACCAGACATCGAGAAAACCTTCAAAGAAATCTGCAGCATTGCGGTGGAAGATGGCGTGGTATTCCAATCCAATACGTTACGCGCCAAAGAAATACGACAAGAAGCCAATTATGCGGGAGTTCGCATCACACTCTTGGCCACACTCGACGGCGCACGTTGCCAAATCCAGATCGATATCGGCTTTGGCGATGCTGTGACCCCTGCTCCGCTGGAAGTTGAGTACCCCACTCTATTACAGGACTTCGAAGCCCCAAAACTCCGTGCATACCCACGCTATACCGTTGTTGCAGAAAAATTCGAGGCATTATCTACGCTTGGCATGGCCAACAGTCGAATGAAGGATTATTTCGATCTTTGGATTCTGGCACGTCACGCCGATTTTGATGGAGATACCCTTAGTAAGGCGATCAGAGCCACTTTTTCTTGTCGTAATTCAAACCTCTCCGCCACACCGCCAATGGGCCTAACACTAGAGTTTGCCCAGGACGCGCAAAAACAAACACAGTGGAAAGCCTTTCTGCGCAAAAATGCATTGGACGCATTATCACTGGGAGACGTTGTAAACTTTCTCGCTGACTTTCTAATGTCAGCTGCTGAAGCCGCTAGTAGTGAAAAATCATTCCCATTCCAATGGGTTGCTGGTGGACCTTGGACAGCGAGGCCCTTTGTGTGACTCGGCTTTAACCAAAGTTCTAGATGAAATTCCCTGACAAGCTTTGCACTTAATTTTCGTAGCTTTTTATACCCATCAAATCCGCATGAGTGCGCTCGCCTCCCACTTTAGGGGCTGTTAGTGCCACCCGCCCGATGCAATTGCCGGTACTCCATAGGCGTACTCCCGGTCCAACGAATAAAACTCCGGGTAAAGGCACTGTGCTCTGAATAGCCGAGCAGCAACGCTATATCCACCAACCCCAGTTTGGTTTCCCGCAGGTAGCGCTCAGCAATTTCACAGCGGACAGCGGCCACTTCCTGCAAAAAGCTGGTGCCTGCCTGTGCCAGTTGACGTTGCAGGGTTCTGGTGGAAATCCCCATGGCGTCAGCCACCTTGGCCAGCTCCGGGGCCTGCTCCGGCAGCAGGTAGCTGATACGTCGGCGCACCTGCTCCACCAAGGGTGACTGGGTGGGTAATCGGGCCAATAACGCATCGGCCTGCTGTTCCAGCATTGTCAGCATGGCAGGGTCTGCGGTGTGCATGGGCTGCAGCAGGGTCCCTGTGCTCAGGCTGACGATGGTCTCTGGCTGGGCGAAATGCACCGGGCAGCCAAAGAAATCCTCATAGGGTTGGGTGTCCTCCGGCTGCGGATTGATAAAGGAGACGGATAAGGGGGCCAGCCGAGAGGCAGTCAGGCGGCGGCATAAGTGAATCAGGGCGGTAATGGCGGTTTCATCCACCAGCGGGCCAGGCCTGCCGTGTTCAGCGCCCCAGACCAGTTCCACACGCTCCCCAGCTCCGCGTACCTCCAGCGGCGTCACATCGTAGATCAGGCGCTGGTAGCGGTGCAGGCGCTTCAGTGCCTCACCCAGATTCTCTGATGCCATGATGACATAGCCCAACACCCCGATATGGCGCGGAATAATGGTTTGCCCCAGGTGCAGACCCAGCCTGGGGTCTGCCAGGTGCCGGGAGGCGCTGGCCAGCAGCTGGCACCAGTCACTGATGGGGATGTCTGCATTGAGGGCGGTGTTCACGGGGGGGCGTGGTGAAGCGAGCACTGCAGCACTATCCACCCCCTGTTGATCCAGGTATTCATACAGTGCCACGGCAAAGCTGGTGGGAATTCGGCGGCGATGGGGAGCGCTCATGGCGTTCTCAGGTTCAGCTCAGGTTGGCGCAAAGTGTTAAATTCGTGGCAGTCACTGTCAAGCTGTGCCGCGCCACTTCTGCCAAAGTAACTTCTGGCTGTCTAACCCACACAATAAAAAGTGAGCAACCCTATGCGGTTATTGATTACCGGTGCCGCCAATGGCATTGGTGCCTGCATTGCCCAGCAGGCCGTGACTATGGGCCACAGTGTTATTGCGGCGGACCTTGACGGGGCCGCACTGGAGGCCCAGTGGGCGGACTCCCCTGAGGTTCACTGTGAACGCCTGGATGTGCGCAGCGAACAGCAATGGCATGCCCTGTTCGACCGGCTGGATAGTACACAGCAGGTTGTGGATGTGCTGGTAAACGTGGCCGGCGTGTTGCGCAGCGGCCAGACCGGTGAGCTCAACGGCGATAACGTGCGCCTGATGCTGGAGGTCAATGTGCAGGGAGTGATCTTCGGTGCCAACGCAGCAGCAGCCCATATGATTCGCCATGGCCGCAAGGGGCATATTATCAATATCGGTTCGGTGGCCTCACTGTTTGCCACACCGGGCAATACCATTTACGCCGCCAGCAAATTTGCCGTTCGCGGCTTCAGCATTGCCGCCGCCGGTGACCTGCGCCCCCATGGCATTGCCGTCACCCTGGTAGGACCTGGTCCGGTGAAAACCGGGATGCTGGAACAGCAGCGTGGCGATGACGATGCAGCGCTGACCTTTGCCGGAGGGCGGGCACTAACGCCGGATGAGGTGGCCCGCTGTGTGCTCGGCCCGGTGCTTAAACAGCGCCCGCTGGAAATCTACCTCCCCAGGATGGATGGCATCATCGGCAAAATCGCCAACGCCGCCCCGGGGCTCTTCCTTCGTGTGACCCGTTACGCCGCAGCCCGGGGTCGCAAACACTTCCAATCCGACAACTTTCGCTGAAGCAGGCAGGTGATCTTATGACCTCAATTCAACCCATCAAGACCTTCGAGGGCTCCCGCAAAGCCCATGGCCAGCAAGCCAGGGTGGAAGACACCCGGGGCGCTGCCGAGGATTTTCGCAAAGCCATGCTGGCGGGGCCGAAGGCACGCTACTTCCGCTCCTTTGATCTGGTAAAGGTGCCCTACCCGTCCCGCTACGGACTGCGCAATGCCTTCTCCCATGAGCGGCTGGTGGAGTATATCCACCTTCAGAACCGGGTGTTCGTGGTGCAGTTCGACACCGACAGTGGCGTTAAGACCCTGCTGGTGTCTCCCTCTGACCATGAGCGGGGGGGCGAGACGCCGTTTTTCCGCCGCCTGCAGGACAAAATGCCGCAATTTATCACTAACCGCGTGGTTCACCGCCAGACCACGGTACCGGAAGTCGTGGCCGCTCTCGGCCTGAAGCCGGAAGACATCGATTACATCACCTATGACCATCTGCACACCCAGGACGTTCGCCGCTGGCTGGGCACCCATGAGATGCCCGCCACCTTCCCCAACGCGAAACTGCTGGTGCACTGGCAGGAATGGGAGTCCACCCTGGATCTGAACCCCTACCAGGCGGACTGGTACTGCCCCAACGGCATTGCCGGTATTGCGGATGACAAAATCATCCGCTTTGAGGGTTCCGTTATGCTGGGGGATGGTGTGGCCCTGGTGCATACCCCCGGCCATACGGAAGGCAACCATTCCATTGTGGTGCACACGGATGAAGGCCTGTGGGTGACCAGTGAAAATGGTGTCAGTGTGGACGCCTATGCTCCCCACTTATCCACTGCCAGCGGTGTCGCAGACTATGCCAAATACCTGGGTACAGAGGTGATTATCAACGGTAATACCCTGGAAAACTCGGTTGATCAGTACATCTCCATGGTGCAGGAGAAGACCATTGCCGGGCCATCGCAACGGGACCCACGCTTTCCCAACGTGTTCCCCTCGTCAGAAATGACCCGCTTCTGGGCTTTTCCGGGAACCAAGCCTGCGTTTTATGTGGGTGAAGCGCACCACGGCTCACTGTTTTCACCCTGAGCGCCACGGGCCATGGGCTACAGCCCCTGGCCGTGTCTCACCCAGTGTTTAAGGGTGCTTACTACCCCCCCTGCAAAAACCCCAAGAGCACACGGTTATATTGCTCCGCATCCTCAATATAGGGCGCATGCCCCAAGCCAGGGAGTTCCACGTGCTGCACCTTGGGTATGTAATCCAGCAGTGGCTGCGCTTTGGTTAACGGGGCTACCCGGTCCTGATCGCAGGTGATCACCAGGGTGGGGGCCTGGATATTGGCCAGGTCCGGCTGCAGATCAACAGTCTGGATGGCCCAGGCGGCGTTGGCGACGCCTTCGAATCTGGATTCGGCGGCAATACTGGCCACTTTGCGAAAAATCCCTTCGTCGGTGCCTTCCGGCAGCATGCCGGTGGCCCGGCGCTCGCCATAGACTTCCAGTGGCAGGTCCCGCAGCTCTTCCAGGCGGCGTTTGTAGCGGTCATTGGCACCGCCCTTGGGGCCCAGGCCGTGGCCGGGGTGGGTGCAGGAGAGCACCAGGCGTTTTACCAGCCCGGGCTCAAGCACCGCCATCTTCATGGCCACCAGGCCACCCATGGAGTGGCCCACCACGTTGATGGGGCCTGACCAGTGCCGTTGGGCGAATTCAATGGCGATTCTGGCCAGGGCTTCCACGGTATTGCCGGCTTCATCGGATTTGCCGTAACCCGGGGCGTCCCAGGCGATCATCTGCATGCCCGGTGCCAGCTCCTTAAGCTGGTGTTGCCAACTGGAGGCATTGCCGTTCAGTCCATGGAGGAAGAGCACCGGCTCACCTTCACCGTTTTCCAGATAACTGATCCAGCCATGCTCAAGACTGACCCCGAACCTGGGGGCCCATGCGCCAAAACGGTTTACATCATTCATCTGCGTTCTCACTGTTCATGCTAGCCCAAGGTGTCATCAGTCCATGTCTGCAAATGGGTCGTCTTCTTCCTGGGAGCCCTGCAGTAATTCGTTGCGCTCACGGGAGCTGCGCCCGGAATCATCCCCTCCCGGGAACAGTGCCTGTTCGCTTTTGCCTGCCAGAAGATAACGGGCACCGGGACGACTCATCTGCTGACCGCTGTGGCCGATGCCGTAGACGGTTTCCAGGGTCCAGTTGAATGGCATGCCCAGCTCCTGGGCCTTGGCCTTGTTCAGGGCAAAAAAGTTCTCCCCTTTCTCCACCCGGTGAGCGCCCTGGGCTCTGGCAACCGCCAACTGGCTCAGTAATCGGTGAGAAGGATCGTTATCGGCGGTGCCGAGCATGATCACCAGACGGTGGGCGTATGCAGGCTCCAGATCGGCTTCTTCGATGCCGGTGTTTTTCAGGCCGTAGCGCAGCGGCAGGCTCCAGTCGGGAAAGGTGTAGTTACCGGCGTTGGCCGCCACAGCGGTGCCGATACGTGCCTGGGGATAGAGCATCACCATGCGGCTGACAAACTGGGCGCCGCTGCCGTGGCCCCAGATATCGTACTGGTTGGTCTCAAGGCCAAATTCCTCCCGCAGCTGATCGAAGGCCCGGTCTACAGCAGCAAAGGAGGATTGCTCTGGCGGGTTGCGCTGGCCTTTACTGGCATCCACGGAAGAAGAATCCGGCGTTACCCAGTTACCGGTCTGGTAACCCCAGCCGGTGGGGAAGTCTTCCTGGGTGATTTCAGGCACTACGATCAGAGCACCATACTGGTTGGCATAGGTGCCCCAGAAGCCCCTGTAGGCATCGGCGTCACGTCGCCCGCCGTGCATCACCATCACTACCGGGGTGTCGGCATGGAGCTGATCTGGGCGGGTGTACCACAGGCGCATAGCCACCGGTTTTTCCGGCGTCCCCGCCTCTACCACGATGGAGCCATAGCGGCTGAAGGTGGCCGTATCCAGGAAATTGGAATCACTGTCTTCGGTGAATTCCATGGCGTCCTGTGAGAGGGACTGGCAGCCCGTCAGGGGTAAGAAAAGCGCAGTTAAACAAATGATGATCTTTTTCATGGCGCAGCTTCCTTTAATATTTTTGTTTACTGGTGCTTTACCTGATGCTGGGAAGTCTCGGCCTTCCAGCATTTAACAAAAGTGGTATCGATGATTTCCGCTTGCGGTACCTGTTCTTTGCACTGCTGTTCTGCAATGGGGCAACGGGGGTGGAACGAACAGCCAGATGGCCGGTTGATCGGGTTCGGGAAGTCACCGGCCAGGCGTGGCGCAGGGACCTTCAGTTCCGGGGAAATGCTCAGTGCAGAATCCAGCAGCGCACGGGTGTAAGGGTGTTTGGGGTGGGATAACACCTGGCGGCGATCCCCGCATTCAACGATTTCCCCCAGGTACATTACGGCCACCCGGTCCGCCATGTGCTGGACCACCGACAGGTCGTGGGTCACAAACAGGTAGGTCAGGTCCAGTTCATCCCGCAAATCCAGCAACAGGTTCAGGATCTGGGACTGCACCGACACATCCAGGGCAGAGGTGGGCTCGTCGCAGATGACAATTTCCGGGTCCATGATCAGTGCACGGCCAATGGCGGCACGCTGGCGCTGGCCCCCGGAGAGCTGGTCCGGGTAACTGTTGAACACCCGCCGGGGCAGCCCCACGTGTTCCATGATGTTGTGCACCTTGGCCAGCTGTTCCTTGCTGCTGCCGATACGGTTCACCACCAGTGGGCGCCCGATAATGTCGCCAATGGTCTTGCGGGGGTTCAGAGAGGAGTAAGGGTCCTGAAAGATCGGCTGAATCATGCGGGCACGCTGCCCGGCAGGCAGGGTGCTGATCTCATGCTCTCCGAGCCTGACGGAGCCGCTATCAGGTTGCTTGAGCCCCATGATGATTCGCGACAGGGTGGTCTTGCCACAACCGGATTCTCCCACCAGCGCCAGCACCTCCCCTTTACGGATATCCAGGCTGACATTGCCCAGGGCCTTGAGGGGCTTGCGCTTGCCAAACATGCCACGGCGGACCAGGAAGGTGTAAGTGGCGTTATCCACCGTCAGTACACTCTCCCCCTTGGCTTTGCCGGGATCAAATGGGGCCCGGTTGACGTGGCTTTGCTGTTCCCTGGCGGACTGGTCCCGGGTTGACTCCGGGTCGTGACAGACGTAGGTGCGCCCCGGGCCAAGCTGTTTGGTGGGGGGTATGTCGGTTTTACAGGCGTCCACCGCCCGGGGGCAGCGGGAGGCAAAGGCACAGCCGGTAATGGTGCCGGTCATGGACGGCACTATGCCGGGAATGGAACCCAGCCGGTGTGCCTCATCCCCGCGGTAGCCGGGCACACATTCCATCAGGCCCCGGGTATAAGGGTGCTGTGGATTCGTCAGCACCTCGACGGCGGTGCCGGTCTCGACAATGTCGCCGGCGTACATGACGGCAATCTTGTCCGCAGAGCGTGAAACCACGCCAAGGTCATGGGTGATCAGGATCATCGACATGCCCAGCTCTTTCTGCAGATCCTGCAGCAGGTACAGGATCTGGGCCTGAATGGTGACGTCCAGTGCCGTGGTGGGCTCATCGGCGATCAGCAGTTCCGGCTCGTTCATCAGCGCCATGGCAATCATGATCCGCTGCCGTTGCCCGCCGGAGAGTTCGTGGGGGTATTGCTTGAGCCGGCTGGCGGGGTCGGGCAGGCCCACCTTCTCCAGCAGGTAAATGGCCCGCTTCTCTGCTTCGGCCCGGGATACCGGGCGGTGCAGGGTCATGGTCTCGGTCAGCTGACGACCGATGGAGTAGACCGGGTTCAGGCTGGTCATGGGTTCCTGAAAGATCATGCTGATGCGCTGCCCCCGCACCTTGCTGGCCAGCTCCTTCTCGCTCACATGGGTCAGGTCCTTGCCATCAAAATTGATACAGTCGGCAGTCCTTCTGGCAGAGGGGGTCAGCAGATTCATCAGGGCCAGGGCCGTCATGGATTTACCGGAACCGGACTCCCCCACAATCCCCAGGGTTTCCCCGCGATTGAGGCTGAGGCTGATGCCCCGCACCGCTTTGAGTGTGCCAGCGTCGGTGGGGATCTCGACGGACAGCCCCTGAATATCAAGAATCGGTGCTGTGCTCATATCAATTTCTCCGATGGGTAACGGTGACATCCCGGACTCCATCCCCTAGCAGGTTGATAGCGATGACCAGTACAAAGAGTGCGAGACCGGGCAGAATCACCAGCCAGGGCTGGAAGAACATGGCGGCTTTGCCTTCGGCGATCATCAGGCCCCAGGAGGGCAGTGGGGAGGGAATTCCCAGCCCCAGGAAAGACAACGTGGCTTCGCTCAGAATGGCCACCGCCACTTCCAGGGTGAAAATCACCATGATCTGGTTGGACAGATTCGGCAGTACTTCACGGACCGCTATCTTGAACTTGCTGCAGCCCATGGCTTGCGCGGCGGCGACAAAATCCAGTTCCCGCAGGCGCAAGGTGGCGGAGCGCACCACCAACAGGTAGAACACCCAGTGGGTAGCACCAATCACAAAGATCACCACCGTGACGGACTGGCCGATGACGAACACCAAGGCCATGATCAACAGCAGGCTGGGTACCGCCAGCTGACAGGTCACCAGGAAATTCACCCCCTGATCAATCCAGCCACCGTAGTAGCCCGCGATCAGCCCCAGAGTGACGCCAATAATGGCACCGATAGAGGCGGCACCAATGCCGATAAACATGGAAATGCGAGCGCCATGGATCAGGCGGCTCAGGTAGTCACGGCCCAGGTGGTCGGTGCCCAGCAGGTATTCCCAGCTGCCCCCTTCCATCCACACCGGCGGCAGCATGCGCATGGGCAGGTTCTGCAGGTAGGGGTCATAGGGCGCAAGCCAAGGGGCAAAAATCGCGAACACGGCCATCACCAGCAGAATGCCGAAGCCGATCTTCAGGCCACGGTGGGTGCGGGCACGTTTCAGGGCTGCCTTTGAGGGGCTCAGACCCAGACCGAGTTCTTCCTCGTTCGGGGGTGTTTCAACGGCGGCGATGGTGACATCGCCTACTACATCTCTAGTCGCCATGATTCAGCCCATCCGAATGCGTGGGTCAAGCCAGGCGTTGATCAGATCAGCCGCCAGCGTCAGTAATACAAAGGTCAACACGAATATCAGGATCAGGGATTGCACCGTGGGGATATCCGAATTGAAGATCGATTCCACGGCCAGGCGACCCAGCCCGTTCATGCTGAAAACAGACTCGGTGACTACAGAGCCCCCCAGCTTGTGGCCCAGCTGCACCGCCAGCACGCTGACGATAGGCAGCAGGGCGTTACGCATGGCCTGCTGCAGGATCAGCCGGTAGCCCATAAAGCCTTTGGCCCGGGCGGTACGAATGTAATCCGACGCCAGCACATCCAGCAGGCCGGTACGGGTCAGGCGCATCACCGCCGGCACCGAACTGGCCCCCAGCACCAGGGAGGGCAGCACGAAATGCCGCCAGGTGGCGTCCCCGGACACCGGGAAGATGGGGAAGGTCACCGCAAACAGGATGATGACCATCAAGCCGAGCCAGAAATTGGGAATGGCCTGGGCGGAGACGGCGATGGACAAGGCAAAACGGTCCACCCAGCTATTGGGTTTGAGGGCGGCGCTGATGCCCAGGGGCAGTGCAATCAGAATGGTCACCAGCAGGGAGACCAGTGCCAGGGTAATGGTGACTCCGGCGTGCTCCTTGATCAGCTCCACCACCGGCTGCTTCCAGAAATAGCTGGTACCGAAATCCCCCTGGAACACTCCCCCCAGCCAGTCGCCATACTGAACCAGCAGGGGGCGGTCGAAGCCGAACTGTTCACGGATCTCATCCACCATCTCCTGGGGCGCATCCTCACCGGCGATGGTCTGGGCCGGGTCGGTGGCGAAATGGAACAGGGCATAGGTGCCCAAAGAGACAGTGAACGCCACCAGAATGGCCATCAGGCATCTGCGCAACACATAGGTCATCATGGTTGTTGCCTCCAGGTGGCCTGCCAGAACCGGGGAACGCCATCTTCAGGAACGGAAAATTCCAGCTCCGGCGTTAACAGAAAGTTCTGGCTGTAAGAGAACATGGGCACCCAGTAGGCTTGTTCCGCTATCCGGTTCAGGGCCTCACGGTACAGCCCCTTGCGTTCTTCGGGGTCGTTGGTTTGCTCAGCCGCCACTAAGGTGCCCGCAACTACCTGGTCACCGCTGTAGTTGCGGGCTGAGTTGGCGGCAAAATGCACCCCGGCAGAGGCGGAGGTATCGGCGGTGCCGCCACTGCCATAGGAGGCAAAAAAGCTCTGCATATCCTTGCTGTTGCGCACCTTGGAGAACACGTTCAGCTTGACGTAACGCAGGTCCACATCCAGGCCGATGGCCTTCAGGTTGTGCACCACCGCCTCTGCGATGACCTTTTCCCGATAGGCCCAGAGCTTGAAGCTGAAGCCGTTTGGGTAGCCGGCCTCGGCCAGCAGCTGTTTGGCTTTCTCCGGGTCATAGTCATAGCGGGGCACATCCCCATCGCAACCGAACTGGCGTGGGTGGCAGGCAAAATCGATCACCTCGGCACTGCCACGCACCAGGTAGCGGGTGATTTCTTCCCGGTTAATGGCGTGATTAATCGCCTGGCGCACTTTGAGGTGGGTAAACGGCGATTCCGGGTCGGTATGGCCAGCGGCATCCAGAGTGATGTAGCCAATGCGGATATCGTTGCCTTCCAGGCGCTTCACCCCGGGCAGGAAGCTGACGTTGTCCGCCACATCCGGCGGTACATCCATCATCAGGTCGATACCGCCACTGAGCAGTTCCGCCTGTTGGGTGCCCTGGTCCGGTATCACCCGGAAGCGCATGTGGCGAATGCCGCCCGGGTTGGCCTTGGGGCTGTCCTGGTAATAGTGCTCAAAGCGCTCGAGACCGATCTCCCGTCCGGCTCTGAACTTGGTCACCCGGTAGGGGCCAATGCCATTTAACAGAGGCTCGTTGACGCTGATGTCAGTCTCGTCATAAGTCCCCTGCCGGCGCAGCGGAATACTCACCGCCATGTCCCGCAACGCCATGGGATAAGGTCGCTTCAGGTTGAAGCGCACTTTCCGGGGGCTGAGTTTTTCCACGCTCTGCAACCAGCTGCGGGCGACCGGGCCCTGGCTGGTGTCTGAGTTCGGGTTGATCATCCATTCAAAGGTATACACCACATCGTCGGCGGTCAGGGTGCTACCGTCGTGAAACAGCACGTTCTCCCGCAGAGTGACCTCAAGCTGAGTGTCCGTTACCCACTCATAGGAGGAGGCCGCCAGGGGCACAAACTCCAGAGTCTTCGGGTCCACAAAAAACAGCCCATCGTCTGTCAGCTGGGAAAGGATCAAGCCTTCCCGCTGGATGGAATACAGGCGGTCTACGGTGGTCAGGGGTTGGGAAAGCGCCACCACCAGGGTGTCGGTCTTTGCACCGGCACTGGCCTGGAAAGACAGTGCGCAAAGGGCAAGCAAGCCCATAAGGAAGTGACTGACGGGCACCGGGGGCCAGATCTTCATATCTCCTCCTATTATAGTTATTGGAGTATTTGATCGATCCTCGGCTCGTGAAGTGATCGAGGGTGTAACTCAGTCTAGGCAGGCATTATTGATTTTAAAATTGAATATAAGTCATGTTTCCATGCAGTTAATGCATGAATGGCAGAAGACGGCTTAGCTCTCAGGGGTATCGTCAGTGAGTGTGGCGTACTCTCCCAGAGCAGATGCCACCTCGTCCCGCAGGCAACGTACCAGGGTGGTTGTGGCCGCGGTTTCTTCAAATCCCGGGGGGAAAAGCAGCACAAACTGCAACCGGTAATTGGGGATCAGGGGGCGCAGGCAAAACCGGTTCTGGTCCACTGCCAGGGCCGCCAGCCGGTCAATAATGGTCACTCCCAGCCCTTCCATGACCATCTGGCAGGCCATCACACTGGAGCTGGTTTCGATCTTGCAGATCAGGTTTACCCCTGCTTTATGAAAGATCTCATCCATCTGCAATCGCGGTCGCAAGCCTGGAGCCAGGGCAATAATGTCGTGTTCCGCCATTTGTGCAGGGGTGACAGTTTCCAGGGCTTCCAGGGGGTGACCCCGGGGAATCATGACCATGGCGTCGGTATCAAAGAAGGGCCGCTGGATCACTGAGGGGTGGTTACAAGGCTTGGTAAGCGCCACCGCAATATCATAGTGGCGCCCCGCCACCCATTGCTCGATATCCCGGTGCCCGCGCACATCCACACTGAAGCGCTGGTCCGGGTGCTCCCGCACAAACCGGGCCAGTGCCGGTGCTACCAGGCTGTTGGCGATACGTGCCAGGGCCACGATGCGCAGGGTGCGGGCGCCGCCTACTTTGATTTCCTGCACGATGCGCGGCAGGTCGTCCAGATTGGAGAGGATCTTTTCGGTCTCCCGGTAGAACTCCTTGCCCTCCGGCGTCAGCACCAGCCGGCGCTTCTCCCGCTTGAACAGTTTCAGTTTCAGTTCAGCCTCCAGGGTCGATATCAACCGGCTGGTGGCAGGCTGACTCAGGTTCATCACTGAGGCCGCAGCCACCAGGGAACCGTGAATTACCACCGCACGAAAACACTTCAACTTTTTAATATTCAATGATTTTTCCAGTTTGGATGTGAAAAACGCATATATCTATCCAATGTTTTCATTTTACATTTGAATTGATTATAGACGATAACTTAAGAGGTGAAATCGCTAATAGGGACCGGATCGGATGCCAGGGCAGGTTTTAAGCCTGATGAACACAAAAGGTGATATCCAGGGAGGGACCTTACAAAACAATAAAGCGGAGTGACATTATGCGTTCTTCCCTGAAAGGCCTGGCCATCATTGCCAGTGCTGGCTTGTCGAGTCTGGCAATAGCTGCCCCTAACGGCGACTTTTCCGATGTAAAACCGTTTCCTGAAGACACGACCTTTGATCTCGTGGAACTCGACGATGACATTGGTGTTGGCTTTCTTCCTTCCTGGACCATTGTGCGCAATACCGAGAACGTATTCAGAGATACATCAGCGATTGTTTCTATCGCCGGTTCTGATGCTGGGGGTATTGACCGGCCGGATCCAGATGAAGGCTTTGAAGGTACGGGGGTGTTCGCCTTTGAGCAATTGACGATTATGCACAACGACTCCAGATTGGAGCAGTGTGTGCCGATTGTTGATGACCTCCCTATCACGTTCAGTTATCGGATTTTTATCAACGGGCCAATTAATGCAAACGTGCGAGGCACAATAAACTCGAATTTTTACAGTGATATGGAAGGCTGTGAAAGGGATATGCAAGCTGGCATTGCCACTAACGGGTTAACCCAGAGGGGGGATTCCGAGCTGGTCCCGCGGACTAATTATTCAGCTACGGTTTTGGAAATAAATGAATGGTTTGAGGTCACCAGGTACAACCGGGTTGAAGCCACCACTTCCGTGGATCTTCCCATGGAACTTTCAACCAATGATATTCCCAATGGCGCAAGAGCACTCAGTTTTTCCCTTCAGCTAAGGAACGGAATTCAGGAAAATAATGCCTCTAATCCTGATAGAGAGGATGTGCGCCTCTTTATCGACGATATTCAGGCAGTGCAGGCTGGCGTCAATCTGTTAGTTAACTCCGATTTCAGTCATCCGGTACTGGAAAACGGAGACTTTTTGACAGAAGCAGAGAGTGGCTGGCAGCTGGCATTATTCCCCCGTGAAGATATCAATCCCATGGCCTCTGCGGGTGTGTTGCCTTTTGCCCTTGAAGGCGAGCAGGGATTCTACTTCAAACGCCTGACCGGCGAGTATTCAGATAGCAGCCTGGTTCAGTGCATCGACGCCCTCCCCACCGACAATCTCAAGCCCGCGTTCAACGTGCTCAGTAATGAGCCAGCAGAGGGATTAATGGCAGCCATTCGTGGGGAGTTTTTCACCGACAGTGCCTGCCAGGTTGCCGATATGCTGCCCGATCTGGAGGGTGAGCTGGAAATCCAGGCAAATCCCGGACAATGGCAGCGGGTGGAAACCTCTTTGGCCCTGCCGGGAGACGCCACTTCTGGCAACGGCTCCATGCGCCTTACCCTCAGTGCCCGTGACCGGTCCGGTGTCGACGATGCCCCCGACAGTGACCTTGCCCGCACCCTCTTTATGGACGATGTCACTCTGGTACTGACCCTCCCCCGCCCTACCTTCAGCCCGGACGGCGAATCTTTCGATAACAGCCTGGTGGTCACAGTGAACGGCCCTGAAGGCAGCACACTGCTTCTGACCATGGATAGTACCGACCCGACCACCAGCAGTATGGCGGTGATGCCGGGGCACACCCTGACCTTGACTGAAACCACGGAGCTGCGGGCTGTTGTCTCTGATGGCGAAGCATTGTCGCCGGTACAGTCAGCCGTGTTCACCCTGCGCGGCTCCGGTGGCCGGGTAACCAACAGCAGTAGCAGCTCATTCGGTTGCAGCCTGGGCACGGGTGCCAGTGACCCGATGCTGCCGTTACTCACACTGTTGGCACTGATGGGATTGATGCTCAGACGCAAACTCCAGTAACCGCCTGATAAACAGGCTGGCTGAATCGATAAAAGGCGACATCCCCGGACATCGCCTATACAACAAGAAAGCGGAGGCACTATGAGCTACTCAAAATCCTTGCTGGCAGCGGCTGTGATTGGCCTTACAGCATTGCCGGCAGCCGCACTGGAAGTGAAAGTTGGCGGTCAGATCAACCGGGCTGTGATGTTTGTGGAAGATGGCTACGCCCAGGGCAACCTGGGTGAGGGGTCAAAAACCGAGATTTACCACATCGACAACCGCAACAGCCCCACACGCCTGAACATCGGTGCGGTTCAACGGCTTTACCAGGGCTGGACAGCCGGTTCGGTCATTGAAATCGGGGCTTTCAGCAACGCGTCCAACGAGGTGGATCCCAACAATAAGACCGTCGACCCCAGGCTGGATTTACGCATTACCGATCTATTTGTGGACTCCCCTTACGGCAAGCTCACCGTGGGTCGTGGTGAGGGTGCTGCCTATAACGCCGGCCGGCGGGACTACTCCGGCACCGGTGTTATCAGTTTTCGTAACCCTGGCCTGATCGGCGGCAGTCTCCGGTACCGCTTAAGAGACTCGTCTTTCTCGCAGAATTTCGATGCCGACGGCAATTTTGAAGGGAATGTAAACTGGAAAGAAGACGGTAACGTCCCCCAGCCTGGCCGCAATAGCGCCTCCATTGCCGGCACCATGCGGGACTTTAACTTCGAGGGCCGCCACGAAAGAATTCGCTACGACAGCCCCCTGATCGGACCAGTGACCCTGTCCGCCAGTGTCGGCCATGAAAGCAGTAATGACAGCGACCGGCACAACACCATTATGCAGGTTGGCCTGAGATCAGGCTTGCGTGCCCCTGGCGGGCGCCTGTTGCTCGGCCTGGGCTACTCCCGGGCCACCAGAAATGGTGACGTCAGCGGTCAAGCTTTTGATCCGGACCCGGATGTTAACGCCAATATCAGAACCTATGGCGGTTCGGTGTCTTACTTCCACAGCAACACCGGCCTCAACATCTCCCTGGCTGCCGTCAACCAGGCGGCAGATATCCCCAGTGACACCGCCAATAACAACTTTACCGCCAATGATTCAGAACTGGCTAAATTCCGTTATGTGAAGCTGGGTTATCGCCCCAGCCGCCAGCATGCCTTTGATATTCACTATGGGGAAACCCTCGACCGCATCCGGGAAAATGAAAAAGCCACGGTTATCGGCGCCGGCTATGTCTGGAGCCCCACGCAAATGCTGGACCTCTACAGCGGCGCCAAAATCCACAGCTTCAGGCGGGAGTGGTGCACCGGCTCAGGCCGCACCTGCTACAACCCAAAGTATGACGATATCTCTGTCGTTACCACGGGCATCAGGATGAAATTCTGAGCACACCGGTGGGTCCTGGACCCACTTCGGTTGACTTATTGGCAACAATCCCCTTATAGTTGCCAATAAGTCAACCGGAGTGCCCATGCACGTTATCTCGAAGCGCCCGTTCTACGATGCGGCCAAAGCCCACCCAAACCAAAGACAGGCCCTTGAAGATCTCTATCGGGTGCTTCGCAAGAGCGAATTCACGACTCCTGAGAAGATGCGACGGGTGTTCCCGACGCTGGACAACTTCAGGTACAAGGACAAATGGTGGGTTCTTGATGTGGGAGGCAATCATCTTCGGGTCATTGCCTTCATTCAGTTTGTCCAGAACCGCATCTATGTGAAACACATCGTCACCCATGCGCAGTACGACAAAATATGTAAGCGCACCTTGAAAGGAGAATTGTCATGACTGCTGTAGCTTTCAAAGAAGCCTGTCACAGTTTTGCCCAGGCTGCGGCTCCTTATATCCCTCTTAAAGATGACGCCCACTATGAAGAGGCACTGGAGTTGATCGAAAGCCTGCTGGAGGAAGCGGAGGACTCCCCCGATGACCCGATCAATGCCGTCATCGATCTGCTTGGTCGTGCCATTGAAGCCTATGAGAACCGGGATGAAGAACTGGCCGCCTTCGAGGAGTGCGCTATGAAACAACCCGCCGACCTTGCCATGCTGCGGCTGCTCATGGCACAGCATCAACTCGGCACCGCGGACCTTCCCGAGATCGGCTCTAAATCCATGGTCTCCCGGGTGCTGTCCGGCGAGCGCAGCCTGAACAAGAACCACATCAAAGCGCTGTCCGAACGCTTCCATGTTAAAGCGGGGCTTTTCTTCTAGTTTTGATGGCAAACAGGATTATGCAGGACCACAAAATCCCCGACTGCGACCGCGGGCGTTGTGTCATGGAAATAGGCCCGTACCGGAATGGCGGATTAATAACCCGTTAACGGCTCAGCCAAATCCAGACAGGGTAAACTAAGCGTATGGTCATCAGCCCAATAACCACTCCATGAATGGCACGGCCGCCGGATTTACCATGTTGAATCAGAACAACCTGTCAGCACTGAGCCAATACCACCCTGTTGTGATTGAGGGTATGGGCAGCTACGACCCCAGAGACCCCACACTGGTGGCAGCACAGGTTGCCGCACGGCTGCGATGGCACTGGGAACACAAGCCCGTGCAACAGCCCAAGCTTATTGTGACCCAGGGGGACCCTCTGGAGGAGCGAGGCATTTCGGCGATTACCCCACGGGTCGCAGCGGCGTTTGGCCTGCAACGTGGGCTGGTCTGTCTGGATGAGGCGATTGCGGAGTATCACGCCCCCAATGCTGACCGGGACAATGTGATTGTGGAAGTCCGTTATTCACAGCTCACTGCTGCCCTGGACGAGTATCAGCCGGGCATCCTGCAACGCATTGAAGCGGCTGTTGATGGGCTTATTCAGCAGAAAAACCATACGCGCAAGACCCTCGGCAAGGGCCCGTTGAAAGACTATTTCCGGCATTTTGCCCTGTTGCAGGAAGTCACCAAGGCCGCTTGCGCACAGCTATGTGCGGGGATTACGGTGATACACACCGCCAGTGATATCAACGAGTTTTCTGTGACCAGCTTTTACCCGGTGGGGCTTGAACTTGACCTGATCAGAGCCGATGATCTGGTCCCGTTTGCATCTTCCCATGAGCCTGATCATGAAACCTGAAGGGTTCGCTACCGCCACAGCGAGGCAGAGCACCACATGACCCACCGCTTTTCTACCGTGGTCTCTTTTGAAGAAGAACCCCTGATCCTGGTGGATGCCCATGACCAGGTGCTGGGCTATGAGACCAAAGTGGCCTGCCACCAGGGCCAGGGCCAGCTGCACCGGGCGTTTTCCGTGTTTGTCTTCAACCGCCGCAACGAACTGCTGCTGCAGCAGCGCAGCGCCAGCAAGCCCCTGTGGCCGCTGTACTGGTCCAACAGCTGCTGCAGCCATCCCCGCCGTGGCGAAGGGGATCTGGCGTCGGCGCAACGGCGACTGCAGGAAGAGCTGTCCCTGACCCTGCAGCCGGAGTTTCTCTATCGCTTTCAGTACCATGCCCTCTATGGAGACATCGGCGCCGAGCATGAGCTGTGCTCCGTGTACATGGCCCGCTCCGACGCCCCGGTTACAGTCAACGACAGGGAGGTGGCGGACTGGTGCTATATCGCCCCGGAAACACTGGACCGGGAACTGATAGACAACCCGCAACGGTACTCCCCCTGGCTCAAGCTGGAGTGGCCCCGCCTGCGGCAGGAATTCTGGAGCCGCCTGGAAGCGCTTTGAGACGCCCGTCACATCAGCCAAACTTCCCCGGGCACGAGAACACTCACCCCAGGAGAAAGGCAAACACTGAAGATACCGGCAAACGCTTTTTCTTGACATTTACTTAACGGCAAATATATTGCCGATGAAAATCACTTATGAGAGGTCAAGGCACCCCAATGGAAGACCCTGGAAGTCCATTATCCAGTAGTGCTGGTGTTTGCCAGATGGTTCTAGCCATCAGTCTGTAAGACTGCCTGATCTCCGTCTGACGCCCCCGGCGCCAGTCTTAGCCAGGCACCTCAGCCTGGTCGTTATCCCCTTCTGTCACACCTTTAAAGTCAATTCGCTGTTATGGCGTTACGGCATTGCTGTATCTGCTCTGTAGCTGTGCCGGTTTTCCGGCGCTGACGGAGTGCCTTAACCTTTCCTGGGTGTTTTTTGTCCCTGACAAAACACATTAAGGAAAGTTGTTATGAGAAATCGTTTTTCCTATTCCCACCTGGCCATCACCGCTGCCTGTGCCGCCATGGTCAGCACCAGCGCCCTGGCCTCCGGTCAGTATGTGGTTGAAGACGCTGAGCTCATCGGCCGCAACAGCTGCGATCTGGAGCTCTGGCACAGCGATGCGGATGAAGCCAGCTTCGTCAACACCACCTGCCGTGGTGAGCAGCGCTTTCAGGGTAACCTTGAGATTGAACTGCCCCGCTTTGACCGGGAGGTGTTTGCTGCAGAAGGCAAGTGGCTCTTCCGGGACCTGGCCGAGGATAACTTTGGCCTGGGCCTGTTTGGCGGCGCTGTGATGGAGTCAGAATCCGACCGTATCAGTGAATATTTCCTGCTGGTGCCTTTCAGCATTGCAGCACCGGGTGATCACGCCAATTTCCACTTTAACCTGGGTGCCACCCGGGACCGGGTCAACAGCACCACTGAACTTCTTTACGGGGCTGCAACCGAAGCGCCACTGGCTGGGCCCTTCGAGGCAGTGGCTGAAGTGTTCGGTACTGACAGGGGTGACCCCACCGTTCAGGTCGGTCTGCGCATGCTGGCGTTTTCCGAGCAACTCTCTATCGATGTGAGCTATCTGGAAGAGCTGGACCGGGGCGGCGCCAATGGCTGGGCAGCAGGGGTGGGTTTCACAGCCCTGCAATTCTGATCAGACACACTGCGACACTACAAACATGAATGGAGTTCACCATGGAACATACACAAGCCATAAAACTGTTGCGGGAGCTGATCCAGCACGAAACCTGGGATGAGCTGCCAGAGCAGTTTGACCAGCTACACATTCAGGACGTTGCAGAGGCCCTGGACCAGTGCGAAGCGCAACAGGTGACCAAGGCTTTTGCCCTGCTCCCCGAGGATCGCTGGGCGGGGGTGTTTGCGCACCTGAGCCCCACCACCCAGTACCCGTTGCTGGAAGAACTGGACGATGAACAGGGCCGGTTTATTCTCAGCAACCTGCTGCCAGACGACCGGACCGCGCTGCTGGAGGCGCTCTCTGATGAGCCTCTGGAGAAAATGCTGCGGCTGCTGCCCGCGCCACAGGTGAAGGAAGCTCTGCGCCAGCTGGGCTACCCGGAGGAGAGCGCCGGGCGCCTGATGACCACGGACCTGGTACTGCTGAAGCCCACCTGGACCGTGCAACAGGCACTGCAACATGTGCGCACCCACACCGAGTCGGAAGAAACCATCAATACCCTGTATGTGGTGGATGCAGCCAACCGCCTGATTGGCACCGTTGGCCTCAAGCGCCTGGTACTGAGTGAACCGGAGGAGAAAGTCGGCGCCCTGATCAGTGGCAGCCTGGTCACTGTCCATGCGGGGGATGACCGGGAAGAAGCGGCCCGGCTGATCCAGCGCTATGACATTACGGCCTTGCCGGTCATCGACAAAACCGGCGTGCTGCTGGGTGTTGTGACCGTTGACGACGTGATGGACGTGATTGAAGAAGAACACACCGAGGACTTCCACAAGATGGGGGGTTCCGGGGTGGTCAACCTCAGCCTCAAGGACGCCCGCCCTTCCCTGCTTTACCGCAAGCGGGTGGGCTGGTTGGTGCTGCTGGTGTTTATGAACATCTTCGGTGGCGCTGGCATTGCCTACTTTGAAGAAACCATTGAAGCGGTGATTGCCCTGGTGTTCTTCCTGCCACTGATCGTGGACTCCGGCGGTAATGCGGGCTCACAGTCAGCCACACTGATGGTGCGGGCACTGGCCACCGGGGATGTACACGCCCGGGACTGGCTCAAGCTCTGGGGCAAGGAACTGGGTGTAGCCCTGGGCCTGGGTATTACCATGGGGATCGCCGTTTACGGTCTTGGCCTGTGGCGCGGCGGCTCCGAAGTGGCCATGGTGGTCTCACTGGCCATGGTTCTGGTGGTGATCATGGGCAGCATGATCGGTATGCTGCTGCCTTTCCTGCTGACCCGCTTCAAGATGGATCCGGCCACCGCCAGTGCGCCGCTGATCACCTCCATTGCGGACATCGCCGGTATCCTGATCTACTTCTCCATCGCCACTGCACTGCTGACCATTCCGGCAGCCTGACAGACTGGCAAACCGGAGGGGGTGACTGAGGTCACCCCCTTTTTTTATGCAACCGGCTCAGCAAACTCCCCCGCCAGGCTGGCGGCTTCGGAATAACCTTCATTTTTCAGCTGATTAAGCATAGCGATAACTGCGAGCAGACTGACACTCATGCCCATTCGCCCCACCTGCTGGTAATGGCTCTGGTATTGCGGGAAGCGCTGGGCCTTACGGTACTGGCGCACATGGCCGCAGACGTCTTTCATCTGGGTATGCAGGCGGATCAGTACTGAGACCAGCTCCGGCGCCATGTATTCTGAGTACTTCATATTGATAATGTCCCAGAGATCACCGGCCCGTTCATTGAAATAGTCATAAAACTCCTCTGAAAACAGGCTCGACTCATCCGCACCCTGTAGCAGTTCGGCTTCAGTCATCTGCTCCAGAAAATTCAGTAACTCGCCCCGTTGCCGGCGAATCACCTGGTTCATTTCAACTTCCGACAGACTGCTGTCGATGGCGGGATCAAAACCAAACACCCGGGTAACCAGACCATCCCGCAGGCGGTTGACGTTGCGCCCGATCAGATAATCCACATGTTTACGCACCACCTGCCAGCGGTGGGTTTTGGCCCGCACCAGCAGGGTGTCGATGATAAACAGGGTAAAGGCCGCACCCAGCAGTTCCGTAAACAGGCCGAGGGTGAGTTCTTCATGGATGGTCTGAAAAATCCACAGTACTGCCATGGTAGAGAAAATGGCCAGATACACGGCAATGGGGATTTCAGTTTGGGTGAGAAAAGCAAAAAAGCGTTTTTTCTGTGGTTTTTTATCGGGTTCTGACACAGCGTTAGCCATCTGTAGCACATCCTTTAATGGTTCATACTCGCTCTCTGGCAGCGACCATACAGAGATCCCCCGGCAAAGGGTTAACTATCGCCTTAAGGGCACCGAACAGACTACCACTCGCCGATAATACTGACCTACAATCCCTCACCTGCGCCCATCGGCGTTCTGTAGGATGAAGTGTCATGACGTTGATCAGTTTTGATGTCTTCCGCACCCTGGGTTTTCCCGACACCCGGGTAATCAAGCCAGAACAGTTTCTCGTCCACCGGGAGGCGCTGCAGACGGCAGACTGGGTGCTGTTCCCGGACTACTGGCAACTCAATGCCCTGGTCTATGGGCTTAAGTGCCGTATTTTCCCCAGCCTGTCCAGCTATACCATCGGCCATGACAAAGTGGAGATGACCCGGGCTTTTGAGACCGTGGCACCGGCCCACCTGCCCTGGACCCTGATCCGGGCCAATGGGCCCCTGGAGCAGGAAGAGATCTGGCAGACCCTGCCCTTGCCGTTTGTGGCCAAAAACCCCAAGGCCAGCATGGGGGAAGGGGTCTGGCAGATAGAGAACCGCCAGGACTGGCTGCGTTACTGCGGGCAAACCCAGGTGCTTTATGCCCAGGAGCTGCTCCCCATGGACCGGGATCTGCGCATTGTGGTGGTAGGGGGTAACATCATCGCCGCTTACTGGCGCCAGCAATCCCCTTATGGCTTTCACAATAACCTGGCCCGGGGTGGCACCCTGGCCTTTGACCCGGTTCCGGCCAGCGCCTGTGCCCTGGCACTGCAGGTGGCCCGTGACCTGGACATTAACCATGCGGGCTTTGATATCGCCATGGTGGATGGTCACCCTTATCTGCTGGAGTTCAACCGCCTGTTCGGTAACCAGGGGGTGGACAGCAAGGCCCTGCGCCAGGCCATTCTGGCCACCCTGGGCATGCAACCCAACCCGGATTTTCCCACCGGCCCCCCGGCCTGGCCACTAGCCGGTTAACGCCTGAGTAACCGGACACTAGTCCCCGGAACGCCGGTCCCCCAGGTAAAAGCTGGCGTTGAACACCCCTTTGCCATGGTGCTCAAAAGACCATTCCAGGGTCTCATCCACCACTTTCATGACCTCCTTATAAGGCCCGAACAGCTGCGTGCTCATGGGGCCCGGATGCACATCCAGGCCACTCTTTTGCAGTCGCTGGATGACTTCCCGCACCGGCTTTTTGAACTCCCCCTCCAGGGGGGTGTAACTGATCTCTACGGACAGAAACATGGCGATTTTCCTTTTGCAGCGGGTTCAGCATCAGTCTGGCAGGGTGGTCAGGAGCAAAAAACCGCAATCAGCCCAAAAATCATCACATTATCAGTCTTTAAGCGAACCTCACCCGTGCAATCTCCGTGGTGCCTGCTAGGATAAACAGACAGGGTAAAGATTGCTCCCGTGCCCCGGGCACCGGCACAGAATAAGTGAGGAACATCATGAGCATCACTAAACTGTTGTGGGTCATTAGCTCGCTACTCAGCACCGCCGGGGCCGCCATCTCACTGCGGCTTGCTCGTGTACAGGCCGCCCTGCAGCAGTGGCAGCTGGGTTTTGCCCTGTATTGTCAGGGGGAGTTTGTCCTTCTCAGGGATCTCTGGCTGGCCTCCTCGGCACTGCAACACAGCACAGAACGCCTCTGGTATGAGCCCAGTCCAAAGACCCTGCAGGATTTTCTTGGCACCGTGAAAAAAGTCCGGCCACGGCTGTTACGCCGTGCCTACCTGCTGGAGCCTGGCTGTTATTCAGAGCTCACCAAAGCACTGGCACTCCTGGAGTATGAGGCCCTCTGCCAACAGAATCATAACCAGCAAAGCGGGGCATTTCATTGCCGGGCTATTGCCGCCTTCCTGAATCAGCATCACCACAGCCGTGAGCTGATCAATCGCTTCAATGACCGGGTTATCGCCACCCTGGGTAGGGAAGTGAGTG
>REBR01000283.1 GCA_007692645.1 Halomonadaceae bacterium | reverse complement strand
CCGGGCGAACTGGTCGTCGAACCGGTCCATCTTCTGCTGGGTGGTCCAGGCGCAGGCGGGGAGCAGTACCAGCAGGCACAGCAACAGCAGCCACCGGCCTGCTCGCGCCCCCGGCCCCGGAACAGCAACCACGCCGCGACCCGGCCCATAGGCCAGCAGGGGCCGTGCTTGCGGGGTAACCACCGGCTTTCTTGCCACACAATCCTCAACAGTAGTCGCGGGTAATGAGCCCTGGAACTTCCACACCAGACTACCAACCAAAGGTCACGGCGTCATAAGCATGATATAACCATTACAGTACTTTTACCTTTACGGACGGATCCCCAAGGAGAAAAGCAGTGAACCTCAGGAACGAGACCAACAGAATTATAGATTCAGTCCTCGAAGTGATATTCCATCGCAGACACGCATTCCAGGCCCACAACGCCCTCAAGCTGATTGAAAAGCACAAGGGAAAGCTTGCCAGGCACGACAGAAAACGCTGTGATGAGT
The DNA here is from genome assembly GCA_007692645.1 of Halomonadaceae bacterium. Classification (GTDB taxonomy): domain Bacteria; phylum Pseudomonadota; class Gammaproteobacteria; order Pseudomonadales; family Oleiphilaceae; genus REBR01. The sequence goes on along the minus strand of REBR01000283.1, from coordinate 6,691 downwards.
ACGCCCATGACATCTTAGGTCACCGCCAATACGCACCCTGGCTGTATGTTTATACCGCCCTCTCCGGGCAATTTAAAGAGGGCTGGATACCCGACAACTACTACGGCGCCGTGGTGCTACCCACCATCAACGGCCACTACGGAAAAATCTCCTCTTTAAAACCCCTCAATGCCTGTATTTTCAACAGCCCGCTTTTTCCAGACAAACTGTCTTATGTTAACGGCATGTTTTTTGACACTCACTATAACGTCATCCCAGAAGACAGGGTGAAGGAAACACTGTTTCAGAATACCGACAAAGTCATATTCAAAATGGACAAATCCAGCAAAGGCAAAGGGATACACATATTCACAGAAGACGACTTCACCACAACGGCCATCAAGAAATCAGGTAACGGCCTTATACAATCCTATATTTACCAACACGATGTCTTTAACCATTTCACCCCCAACGCCGTTGCCACACTGCGAATAACCACCTTCATGGAAAACAATGCTGACATATCCATTCGGGGGTGCTTTTTAAGGCTGGGCATCGGCAAAGACACCCATGTACAAACCAGAAGCATTGAAATACCCATAGACCCAGAGACGGGCTCATTCCACAAACATGGCATAACCCATGAATGGAAAGAAACACCCATTCACCCAGTCAGCCAAAGCGCCTTCGCGGGCCATACCATCCCCTGCTTTGAACAATGCATTGAGGCCGTGAAACAACTGCATAAAAAAGCCCCCTTCGTTCGGTGTATTGGCTGGGATCTGACCGTAGACCAGAAAGACCAGGTCAAGGTCATGGAATGGAACGCCGGCCACAATGGCATAAAATTCAGTGAAGCCACCCAGGGCCCGGGTTTTGCTGACCTGGGCTGGGAGAAAATCCCCCATAAATAAACCCTGACCTTATTCTTTATTTAATCTTTACCGTGCGGCTATTCGTGGTCTGACCCGTAGGTGGCTGTTAAGCTGATGCCCACTAAGCACAACCCGAGGAACACCCCATGCGCCTGACCGTCTTGCCCTTACTCCTATTGCTGCTACTGGCCAGCACCGCCCAGGCCGAACTCAAAGGCACCTTCTCTGTGCCCGGCCAGGCCACCATGACCATTCACTACAAAGACAACGACCACATCCGCCTCGACACCCCAAGCCAGGGCTTTATGCTGATCTCCCCAGAAGGCATGTACACGGTACTGAGCCAGGGGGGCATGCGCATCGCCTTTGATATGTCCGGCATGGGGGACATGCTCAAGCAGTTCGACACCAAAGCCCTGGACGACTTCGCCGACGGCGAGCCCCCCACCATCACCGCCACCGACCGTAAAGAAACCGTCGCCGGCTTCACCGGCCGGGTACACACCGTCACCATGGGGGACCTCACCAGTGAAGTGGTCCTCACCGACGACGAAGACGTAGTCGCTCTCACGGAAGGCTTCCTGGCCGCCATCACCCGCCTGGGCCAGTCCATCAGCCCCCACTCCGGCCTGGACATTGAAGCCATGCTGCACATCATCCGGGATACCGGCTACCCGGGCATCCTCAAGCAGGACCAGGGGGTGGTGCTGAGATCCCTGGAAACGGTTGAAATGGGGGATGCGTTTTATAAGCTGCCGGAGAATATCCAAGTCATGAATATGGGCGGGCGCTAAGCAAAGAAAAGAAAAGAAAAGGAAAGCACAAAGAGGGGACATTAAATGCCTTACCTGTGGGAGCGGCCATGGCCGCGATTAAGCCACTCCCACACAAGACCCCTGGCAGGGCTTCGAAAGTCATCGCGGCTATAGCCGCTCCCACAGGTGGGAAGCCGTTGTATGATGGGAAACCTGCTTTTAATCTGAGGCAACCCCTTTATGGCCACAACAACTCCAAAACAATGGGCCCTGATCACCGGCGCAGGCAGCGGTATCGGCCAGGCCCTGGCTCACACCATGGCAGACCACGGCTACGGCATCATCCTTATGGGCCGCCGCCGTGGCCCCCTGAAAACCACCGAAAGCCAGATACTCTCCCAGCACCCCAGGGCCCGCACACTGATCCTCAACACCGACATCACCCAGCAAAGCGCCATTGCTCAGGCCGTTATGGGCATCGGCCGCTACCTGGACAGCAACGGCGCCATACTCACCCACCTGGTGCATTGCGCCGGCACCGGTGCGCCGGAAAGCTCCAGCCTGGAGAGCAGCACCAAAGAGCTTAAACAGGCACTGGCGGTAAATGCAGTGGCGCCATTGGCCCTGACCCAGCAACTGCTGGCGCTGTTGCGTCAATCCGGCCAGGGGCGGGTAATGTTCCTGGGTGCGGGAATGGATGAGAAGGTACAGCCTGGTACCGGACCTTACGGGATTTCCAAGATGGCCCTGAAGCGGCTTTTCCGGCAACTACTGGTGGACCGGGAGCACCACCCTCACCCCAACAACCCGGCACTGATCTTTTATCAGCCCGGCATGGTGGATACCCCGGGGTTGCGGCAGCATGCTGAATTGGCGGCCCAGCTCTCCCTTCCTCACGCGTCGTTTTTACAACAAGCTCTGGAAGAAGGCACAGCCATGCCGGTGGCAGAGGCGGCCCGGCGCATGGCCAGCCTGCTGGAGAATAAAAACCGGGCTGAGATCGACGGCAAAGAGTGGCATGGACGTAATGTGGATTAAAGCGCCTTCCCACCTGTGGGAGCGGCTATAGCCGCGATGCCTTTGGAGCCCATAACGAAACCCCTGCCAGGGCACCTAAGTCGGCGTTGCCTTAATCGCGGCCATGGCCGCTCCCACAGGCAAGGCCAGCTGCGCGGTGAGCCATTGCGGAACACGGGCATTCAAAGGCATTTAAGGGGGTGCCATACTGCCCTGTCCCCATTTTAACGTGGTCTGTCCCCGTTTATCCTGTAAAATACCCCCCGTTGTTGTGTCCTTTAATTGTGAACCGTGTCACACTTTTAGCGCTATTTCCCTGGCATCTCAGCCAGCTGAGAGGTCCTGCAGAATCGGCTCGTATAGGGTAATTACCTATATATTTCAGGGGTAAAAGCACCATTACTTTTTGTTATCATCGTTAGTGAGCACAACGTTCAGCTTTAAGCAGCTGTCTGAAGCTTCGTGCGCCTGATGATAGGGGGTTCGGGTACATCATTAGGGATAATGTAGTGAAGTTAATAATAAGCAGAGCCCGGCAAGGTGGGGTGAGGCTGGGCGGTGGTATGTTGCTGTTGCTCAGTACCGAGCAGAGTGCGGCTCCCTGGATTGACCCCGGCGACATGCGCTTGCGCCATAGCTTGCAGGTCCTGGCAGACCAGGGAGAGGTGAATACCCCCCTGAACACCTGGCCGGTGATGTGGGCCGGGGTGAGTCTGGCAGGCCAGCGCAGCAACCCCGGAACAGCCGCCGAGCGGGCCTATGTGCGCTTTGAGCAGGACCGGTTTGCCCGCCCGGGCTGGACCGGTGAATTTACTGTGGCCGCCGCCAACCAGCCCCGGCTGGTGCGGGACTTCAATGACCAGACCCGGGAAGAAGGCGAGCTGGGGCTTACTGCCCAGTTCACCGGTCAGTCCTGGGCCTTTGGCCTGAGCGGCCAGGTCACCGATGAACCGGCGGATGGGCGCGAGTGGCGCGCCGATGGCAGCTTTCTCGCCTTTACCAGCGACCAGTGGACCCTGGGTGCCGGCGCCATCGACCGCTGGTGGGGGCCGGGCTGGCAGTCCTCCCTGATGCTCTCCAGCAATGCCCGCCCGGTGCCCTCGGTGTGGCTTAACCGCACCAACCCCGGCGCCTCTGAACACCCCTTACTGGCCTGGCTCGGCCCCTGGCAGTTCACGGTGCTGCTGGGCCAGCTGGAAAGCGCCCGTGAAGTGCCCGAAGCCCGCCTGGTGGCCATGCGCTTCAACTTCCGCCCTCTCTCCGGGCTGGAACTGGGCCTCAGCCGCATGCTCATGTACGGCGGGGGCGATCAGCCCCAGAACGGCTCCTCTTTGTTTCGCGCCCTCACCCTCTCTGAAGACAGCGACCGCACCGGTGAAGGCATGCACAGCCAGCAGGCGGGCTTCGATTTCCGCTACGGCACCGCCCTGGGTCATGTCACCGGCGGGCTCTACGGTGAAGCCGTGGGCCAGGTGGGTGAAGACCAGAGCCTGGGGCGCTTCATTGGCCTGGCCGGGGTGGACATGGCCTATAACTGGGGCGCCGCCAGCCAGCGCTGGTTCCTGGAATACAGCGACACCACCGCCGGCAATATTGTCGGCCGGGGCCGGGATAATATCGCCTATGAAGATGACGTCTACACTTCCGGTGACCGCTTCCGCGGCCGCGCCCTGGGCAGCACCTTCGACAGCGACGCCCTGGCACTGACACTGGGCCTGCAGCACTTCTTTGCGGACGGGCGCAACCTGGCCCTGTCCGTGAGCCGGGTCAAACTGAACCGTTCCGACAACATTGTCGCGTCTATGCCGTCGCGCAATGTGGACCTTGCCATTGCCCGGGAAGCCACCGACGCCGTGCTGGCCAACGCCCGTTACGAGTACCCCCTGTGGAGTGGCTGGGCCACCCTGGATGGCCAATGGAGCAGCCGCACCATTGACACCGCCACCGCCGATGGCAGTGGCCGGGCCCAGGGGTCGTTATCCGCAGGCTGGCGCTACCGTTTCTGAACGAACCGGTGTACTTCCTTATTTACCATGTGATCGAGACCGTCAATGAATGCAGTAACCCCCTTTTCCCAGCGCCGGCTATACCCCCTGATCGGCGCTCTGCTGGCCCTGCTGTGCAGCACCCCGGTACTGGCCCTGGACATCAGCGACGAACAGCTGCGCCAGTTCCAGAACCTGCCCCGGGCCCAGCAGCAGGCCCTGGCACAACAACAGGGCGTCGACCTGGATGAACTCACCAGCCGCGCCGAACGCCAGCAGGACCAGCGCCCGGAAGACATCCAGGTGGTGGAAACCGACAGCTCCGCCTCGGCCCGGGACACCGACCGGGCCTCCGGGGAACTCAGGCCCTTCGGCTACGACCTGTTTTCCGGGCGCCCCAGCACCTTCGCCCCGGTCACGGAAATCCCCATCCCCTCGGCTTACATCATCGGCCCCGGTGACGTTATCCAGGTTCAGCTCTACGGCAACCGCAACGACCGCCTGGAACTGCCGGTTACCCGTGACGGCACCGTCCAGCTCCCCGAGTCCGGCCCCGTCGCCGTCACCGGCATGGCCTTTGAAGAGGTGCGCGAGCAGCTCAGCCGGCAACTGCGCAACACCTACATGGGCACCGAAGTGAGCATTTCCATTGGTGCCCTGCGCAGCATGCGGGTGTTTATCCTCGGCGAGGCAAAAAACCCCGGCAGCTACACCGTCAGCTCCCTGTCCACCATGACCAACGCCCTGCTGGTCTCTGGGGGCATTGAAACCAGCGGCTCCCTGCGCAACGTGCAACTCAAGCGCGACGGCAACGTGGTGGCCACTCTCGATCTGTACGACCTGCTGCTCTCCGGCGACACCTCCAACGACCAGCGCCTGCAGCCCGGCGACACCCTGTTTATCCCCCCGGTGGGCCCCACCGTGGCAGTAGACGGGGAAGTACGCCGCCCCGCCATCTATGAACTGCGCACCGAGTCCACCCTGGCAGACATGATCACCATGGCCGGGGGCTATACCCGAGACGCGGCACCCGCCCACAGCCAGCTGGAGCGGGTGGCAGACCGGCGCAGCCGGGGCCTGGAGTCCATCGACCTGACCGCCAGCGAACACCACAACCGCACCGTGCGGGAAGGGGACACCCTTACCGTGCAAAGCCTGAATGCCATTACCGACGGCTTTGTGGAGCTGCGTGGTGAAGCCCGGCGCCCCGGCAAGCGGGAATGGCGCGACGGCATGACCCTATCGGACATCCTCTCTGAGCGCCGCCAGGACCTGACTGAACGGGCCGACCTGAACTACGGCCTGGTGGTGCGGGAACGCAACCCCGAAGGGGAACTGGAGATCCTGCAATTCAGCCCCGCCCACCTGTTCCAGCACCCCGGTGGCGACCAGGACCTGGCACTACAGGAACGGGACCAGATCCTGCTCTTCTCCAGCCATGGGGCTGACGAACCCCGCCGCGACCTGCTGGAAGAACTGCTCACCCAGCTCGACCTGCAGGCCTCCCCGGAGCAGCCCGTGCCCGCCGTCACCATCGGCGGCGCCGTGCGCCACCCCGGGCGCTACCCCATTGCCCGCAATACCAGCGCCCAGGACCTGATCACCGCCGCCGGTGGCCTGCGGGACTCCGCCCTGATGCTGGAAGCCGAGATCGTGCGCTCCGCGGTCAACGACCGGGGCGAAGCCACCACGGAACTGCTCTCTTTCACCCTGTTCCCCGGCCCGGATAACCCCGCCCGGGACATCACCCTGCAAAGCTACGACCGCTTACTGATCAAAAGCGTGCCCGGCTTTGCCCAGCGGGAAACCGTCACCCTGGAAGGGGAAGTGCGCTTTCCCGGGGAATACAGCATCCGCCTTGGGGACACCCTGGAAGACCTGCTGGAACGGGCCGGCGGCCTCACGGAGCGGGCCTTCCCGGAAGGGGCAGTATTCAGCCGGGAGCGCCTGCGGCGCCTGGAACAGGAACGCATGAACATGGCGGAACAACGCCTGCGCCGTGACCTGCTTGGCATGCAGCTGGGTGCCGGTGACGATGCCAGCCCCCAGGACCTGGCCATGCTGCAGAACCTGCTGCAAC
>REBR01000267.1 GCA_007692645.1 Halomonadaceae bacterium | reverse complement strand
GGTCTTCCTGGGTATCGAATTTGGTCACCAGGGGCACCCGCACACCCAGTGTCAGATTATTGAGCAGTCCGTAATCGTAATTGAAGGCGTTGGTAAAATTGTGGGTGGCCTGGGGCTCAACATCCAGATTTCGGACAGAGTTATTGATAATTTGTACGTCCAGCCGCTGATCCGCAGCATAGGTATAATCAAAGGAGTAATTCAGGGAGTGGTTACCACGGCCAATCAGGGAGTATTGACGCTCTGCCGCCTCAAACACCTCTTCCAGCTGCCGGGTAGTGTCTTCATCCTCTTCCTGCTGCGCCAGTGCCGCCCGGGCATCCTCAATTTCATTACCGACCACCAGAGCTGGCAACAACACCAACCCGGTGACTGCGAGTAACCTGCAATTCATAACCCAAGCATTCATACCGGCTCCCTTTTTGTTCTGACCCGGGTAAGTCCTGCACCGGGCCTGACCGTATTTCCACGGTTTTTCTGGTTTTCTGACGGGGGCACCCATTAGCGGCGGCGGTAGTGCAGCTGTTTACGGGTATTGTCCACGGTGCCGTCAGGATTGTTTTTTTGCCTTTCCAGTTCGTTCTGCAGGTCCCACTGCAACCCTTCATGGAAGTGTGGAAATTCCATTCTCGCCTGGAGTGTCAGGGTCTGATCATCGATGTAGCGCAGGTCTTCGTTGCGCAAGGCCAAGGCACTTAAAGGCTCTTCTTCCCCGGGAAATACAATAAACAGAACATTGTCGGTCCAGACTTCCTGAAAGCGGCTCAGGGTGAAGGAGATATTGCCAACCGCGGGGTCAGCCACAAAAACCCGCCCATCGCGAATATCCCGCACCACTACAAAGTGCTCAAAACCGGCGTAATGAATCGGAACAATGGCAGGGTGGTCCAGTTCAACCAGGTCTTTCAGCTCTGCCCGGAACCCTCCTGATGGGTAACCAAGGGCAGTGACTAGCCGATTCATATCGAGGAGTGAAAAAGCCCGGCGCTGAATGATCCTTTCGGTTTGGCCATACTGCAGCAGCCCTTCCATGACCTGGCGCTCCGTAACCTGTAACCCCAGGTGGTAACGCAGAATGGTGGTCAGTGAAGCAGCACCACAGCTGTAGTCATAAGCCTGGCGAACCAGGTGACGGAATTTCTGCTCTACCAGGGGTTCCACAAGGTAGCGCTCCATCAGAATGTTATCGGTGACGTCGTAATGCATCTCCTGCACTACCGCACCCTGTGGGTGCGCTTCGACTTCAGCGATTTGCTGGAAAATGGTCATTCCCAGTAATGAGCCTGCCAGTGCGAAGATCATGGGTATCTCGCGTCCATTATTATTAACGAAACGATACCTAAAGCAGGTCGGTGCTAAAGTTAACTGGTGCTCAATTCACCGGTGGCTAAGTGTTTAATAAGGAGGGAATTTAGGACTGCGTTATGGTTTTGTGACGCAGCAACGCAAAAACCCCATGGGCTCGCGCCCATGGGGTTTCAGGTCTCACTTTCCCGGAGTGTTAGCGGCGCTGTATATCCGCCTTGTCACGGAGCTGGCTCACATAGAAAGCGTAAGCTGCCTGACCGTGGCGCTGGGACAGGGACTCTTGCATGTTTCGGGTCAACATTTCTGTTGCCGCCTCATCCCCTTCCATCACTTCTGCCAATTTAATCAGGGCAATGCCCCCCGGAACGGCAACTGAGGCATAACGGCTGCTGCCTTCACTGGGCCGGGGCAAACCGAAAACTGCCTCCCTCAGAATGGGCGACACAAAATCGTCACTGCGACTGACGGTGTCATGGTGAACCCACTCACCACCCAGCTCAGCGGCAACAGAGTCCATGGCATCCTCCCCCTGATCCCGCAGAGAGGCAATGTGCTGTCGGGCTTCCTCTTCCAGGGTCGCGCGCATTTTCTGCACCCGCAGCCGGTCACGGATTTCATCCGCCACATCAGCCAGCTCAAGCTGGGTAGCCGGATGATAGTCACGCACACGGGCAACAATGGCCCGGTCTGAACCTATCTCGACCGGTTCCGTATTAAAACCATCCTGCAGGACATCTTCACTGAATAATTCCCTCAGCAACTGCGGATGATTGAAAGGCTCCTGATTGTTCTCACGGGTAACCCCATCACGGGTCTGGATCTCAGCGTTGATCAGCTCAGCAGGGGCTTCAAGGTCATACTCGGAGTAAGCCAGCTCCGCCAACTCCATACTGATCTCGGCAAATTGCCGACCCGCCTGCTCTCTGGCAGCATCACGGCGCAATTCATCCTCCATGCTGGCAAAAGACGGGGCTTCTTCAGTCTCTACCGCCAGCAGCTTAATGAAGTGCCGACCGAAAGGGGTTTCTACCGGACCTACAACGTCACCTTCATTTTCAATGGCAAACAGGGCTTCACTGAAAGCTTCGTCATAGCTGTCAGGAGTGGCAAAACCCAACTCGCCACCCTGCCCGGCTGAGGCCGGATCGTCAGAGAACTCTTCAGCTACGGCAGCGAAATCACGGCCCTCGTCGAGAGCTGCAGCAACGGCGTCCACTTTCTCGTCCGCGTCGTCACCCTCAAGAATCAGGATATGGGCTGCGTTGCGCTCGCCACTCTGCTCAAGCTCTGCCACGCGACGTTGATAAAGCTCCCGAAGGTCATCCTCATCCACCTCGACATCTTTCATTAACCCTTCCAGGTTAAGCTCAATCCAGGATACATCCGCCATTTCAGGACGCTCAAAGTCACTTTGATTGTCCTGGTAATAGGTTTCAATTTCCTCGTCGCTGATGTGGACACGGTCAGCTACCCGGTCAAAGGGCACCTCAAGGGTGGAGAAACTACGGGTCTGGGTGAACAGGCTCGCTACATGCCGCGCCTCATCCGGTGCGGCAAAGGCACTACCGGAAACAATGGCAGCGACTAGTTGACTCAGGTGGTCCTGCTGCATGGCTTCACGGAACTCAGCCACCGACATACCCTGGTTACGCACCGCCTGGCGGAAGCGATCAGGGCTAAAGCGACCATCCACCTGGAAGGCCTCCTGCTCGGTAATCATCTGATCAACATCGTCTTCCGTGAGTTGCAGGCCGCGGTTTTTAATGTCCAGGCCCAACAGTTTCTGCTGGATTAGACCTTCCAGTACCGATTGACGCAGTTCGTCCTGGTCGATCCTGGCCGGGTCCGGATTCTCCATATTGGCCAGACGCTGCTGTCGCTCAATCTGGATCATGCGCTGAAACTCGCGCTCGGTGATTTCCTCACCATTAACGGTAGCAATCTCGGGCTCACCACCGAAGCCGCCCACGATCGCGTCCATGCCCCAGATGGAGAGGGACAGGATAAGCACGAAGATGATCGTTTTAGCGATCATTCCCTGGGCGTTGTCACGAATATCTTGCAGCATTATTCCCCCAAACTGGCGCTGTATCTGATGGCACCGTTAAAGCCGGTGAACTTAACGTAAAAAGGCGCACCCGGAGGATGCGCCCACGAAACTGGCGAAGCGGACAGTATCCAAATACACAATACCCGGTAAACCTGAAGGTACTCTTAACTGGATGGACAGCCACTCCTGCAGCTTTTAACGGTCAGGTCGCAACGGATGTTACTTGACCGCATCCTTCAGCGCTTTACCGGCTTTGAAGCTAGGAACCTTGGACGCTTTGATCTGAATCTCAGCACCCGTCTGTGGGTTACGACCGGTGCGTGCTGCCCGCTCTTTCACAGCAAAAGTACCGAAACCAATCAGAGTGACCTGATCGCCTTTTTTCAGGGAATCGGTAATGGAGCCAACCATTGCATCCAGTGCACGGCCAGCGGCTGCTTTGGAAATGTCTGCAGAATCTGCGATAGCGTCGATCAGTTCGGACTTGTTCACACTAAACCCCTTAGATTTCTGATTAGATGTTTGAGCTTATAGTTCTTTGAAGTTCCCGACTATGGCACAGGCCATAGGGGAATTCCATGGATGATTTAAGCTCTACCGGATCCCGCAGGATCCTTGCGGCAACGGACACTGGCCGCTTGCGTGATACGGCGTTAGGTCCCGCAGACGCAGCCCGCCGCAAGGCGGATTACGTTATACCAACGCCCCGCGAGACCTGTCAATAACAGGGTTAGGTGTTAATGCGTATTGACCCTGTCATCGTCCTCCCTGGAATGGCCCGAAGCGCCCCCATCGGCATCGGCCGAAGCCGCCGCGTCCGGTTGGTAAGTCAACGCGATATCCAGTACTTCGTCAATCCATTTTACCGGACGGATATCCAGAGAGGCCTTGATATTGTCAGGTATCTCTTTGAGATCGCCGACATTTTCCTCTGGAATAATAACTGTCTTGATACCCCCCCGATGAGCGGCCAAGAGCTTTTCCTTAAGGCCCCCGATCATTAGAACACGGCCCCGAAGGGTAATTTCACCGGTCATGGCCACGTCTGCCCGCACCGGAATCCGGGTCAATGCAGAAATCAGACTGGTGCACATACCAATGCCCGCACTGGGGCCATCTTTCGGGGTTGCACCCTCTGGAACATGCACGTGAACGTCATTTTTTTCGTAAAAATCCGCCGCCAGACCCAGTCCTGCAGCCCGGCTACGGACCACCGTGAGGGCTGCCTGGATGGATTCCTGCATCACATCACCCAGTGAACCGGTTTTAATCACCTTGCCTTTGCCCGGGCTAACGGCGGTTTCAATGGTGAGTAATTCACCCCCCACCTGGGTCCAGGCCAGACCGGTAACCTGGCCAATCTGGTTGGTTTCTTCCGCCAGGCCGTATTTAAACCGCTTAACCCCGGAGTAATGCTCAAGGTTAGACACATTGATTTCATTGGCATTGCGATTGCCCGCTTCCACGTGCTCACGCACCACCTTACGGCAGATTTTGGCGATTTCCCGCTCCAGATTACGCACCCCGGCTTCCCGGGTGTAGTAGCGGATCAGTGCCAGCAGGGTATCATCCGGCATGGTCAGCTCATCACCCTTAAGACCATTGGCCTTGAGCTGCTTGGGCAACAGGTAACGGCGGGCAATATTGACCTTTTCATCCTCGGTGTAACCGGGAATGCGGATAATTTCCATACGGTCCAGTAATGGGCCGGGAATGTTCATGGAGTTGGAGGTACACACGAACATCACATCTGACAGGTCGAAGTCCAATTCCAGGTAGTGATCGTTGAATGTGTGGTTCTGTTCCGGGTCCAGCACCTCCAGCAGACCAGATGCCGGATCACCCCGGTGATCCATCCCCATCTTATCAATTTCATCCAGCAGAAACAGTGGGTTACGGGCTCCTGCCTTGGCCATTTTCTGGATGATCTTACCCGGCAGTGCGCCAATATAGGTGCGCCGGTGACCGCGGATTTCCGCCTCGTCACGGACCCCGCCAAGGGCCATACGGGTGTACTGGCGATTGGTGGCCCGGGCCACTGACTTGCCCAGTGAGGTTTTACCAACCCCGGGAGGCCCCACCAGACACAGCACAGGGCCTTTTAACTTGCGCACCCGGCTCTGTACCGCCAGGTACTCCAGAATGCGCTCCTTGACCTCCTCAAGACCGTAATGGTCCTCGTCGAGGATCTCCCGGGCTTTATCCAGGTCATGACGCACCCGGCTGCGCTTTTTCCAGGGCACTGCCAGCAACCAGTCGATGTAACCACGAACCACGGTGGCTTCCGCCGACATGGGGGACATCATTTTCAACTTGTTCAGCTCGGTTTCCGCTTTTTTCCGGGCGTCTGTTGGCATACCGGCAGATTCAATGCGCTGCTCAAGGTCTTCAAAATCATGACCACCGCCATCCCCCATCTGGCCCATTTCTTTCTGGATGGCCTTCATCTGCTCATTCAGGTAATACTCGCGCTGGCTGCGCTCCATCTGCTTTTTAACCCGGCCACGGATGCGCTTTTCAATTTCAATCAGGTCAATTTCCGAGTCCAGCTTGCCCAGCAGCCCCTCAATCCGCTTGCGCAGATCCAGGGTTTCCAGCAGCTCCTGCTTTTCCGAAACTTTCAGCTCCAGATGGGCCGCCATGGTATCTGCCAGGCGATCCAGCTCTTCAATACCTGTCAGGGAGTTGCTGACTTCGGCGGGGACCTTGCGGGACAGTTTGACGAATTTCTCAAACTCCTCCATCAGGGTGCGTACCAGCACTTCTTCTTCCCGCTCATCAACAGACTCTTCAGGGATGGCCGTTACCTGGCCCTGTAGGTACTCATCACCCATCACATCGCTGACACGGCCACGGTGAGTGCCTTCCACCAGCACTTTCACAGTGCCGTCAGGGAGCTTCAGCATCTGCAGTACACTGGCCACGGTGCCCAGCTGGTAGATGTCGTCTTTGCCCGGATCGTCGGTTTCCGCATCCCGCTGAGCCACCAGGAATATTTTCTTGCTGGTGGCCATGGCCTCTTCAAGGGCATTAATGGATTTTTCACGGCCTACAAAAAGTGGCACGACCATGTGGGGGAACACCACCACATCCCGCAATGGCAGCATGGGCAGCGTTTCTACGGCTTTTACCTGCTCTTTGTCAGTCATATTGGACCCTCGGCATTACATGTCATCCGCGCCCCTGGGGGCACGAAACGATTAATTCTATTTGTCTTACGTACTTTGTGGGGGCGGTGGACGGCAATTGCAATAAAAAAAGGGGCTTTCGCCCCTTTATTAATACCTGACTGACCCGTACCCCTGGGGCTTGCGCATCAGTCTTCCGGGACTGCCTTGGCTTTTTCCTGGCTGGAGTAAATCTTGATAGGCGAAGAATCCCCCAGGATGACACTTTCGTCAATGACCACTTTGCACACATCCGGCTCTGAAGGCACCTCGTACATGGTGTCCAGCAGTACCGACTCCATGATGGAGCGCAACCCACGGGCACCGGTTTTGCGTTGCATGGCCTTACCCGCCACCGCACGCAGTGCGTCCTCACGGAAGTCCAGCTCAACATCTTCCATTTCGAACAACTGCTGGTACTGCTTGGTGAGGGCATTCTTGGGCTGGGTCAGAATTTCTACCAGCGCCTCCTCATCAAGCTCCGTCAATGTGGCAATCACCGGCAGGCGACCGACAAATTCGGGAATCAGGCCGTATTTGACCAGATCTTCCGTTTCAACAGTTTTCAATACGTCAGAGGTGCTTTGTTCGTCAGTTTTACTCACCACCCGTGCCGAAAAGCCGATACTGGTTTTCTCAGTGCGTTCGCGAATCACCTTATCCAGACCGGCAAAGGCACCACCACAGATAAACAGCATGTTGGCGGTATCCACTTGCAGGAACTCCTGCTGGGGGTGCTTACGCCCGCCCTGAGGGGGGACGGAAGCCACGGTGCCTTCGATCAGTTTCAGCAACGCCTGCTGCACCCCTTCACCGGATACATCACGGGTGATTGACGGGTTATCTGACTTGCGTGAAATCTTGTCGATTTCATCGATATAGACAATGCCCTTCTGGGCTTTCTCCACATCATAGTCACACTTTTGCAGCAGCTTCTGAATGATGTTTTCCACGTCTTCCCCCACATAACCGGCTTCGGTCAACGTGGTGGCGTCGGCGATGGTAAAGGGCACATTCAGCATCCGCGCCAGGGTTTCCGCCAGCAGGGTTTTACCGCTGCCCGTGGGACCAATCAGCAGGATATTGCTCTTACCCAGCTCAACCTCCGGACGGGTTTCACCAAAACGCAGGCGCTTGTAGTGGTTATACACCGCTACCGACAACACCACTTTGGCGCGGTCCTGGCCGATGACGTACTCATCCAGGGTTTCTTTAATTTCGTGTGGGGACGGCAGGCGGTCGCTGGCCTCTTCCTGGGTATTTTCCTGGATTTCCTCCCGGATAATGTCATTACACAGGTCCACGCACTCATCGCAAATGAATACGGATGGCCCGGCAATCAGCTTCCTGACCTCATGCTGACTTTTGCCGCAGAACGAGCAATAGAGCAACTTGCCACTGTCGTCGCCCCTGCCGCTTCCTTTATCCGCCATTGATGTACCTCTATAGCCCAGAGCAAAACTGCTCGTCGATGTTAACGCTGATGTTACCCCGGTGGCGGGCTACTGACCCGCCCCGGTGGTACTCGTTAGTCTGTCTACGCCCGCTGGCAGCAATACGACTGCAGTAATCCAGTATTATTTATTGAGGGGACGCTTATCAAGTGAACCATCAATCAAACCGTATTCCGTTGCCTGTGCCGGGTCCATGAAATTGTCACGGTCGGTATCACGGGCGATAGTCTCAATGGGCTGGCCGGTATGGTGCGCCAGAATAGTATTGAGATCATCACGGATCTTGAGGATTTCCTTGGTATGGATCTCAATGTCCGAGGCCTGCCCCTGGAAACCACCCAACGGCTGATGAATCATTACCCGGGAGTGGGGCAGACAGAACCGCTTACCCGCTGCACCGCCAGCCAACAGCAACGCGCCCATGCTGGCCGCCTGACCAATACACAAAGTGGACACGTCCGGCTTGATAAACTGCATGGTGTCATAAATCGACATACCCGCAGTGACGGAGCCACCGGGGGAATTGATGTACAGGTGGATGTCCTTGTCCGGGTTTTCCGATTCCAGAAACAACAACTGAGCCACAATCAGGTTGGCCATGTGGTCTTCCACCTGCCCCACCATGAAAATAACGCGCTCTTTCAGCAAACGGGAATAAATGTCAAAAGACCGCTCACCACGGGCCGTTTGCTCAATTACCATGGGCACTAGAGCGGAATGGGTTTGCCCGGCGCCCTGGTTAAATGGGTTAGTCATATGCCTTGTTATCTCCGTATTTGAACGGTGTTGACAGCCTGGTGCCGCCTGAACCTGAAATTGCCTGATAAAAAGCCCTGATGAAAACAGCCGGTATGCCGGCTGCTTAGTCAGTCTAGACCAACTCTAACACCAGCGGGCAGTCTCTGGGCAAATCAGGCGCCCTGTTGGGGCGGCTTAACGGCATCTTCGTATTTATACTTCTTTTCTTTGACTTTGGCCTTGCTCAGCACCAGGTCAACCACTTTGTCTTCCAGCACAACGGCTTCCAGCTGCTGCTTCTGTTCCGGATTGCTGTTGTAGTGGGCAATCACCTCCTCCGGGTCCTGATAGGTAGAGGCAATTTCCTGCAGCTTGGTGTTCACGGCATCTTCATCTGCGGTGAGTTCTTCTTTGCGCAGAATTTCCTGGAATACCAGACCGGTACGCACACGGCGCACAGCCTGATCCTGGAACAGCTCTGAAGGCAGTTGTGAGGCGTCCATCTGGCCACCAAACTGCTGAACCGCTTCCTGCTTCAGGCGGTCAATTTCCTGATCCACCATGCCCTGGGGCACCTGAAACTCGGTCACTTGCAACAAACCATCCACTACCTGGTTTTTAACTTTGTTGCTGATACCGTTTTTAAGTTCCCGCGCCATATTTTTGCGGACTTCTTCACGGAACTGCTCTTCGCTATCCGCTTCGACACCAAATTGCTGGAAAAACTCCGGAGTCATCTCAGGCAGTTGGGGCTCTTCCACTTTTTTCACCGTAACCTGGAATTGTGCGGCTTTACCGGCCAGTTCCTTGTTCTGGTAGTCCTCAGGGAAAGTCACGTCCAGGGTATGCTCTTCACCGGTTTTAGCGCCGATCAGGCCATCTTCAAAACCGGGGATCATCTGGCCTTCCCCCAGAGTAATCGCCTGGTCTTCTGCTGTGCCACCGTCAAAGGCTTCACCGTCAATGGTGCCGGCAAAATCCAGGGTCATGACGTCTTTCTTTTTCGCCTTGCGCTTGACCTCTTTCATGGTGGCCTGTTGGCGGCGCAGGTTGTCGATCATCTTGGTGAGGTCTTTGTCTTCCACCTCAGACACCGGCTTTTCAATCTCAATTTTGCTCATATCGCCGATTTCGAAGGCGGGCATCACCTCAAAGACGGCAACAAACTCAAAGTCCTTGCCTTCTTCAACAGTTTTGGGTTCAAAGCGGGGCATGCCAGCGGGCTGTACCTCTTCCTTCTGGATCGCCTCCATGTAGGATTCCCGCATCACATCACCCAGCACTTCCTGACGCACGCCGGGGCCGAAACGCTTACGCACCACGCTCATGGGCACCTTTCCGGGGCGGAACCCGTTCAGCTTGACGGTCTTGGCCGCTTCCTGCAGGCGTTTATCCACCTGCTGCTGCACTTTCTCTGCGGGTACGCCGATGGTCATCCGACGCTCAATATCAGACGTCGTCTCAACAGAAACTTGCATGGATCTTCCTCAAAGGTTGCCGTTTGGGTTCAGTGAATGGGGCATAAACGAGCACTTTACCACGTTTAACCAGCGGTAGAGAAATGCTCTGGGGGGGTAAAATACAGCAGAAGGGGTTTGTTTCTGTGGAAGCTTGTCTAAAATGGTACCGCCCCCCGGACTTGAACCGGGACGCCTAGGGCACTAGGACCTAAACCTAGCGTGTCTACCAATTCCACCAGGGCGGCATAGCACCGGCAGGCAAGAGCGCCCAACCGGACAAAAACAAGGCGCCAACAGGCGCCTGAAAGAATATGGGGTGGACGAAGGGGATCGAACCCTCGACCGCAGGAGTCACAATCCTGAGCTCTACCAACTGAGCTACGCCCACCATAAACCGTTAATCAGCATTCTTGGTGGCACAGATGAACTGCGCCGATGCTTTCATGGTGTATCTGAAATGATGCAAGACCTTGTCCGGCTCGGTCCAACTGCCTGAACTGGCGCGCCCGGCAGGGCTCGAACCTGCGACCCACGGCTTAGAAGGCCGTTGCTCTATCCAGCTGAGCTACGGGCGCTTAACCCACACGCTCACCGGACGAGCGATCAAATATGGTCGGGGTAGAGAGATTCGAACTCCCGACATCCTGCTCCCAAAGCAGGCGCGCTACCAGACTGCGCTATACCCCGAAAATCGTTAAGCTGTTAGTCAGCAAAGTTGGCGCGCATATTAACGACGCGCCGGGCCTTCGTCAAGCGCTTTGCGCCGGCAAATGCCTCTGGCACCCATATTACTCACTGGCGGTGAGGGTTTCCAGGCCCCCATTAACAGCCTTTACTATCATTGAGCACATTGGCCCCAAGGCCCAGGCATGCGACAATACGCCCCCTAAAGAGTTCGCCATTACCGGCATCACTGCCTGCAGATGCCGCCAGCCGGTCACACCCAGCGAGAGAGTATTAATGACAGCACAACTGATTGACGGCAAGGCCATTTCCCGCTCAGTAAGGGATGAGGTGGCCGCTGGGGTTAGTCGTCGCCGTGAACAGGGCCTGCGCCCCCCAGGACTGGCCGTCATTCTGGTGGGTAACGATCCCGCATCCAGTGTGTATGTGCGCAAAAAACGTGAAGCCTGTGAAGAAACTGGCATCATTGCCCGGGATTACAGCCTGCCGGAAAACACCACTCAGGAAAGCCTGAACCAACTGGTGGATGACCTGAATAGTGACCCGGAGATTGACGGCATCCTGGTGCAGCTTCCCCTCCCCGGGCATCTGGACGATGATCAGATTCTGTTGCGCATCCGTCCGGACAAGGACGTGGATGGCTTTCACCCTTACAACATCGGCCGCCTGGCCCAGCGCAAGCCGGAACTGCGCCCCTGCACCCCGGCGGGCATCATTCGCTTGCTGGACAGCATCAAGACACCCTACAAGGGCCAGCATGCGGTTATTGTGGGGGCCTCCAATATCGTTGGCCGCCCCATGGCCATGGAACTGCTGATCAAGGGCGCCACCGTCACCGTTACTCACCGCTTTACCGAAAATCTGGCCCGCTTTGTGGGTGAGGCAGATATTCTGATTGCCGCCGCGGGCAAGCCCGGCCTGATACCTGGTGAATGGGTACGCCCCGGGGCCACGGTCATTGATGTGGGCATCAACCGCACGGCCGAGGGCAAGCTGACCGGTGATGTGGTGTTTGCGGCGGCCGCAGAGCGCGCTGGCTGGATTACCCCGGTACCGGGGGGTGTGGGGCCCATGACCATTGCCATCCTGCTGCAGAACACCCTGTATGCGGCGGATCAGCTGCACGACTGATCTCTTTGCGGCTATAAGAACCCCGCTACGGCGGGGGGTTTTAGTTCTGAGCACCGGTCAATCGCGGCTATAGCCGCGATAAACCCCTGTTTTATGCTGAGTTGCCAGCAACGAAAAAACCCCGCCGTAGCGGGGTTTTTTATGTCAGCTCAAGGGGTGTTACTGCCCGAACTTGGCCTTGGCCTTGCGACGGTAAGCGTGCAGAAGCGGCTCGGTGTAGCCGTTGGGCTGCTCACGGCCCTTCAGTACCAGATCACAGGCTGCCTTGAAGGCAATACTGTCATCAAAGTTATCTGCCATGGCCCGGTAGCTGGGGTCGCCGCTGTTCTGGCGATCCACCACCGCCGCCATGCGCTTCATGGCTTCCATCACCTGCTCTTCGGTGTAGAGGCCGTGGTGCAGCCAGTTACAGATGTGCTGTGAGGAAATCCGCAGGGTGGCACGGTCTTCCATCAGGCCCACATCGTTGATGTCCGGCACCTTGGAGCAGCCGACGCCACTATCAATCCAGCGCACCACGTAACCGAGAATACCCTGGGCATTGTTGTCCAGTTCCTGCTGACGCTCTTCAGCGCTGACCGAATTGACGTCTTTCAGCAGCGGCAGCGTCAGGATCTTGTCCAGGCTGGCACGGCCACGCTTGGCCAGCTCATCCTGACGGGCGCGCACATCCACCTTATGGTAATGCATGGCATGCAAGCTCGCCGCTGTGGGGGATGGCACCCAGGCGGTGTTGGCGCCGGCCATGGGGTGGGCGATTTTCGCCTCCATCATGCCTGCCATTTTGTCTGGCATGGGCCACATGCCCTTACCAATCTGGGAACGGCCCTTGAGGCCAGTTTCCAGGCCGATGTCCACGTTCCAGTCTTCATAGGTGGTCATCCAGTCCGCCTGCTTCATGGCGGCCTTGCGGATCACCGGGCCGGCTTCCATGCTGGTGTGGATCTCATCGCCGGTGCGGTCCAGGAAGCCGGTGTTGATAAACACCACCCGCTCTTTGGCGGCACGAATACATTCCTTGAGGTTCACCGTGGTGCGGCGTTCCTCATCCATGATGCCCACTTTCAGGGTGTTACGGGTCAGGCCCAGGATTTCTTCCACCCGGCCAAACAGCTCATTGGTAAAGGCCACTTCTTCAGGGCCGTGCATCTTGGGCTTAACGATATAGACGCTGCCGGTCTTGCTGTTACGGATCGGGCCCTGACTCTTCAGGTCATGAATAGCAATCAGGGAGGTGACCACACCGTCCATGATGCCTTCGTAAATTTCATTGCCGGCTTTGTCCAGGATGGCTTCGTTGCTCATCAGGTGGCCCACGTTACGCACGAACATCAGGCTGCGGCCCTGCAAGGTAACAGTCTTGCCATCGGTACCGGTGTATTCACGGTCCTGATTCATGCGCCGGGTCTGGGTTTTGCCGCCTTTCTCAAAGCTTTCTTCCAGATCCCCTTTCATCAGTCCCAGCCAGTTGCGGTAGACCAGGGTCTTGTCTTGCGCGTCCACCGCAGCCACGGAGTCTTCACAGTCCATGATGGTGGTCAGGGCGGATTCCATGACGACATCTTTTACATGGGCACCGTCGTCTTTGCCGATGGGGTGGCTGGCATCGATCTGAATTTCAAAGTGCATGCCATTCTTTACCAGCAGAATGCCGTTGGGGGCATTTTCGGCGCCGGTGTAACCCACCAGCTGCGCTGGATCCTTCAAGCCGCTTTCACTGCCGTTACCGAGCTTGACCAGCAGCTTGCCAGCCTCGATGCGATAACCGGTGCTGCCATGGTGGCTGCCCTCAGCCAGGGGGGCGGAATCGTCCAGCAGGTTACGGGCGTAATCGATGACCCGGGCGCCACGGATGGGGTTGTAGCCACCGCGGCCTTTTTCTGCGCCGTCGTCTTCGGGAATTACGTCGCTGCCGTAGAGGGCGTCATACAGGCTGCCCCAGCGGGCGTTGGCGGCGTTCAGGGCAAAGCGGGCGTTCATGACCGGCACTACCAGCTGAGGGCCGGCCATGGTGGCGATTTCCGGATCCACATTTTCCGTGGTGGCAGAGAAATCATTGCCTTCGGGTACCAGGTAGCCGATTTCCTGCAGGAACTGCTTGTACTGGTCCAGATTGATGTCCTGGTCCTTGTTGGCTTTGTACCAGTCATCCAGCTTGACCTGCAGCGCATCACGCTTGCCCAGCAGCTCACGGTTACGGGGGCCCAGGTCGTTCACGATGGCGCTGAAACCGCTCCAGAAGCTGTCCTGATCGACACCTGTGCCAGGCAGCGCTTCCTTGTTGATAAAGTCGTACAGGATCTTGGCAACTTGCAGGTCGCCGGCTTGGACACGTTCTGTCATCGTGATTGGCCTCAATGTTCGATGGTGGATAATGAAATGCTCACAGTAAACTGGGAGCTTATTCTACGGCAATTTGCCGGTGACTTCATGCCTGCCCAGGGGCGGATCTTTATTCTCTCCGCCAGCGGGTTCCTTCCCGGCTATCGTCCAGCACAATGCCCTGAGCCAGCAGGTCATCACGGATGCGGTCCGCTTCAGCAAAGTCCCGGTTCTGGCGGGCCGCTTTACGGTCAGCAATCAGCTGCTCAATCGCCTGGGCGTCCAGCCCCTCCTCCTGACCGGGGCTGCTGTCCTGGAAATAGGCCTCCGGGTCCTGCTGTAACAGGCCTAAAATGCCACCCAGCTGCACCACGATGCCCCCCAGCTCGCTGGCTTTCACCAGATCATCATTGCGGCGCAGCTGGTTGATCTCCCGCACCACCTCAAACAGCACCCCCAGAGCACCGGCACTGTTGAAGTCATCGTCCATGGCCGCTTCGAAGCGCTGCTGCCAGTGGGCCAGTAACTGGGGATCCGGCTCAGTGAAGGGCAACAGCCCCCGCAGTGCCTCGTAAAACCGGCTCAGGGAGGCCCGGGCTTCGCTCAGGCTGTCCGATGAATAGTCGATCTGGCTGCGGTAATGGCTGGACACCAGCAGGTAACGCACGACTTCAGCCGGGTGCTGCTCCAGAATTTCGCGAATGGTGAAAAAGTTGCCCAGGGACTTGGACATTTTTTCATGGTTCACCCGCACCGCACCGGCGTGCATCCAGTAATTCACATACTGTTGCCCCGTGGCCGCCTCAGACTGAGCGATTTCGTTTTCATGGTGGGGAAACATCAGGTCCGGCCCGCCACCGTGAATATCGAAGGTGTTGCCCAGGCAGCAGGTGGACATGGCGGAGCATTCGATATGCCAGCCCGGTCGGCCCGGTCCCCAGGGGGACGGCCAGGTCACTTCATCCGGCTTGGCAGATTTCCACAACACAAAGTCCGCTGGGCTCTTCTTGGCCTCATCGATCTGCACCCGGGCACCGGCCACCAGGTCTTCCAGCTTGCGTTTGCTCAGCTTGCCGTAGCCGTCGAAGCTGGATACCGCGTAGTACACATCACCATTGCTGGCTTGATAGGCATGGCCCTTCTCAACCAGAACGCCAATCATGTCGATAATCTGGGCCACATACTCAGTAGCCCTGGGCTCCGCGTTAGGGGGAATCACCCCCAGGGCTTTCTCATCTTCATGCATGGCCTCAATCATGCGGTTGGTCAGGCTCATAAAGTCCTCACCGTTATCCCGGGCCCGCTGCAGGATCTTGTCATCAATATCCGTGATGTTGCGGATGTAATTGACGTCAAAGCCACGGTGGCGGAAGTAACGGGTGATCACATCAAAGGCCACCAGCACCCGGGCATGGCCCAGGTGACAATAGTCGTACACCGTCATGCCACAGACATACATGCGCACCTGGCCGTCATGGATGGGACGAAAGGTTTCTTTTTTCTGGCTGAGGGTGCTGTAGATGCGGATCACGTCATCTCCTGTGGCTTGTTAATGCCCGGCAGTCCTGCCGGGCGCGGCTCATTTGCTCCGGCAGAGGGTTGCCGGTGTCAGTTCTTCTGGCTGATTTTGCTCCAGGAATCCCGCAGGGTCACGGTGCGGTTAAACACCGGCAGACCCTGGGTCTCTGTGGCTTCTTTGTCGTAAAAGAAATAGCCTTCACGCTCGAACTGGTAGGCCATGTCAGCACGGGGCTGGACCAGGCTGGGTTCTGCCTTGCAGCCGGTGAGAATGCGCAGTGACTCGGGGTTCAGGTGTTCAATGAAATCCACGTTTTTGTCACCGTCCGGGTTTTCACTGTTGAACATGCGGTCATAGAGGCGCACCTCCACATCCACGGCAGTGTCCGCGGCGACCCAGTGCAGCACCCCTTTTGGTTTGTAGCCGGTGGGGTTGACCCCCAGAGTCTCCGGGTCGTATTCGCAATGCAGTTCGACCACATCCCCTTTGGCATTCTTGATCACATCCACACAGGTCATGACATAACCGCCCCGCAGGCGAACCGCGGAATTGGGTGCCAGGCGCTTCCATTTACCCGGGGGTACTTCGGCAAAATCTTCCCGGTCAATGTACAGCTCACGGCTCCAGGTCACCTCACGGGTGCCCTGCTCCGGGTCCTGGGGGTGAACCGGCAGGGTCAGTTGCTGACTGTCACCCTCAGGGTAATTCACCAGCACCACCTTGATGGGGTCCATCACACACATGGCACGGGGGGCATGCTGATTCAGGTCATCACGGATAGCATGTTCCAGCATGCCCATATCCACGATGCCGCCCACCTTGTTAATGCCAACCATCTCGCAGAAGTCCCGGATAGCGGCGGGGGTCACGCCACGGCGGCGCAGCCCTGAAATGGTGGGCATGCGGGGGTCGTTCCAGCCGTCCACATAGCCTTCATCCACCAGCCGCAGCAGTTTGCGCTTGCTGGTGATGGTGTAGTTGAGATTGAGTCTTGCGAACTCAATCTGCCGAGGCCGGCAAGGCGGAGTGACATTATCCAGCACCCAGTCATACAGAGGGCGGTGATCCTCAAACTCCAGGGTGCACAGGGAGTGGGTCACCCCTTCCGCTGCATCCGACAGGGGGTGGGTAAAGTCATACATGGGGTAAATGCACCAGTTATCACCGGTCTGGTGATGGGTCTGGTAGCGGATGCGGTAGAGAATCGGGTCCCGCAGGTTCATATTCGGCGCGGCCATATCAATGCGTGCCCGCAGGGCATGTTTGCCCTCAGCGAACTCACCGGCCCGCATGCGCTTGAACAGATCCAGGTTTTCCGCCACGGTACGGTCCCGGTAGGGGCTGTTGCGCCCGGGGCGGGTCAGTGAGCCACGGTATTCCGCCGCTTCTGTGGCCGGCAGGCTGCAAACATAGGCCTTACCCTGCTCAATCAGCTCAATGGCGTATTCATACAGACGCTCAAAATAATCCGAGGCATAGCGTACCGGGCCGGCCCACTCGTAGCCCAGCCAGCTCACATCTTCTTTGATGGCATCAATGTATTCCTGGCTTTCTTTGGCCGGGTTGGTGTCGTCAAACCGCAGGGTGCACTCACCATTATAGCTTTCGGCAATGCCGAAATTCAGGCAGATGGATTTGGCATGGCCGATGTGCAGGTAACCGTTGGGCTCTGGCGGGAAACGGGTAACTACGTTGCCACCGTGCTTACCCTCACGGCGGTCTTCATCGATAATGGCGGCAATAAAATGCCCGGCCTTGCTTTCTTCAGCACTCATATAGACTCTGCACCTGATGAATATGGGCGGCTATTATAATCATACTCGGCGCTGGATCTCATGCACTGTATGGTCAGATACCTTACAATGGCCGTTAACCTAACCGCCCCGATAAAAAATGAGGACCAACACACATGATCATCCTGGAAACCAGTCACGGCAACATTGGCATTGAACTGGAGTATGAAAAAGCGCCAAAATCCGCCGCCAACTTTGAGCAATATGTCCGGGACGGCTTCTACGACGGCCTGATTTTCCACCGCGTGATCAGCAACTTCATGGTACAGGGCGGCGGTTTTGAGCCAGGCATGAAGCTGCGCAAACCCCGGGAGTCCATTACCAACGAGGCGGACAACGGCCTCAGCAACAAGACCGGCACCCTGGCCATGGCCCGCACCATGGACCCCCATTCTGCCTCTTCCCAGTTTTTCATCAACGTCAAAGATAACGGGTTTCTTGATCACAGTGGCAAGAGCGCCGATGGCTGGGGCTATGCGGTATTTGGCAAAGTGGTCAGCGGCATGGATGTGGTGGAGAAAATCCGCGATGTCCCCACCACCACCAAAATGGGCCATCAGGATGTGCCAGCTGAGGATGTAATGATTATCAAAGCCACTGTTCAGGAGGCTGCGGAATAACCCATGGCCACCCTGTTCATTGCCGACCTGCATCTGGAAGAAAGCCGCCGGGATATTACCGATGCCCTGCTCGATTTCCTTCCCAGGCACTGCTACGGCATAGATGCCCTGTATATTCTGGGGGATCTGTTTGAAAACTGGATTGGTGATGATGAGCGCACTCCCCTGCAGCAGGAAGTGACCCAGGCGCTGCAGGCGGTTTCCGCCTCCGGCACCGCCCTGTATCTGATGCACGGCAACCGGGACCTGCTGATTGGCAATGATTTCTGCCAACGGCTGG
The DNA here is from genome assembly GCA_007692645.1 of Halomonadaceae bacterium. GTDB lineage: Bacteria > Pseudomonadota > Gammaproteobacteria > Pseudomonadales > Oleiphilaceae > REBR01. The sequence goes on along the minus strand of REBR01000267.1, from coordinate 48,070 downwards.
GGGCCCGTCTGCTGGATGACCCCACTGTGGTAGATCTTTATGGTGAGCCCACCCTGTTAATGCACGGCGACAGCCTGTGCATCGACGATGTGGAGTACATGAAGTTCCGCCGCAGTGTGCGGGACGGGTCCTGGCACCAGGCGTTTCTGGCCCGCCCCCTGGCAGAACGGCAAATGGTGGCCAAACAGCTGCGTCAGCTGAGTCAGCTGAAAAATCAGGGTAAAGCCCAGGAAATCATGGATGTGAACCCCGGGGAAGTGGAACGGGTTATGGCAGATAAAGATGTCAGGGCTTTGATTCATGGCCATACTCACCGACCCAAGGTTCACCAGTTCGAAGTAAACCAGCAACCAGCCCGACGTCTGGTACTGGGGGATTGGGATAAGCGGGTATGGTTTATCGAAGCGGCTGCCGGGCAGTCACCAGAGCTCAGGTCCCTGGCACCCTTCTGAGGCCACTTTGCCAGTTTTACCCTTACAGGGGGCAGTAATCATGGCAACCAGCACTTCCCAGATCAGCGCACCGAAACTGCCTCACTTTCAGACCCTGAAAGGCATATGGCGCTGCCGTGGCTACGGCCGGTTACTGGTCATTGGGGAAGATGATTACATCTACTATGAAGAAACCCGCATCAGCTGTCTGCCGGTTTATGAGGGGCCCCTGTCTGACCTGACCCAGCGCTATGTGGATCTGAACATCAGCGATGGAGGCAACAGTTTCAGTGCTCGCCGGGCCACCGGCGTAACCCGTATCAGCTATCGCCGGCTGCAATCCCTGCCTGACACCTGTGTGGAGCTCAGCGAGGAGGAGCTGAACGACCCAGTCTTCAATTTTGAAGTTTTTTGTGCCACTTTTTATGAGCAATATGCCCTGTTTACTCTCAAGGGACTGGACTGGTTAAGCCACCACCAACGCTACCAGAGCAAGGTGACACCGCAGACTAGCCAAGAGGATCTGTTTGCCCTGATAAGCGCCATGATCCGCCCCCTGCGGGATGGCCATGTTCGCCTGTCAGCCCCCTTTGCCAATAGCAGCGCCTCTGCCCGCCCTGCCCTGTACCGCCGGTTAATGCGGGAACTGCAAGAGGCGGATGACAACCGTGAAGTGCTTTCTTACCTGGCCGAGCTGAGGGAGTGGCTGCGGGAGGTGATTCATGATGATTACCTGAGCGGCGGCTCGCAACACAGCTGCAACCGGTTGCTGGAGTGGGGGGCCATCAGTGACCGGGCAGGCTACCTGAACATCCGTGCCATGGCCGGTCAAAGTGGCCGCATCGGTTACCCGGCCGAGGACATGGCCAGTGTGGACCAGGCCATGCCCCGGGTATTGAAAGACCTGGGACACCTGCCTGCACTGGTGGTAGACCTGCGGGGTAATGGCGGCGGCTATGACGGCGTTGCATTGCGCCTGGCCAGCTACCTGATCGACCGGCGCCGGGTCGCTTTCAGTAAAGCAGCCCGCATGGGCGACACCTTCACCGGCCGGCAAACCGTGACCTTGCGTCCGGCGGATAGCCCGGTGTACAGCGGGCGGATTTTTCTGCTGACCAGCGAACTGACCGCCAGCGCCGCGGAAATCTTCGTGCTGTCCCTGCTGCAGCACCCCCGTCTGACCCTGATCGGGGAACCCACCCATGGCATTCTTTCAGATACCCTGGAGCGGCAACTGCCCAATGGCTGGACCGTAACCCTTTCCAATGAGCTGTATCACTCCTTCGATGGTGCCCTGTATGAGGATGTAGGCATTCCTCCCCATGTACGCCTGCCCTTTCTTGGGCGCCGGGGGCGGGCTGACGGTCTTGACCCCATGCTGGAACAGGTACTTCATCTACTCCCATAATCCCTTGCGGAGACTGACAGGCGCCTCTTTGATGAAATCACCGTGGCGAAAAAGCGTTGCTCACTGCTGGAGGCCATAAGGAGAAATTTGCTATGGTCCCAGACAATACTGTTTTTCCACTCATGAGCTAACCCCATGACCGAAACTCGCCACGTGGTAATTGTGGATGATGATGACGCTGTACGGGAAGCGCTGACACTGCTGATGCACGGTGCCGGACTGACCGTGCAGCAATTCAGCTCAGGCAGCGATTTTCTCGCCGCTCCCCGGCCAACCGGCCCGGCCTGTCTGCTGCTGGATATCCATATGCCCGGGGTCAGCGGCCTGGATGTTCAGGCACAATTGCAGGCGGAGAGGTGCCTGCTGCCCATAGTCTTTTTAACCGGCCATGGCCAGGTGCCCCTGGCGGTGAATGCCCTGAAACAGGGAGCCATGGATTTTCTGGAGAAGCCGCTTTTCGACCGGGAGGCCTTACTGGACATTATCTGTAATGCCACCGAACAGCATCGGCAACAACTGGCTTTGGCAAATCAGGATGCCCAATGGCAACAGCGTATTGCCCTGCTGAGCCCCAGAGAGCTTGAGGTTGCACGCCTGGCCGCAGACGGCCAGGCCAATAAAGTTATCGCCCTGGAATTGGGTATCAGTGAGCGAACCGTAGAGGTGCACCGGGGTCGGGCGATGAAGAAACTGGCCCTTAGAACTGCAGCAGATCTGGTAAAAAAACAAGTGGCTTTAAAGCATCAGCAGGAACATTGATGACGGTCAGTGTCATCCGGTGAGCAACCCGGTTCAATGGAGCGTATACAGCCCTCAAACGTCGGGTGCCAGGACCATAACACCACCATGAAAAGCCCCCTTTCAATCCAGGACCCGGTGCCACTGATTTATGTGGTGGAGGATAACTGTGCCATACGGGATTCACTGGAATTGCTTCTGCACACCTGTGGCTGGCAGGTTCACCTGTTTGCCCATGGCAGTGACTTCCTGGACCAACTGCCTATCGAGCCACAGCAACCCTGCTGTCTGCTGCTGGATATCCACTTACCGGATATCAATGGTGCTGAGCTGCAGGAACAGCTGCAGGCTCGCCTCTGGCCGGCATCGACCATTCTCCTGACCGCGCAACCCCATAACCCGCTGGTTCAGCGGGCATTGAATGCCGGAGCGGTGACCGTGATGGGCAAGCCCTTTGAAGCCCGGGATCTGCTGCAATTAATCCGCGCTACCCTTTCGAACCAACCGCACTAGCCTTTTTCACCACTGCAATAAGCCCGGGTTACCGGGTTACTGGAATTGACAAAGATGGCTTCCCGGGAGCCGGTTTCCACCACACAGCCACAGCCTTCATCCACCCAACACACCGTGACAGCATCGGCTATGCGCCGGGCTTGTGCCAGGTTGTGGGTCACCATCAGCACCGTGTAGTGCCCTTTCAGGCTGCGAATCAGTTGTTCGATGGTCTCTGTAGCCACCGGGTCCAGGGCCGAACAGGGCTCATCCAGCAGCAGCACCTCAGGTTCCATGGCCAGGGCCCGGGCCAGGCACAGGCGCTGCTGCTGGCCACCGGAAAGTGACAAGGCCGATTGCTGCAGCCGGTCTTTAACCTCATCCCATAACCCCACGGCTCGGAGATTTTGCTCTACCCGCTGATTCAGTGCCTGCTTATTGCGCAGACCATGCTCCTTCAGGGGAAAGCGGATATTGTCGGCCACCGACAGGGGGAAAGGATTGGGCTGCTGAAAGACCATGCCAATACGGGTCCGCAGCTCACGCAGTGAGGTGGCCGGTGCGTTCACCGCCAACTCCCCGACCCGGGTCTCGCCCGTTACACGGCAGCCGGCCACACTATCGGTTAGCCGGTTGATGCTGTGTAGCAGACTGGTCTTGCCACAACCGCTGGGGCCCACCAGGGCCATCAGCTGACCAGGCTGAACCGTCAGTGAAGCCCGCTGGATCGCGCATTGGTCACCGTAAAACACACTCACCTGGTCAATACTGACCACCGGCGCCCGCGACTGAACAACCTGATCATGGGCAGGTAAAACCTCCGCCGAAGCGGAAAAGGTACTGGGGCTGGTCAGACTCATCGTTTTTCCTCAAGCATATAGCGGCTCCACAGACCGGCTCCGGAGCGGACACTGGTGGTGGCAATCAGAATCAGCGCCAGCAACACCAGGGCCGTGGCGGCCCCGTGACTGGTGCCACCGGTAACATTGGTGGCCAGATCATAAATATGCACCGCCAGGGCGCGGCCCGAATCCAGCACGGAATCCGGCTGGCGCAGCACATAGCCGGCGGTAAAAATCAGCACCGCCGTTTCCCCCAGGGCCCGGCCGGTAGCCAGCACCACGCCGGCGGCAATCCCCGGGGAGGCAGTGGGTAGCACCACCCGCCAGAGCATGCCGGTCTGGCTCAGGGACAGGGCCTGTGCCGCCTGGCGGTAACCCGCCGGCACAGCGGCCAGGGACTGCTGACTGGTACGGACGATAAAAGGCAGCACCATGCAGGCCAGGGCCAGACCACCAGAGAGGATGGAAAAACCCAGCCCCAGAGTAATGGCAAACACCTGATAACCAAACAGACCGAAGATAATCGACGGCACCCCACTGAGCACATCCAGACTCAAACCGATCCCCCGGGACAGCCGCGACTCCGGCAATAGCCACTCATTAAGAAACACGGCACACCCCAGCCCAACCGGTACCGCCACACTCAGGCACACCAGCAGAATCCAACCGGTGGAAATCAACAGGGGAGCAATGCCGCCACTGCGTCCGGCGTTGCTGGGGGCAGTGAGTAAAAACTCCCACCCCAGCACCGGCAACCCCAAACGCAACAGATCAAACAGCATGGCGACCAGAGGCAATAACACCAGGCACACCAACAGGCCGCCAGTGACGGTGAACAGCCAGTCCCGCTGGGTCAGGTTCATCCCCGTAACCCTCCACGCACCAGCAGCATACAGGCCATCACCAGCAGCAGCAGGATGAGGCCGCTGAGAAACAGGACCTGGCTATGCAGCCCAGAGGCATAGCCCATTTCCAGGGCGATATTGGCGGTAATGGTCCGCACCGGCTCGGTCAGGGAGCCCGGCCAGCGAATCACATTGCCGGCCACCATCAACACCGCCAGTGTCTCCCCCAGGGCGCGGCCAAACTGCAATACCACACCGCTGGCGATGCTGCCCCGCACCGTTGGCCACATCACCTGACGGAACGTGCCCCAGCGGGACAGGGCCAGGGCTCTGGCCGCCTGCAGTGAGCGGGCCGGCACCTGATGCAGGGCCGCATCGGTCACCAGCACACTCAGAGGCAGAATCATCAGCGCCAACACCAGCACTGCAGTGATCAGAACCGCCCCAGGGGGCGCCCACTGGTTCACCAGCGGCACCAGGGTAATCAGGCCCCAAAAGCCATAAACCACGGAAGGGATCCCCGCCATCACGCCTTGTAGGGCCCGTAAAGGAACAGCGATCCAGGCCGGGGCACTCAGGTGCAGCCAGGCGCCGATCAGAATCCCCGCCGGTGCCGCAATAGCCAGGGCCAGCACGCTGACGGCAAGGCTTGAGGCTAACATGGCCCCCAAACCGAACTGGCCATCCCCTGGCGCCCAGTGCCCGGAGAATAACCAGGCTTTAACCGGCAGGCCTGTCAGTGCGGGCCAGCTGGCCCGCACCAGCTCAGCCAGAATCAGCAGCAGCAACAGCCCAGCTACCAATGCGGCCAGGCCCGTTATCAACCGCAGCACCTGGTCCCTCATCAGGGGTTCACCACAGGCGTGAAAAAGTGCTGCTGAATGCGCTCATGGGCTTGGGGGGAACGGGCGTAGGCGACAAAGTCTGCCGCCAGCCCCCCTAGCTCCCCCTGAGTGACCAGATTCAGATTGCGGCTCAGGGGATAATCCCCCTGGGCAATCGCCGTTGCATCCGGCGCAACGCCGGCAATAGCCAACCCCTTTACCGGCACCCCCTGAGCAATCTCATAATTGGCCGACCCAATAGATACATAGCCTATGGCCCCGGGGTTGCCCGCCACAGAGCGAATGCCCTGCTGGTTTTCGCCGACAATCAAATCTGCTTTCACGTCCCGGTTATGCAGGGCGAAATAAGCCAGAAAGACATCCAGAGTAGCCCGCCCTTCCCCCTTATGCACAATGCTGACCCGGGCATCGAAATCGGTCACTTCCTGCCAGTTGGCAATTTCCCCGCGAAACAGCCGACGCACCTGTTCGTCAGAGAGCTCTGTCACCGGGTTGCGGGCATGCACCAGCAGGCTGATGCCATCCCGGGCGATTACATGGGCCTGCAAGCCTGACTCCTCAGATCTCAGCTCCCTTGAAATCATACCCAGAGCCGCCGTTCCCTGGCGTACATCGGCGAGCCCCCGGCTGCTGCCACCGCTTTGTACATCCACCCGAACCCCCGGGTTCAGGGCCTCAAAATCTGCCGCCAAATCACTGATCAGGGGCGCCACGGTGCTGGAACCCGTCAGCACCAGAGTGTCATGCTGGGGTTTACCGCAGCCACTGAGAAACAGCACCACTAACATTACAGGGAAGAACCGGGGGACTGTCGACATGGGAGCTCCTGACTCAGAAATAGCGCATGGGGTAATGACCCTCATGCTGGCTGATCGTTACCAAGCTGGCTGGGCTCTTCGGGAAATCCCAACCGACTATTGGCTTTACGTGCCATCCTTGAGAGTAGTTGCAGCGTGTGGGTAGCCAGTATAAACCTGAAACAGCTCCTGGCCCCAACTGATGGTCTGGTGTCCCTCCGGATAATTCGTTACCCGGAGGGGGCTCGCTGGCGATAGTGGGGGGAAGTAAGTGGTTGTGCGGACATTTCTGATGTGCAGGTCTCCAGGCCACCCTTTAGCCCTAAACGCGAAGAATCTGGTGATATTGCGCGACTGACACTTCATAGGAAGTGTGGTCTTTGAGGTAGAGGCGCATGGCGTCGGACGCTTCCGGCTCCCCATGGACCAGTTGAATACGGGTACCGGGTTTCAGGGCTGACTGTTTCAACCAATCGGCAATTTCCAGATAATCCCCATGGCCAGAGAGCCCATCCAGCACCGCGACTCGGGCCTTACAGGGGATGTATTCACCGTGAATCTTGACGCTCTCCGCCCCGTTAACCAGGTGTGAGCCACGGGTTCCGCCAGCCTGGAAGCCGGTAAACAATAGCGTGGTACGGTGATTAGCCATTAGCCGCTTCATGTGGTGCAGAATACGTCCACCGGTAAGCATGCCACTGCCGGCGATGATGATATGCGGGTAACGGATTTCCTCCAGTGCCCTGGATTCCTCAACCCCACGGGTATAGGTAACACCCTGGCACATCCACTGGCACTGACCTTCGCTCAGGCGATGCTGGCTGGCATGGCGTTTATAAATGTGGGAGGCATCGATGGCCATGGGGCTGTCCAGGAAAATTGATAGCTGCGGAATACGCTTCTCAGCCATCAGGGTTACCAGCATGTGTTGCATCAGTTGTGCCCGACCGACCGTAAAGCTGGGCACCAGCAGTACTCCCCCTTTTGCCGCCGTCTCATTCACCACCATGGCCAGCTGTTCCCAGGGGTCACCGGTTTCATGGCGGCGATTTCCGTAGGTGGACTCCAGCACCAACAAATCCAGTTCCGGCAGCGGCTTCGGAGGATACATAAACAGATCATCCTGACGGCCAACATCACCAGAGAAACCGATCCGCTTGCCGTCAGCTTCAATAATCACACTGCCGGCACCGAGCAGGTGCCCCACAGGCTGTATATGGATCTTCATATCTCCCACAGTAAAAACTTCACCGAAGTCCACGGATTTGAACAGGGTCAGACTCTTCTCCGCCGTCTCCCGGTCATAGAGAGGCTCCGGTTTGGCATGCTTACTGAGGTGGTGACGATGAAAAAAGCGGGCATCCTCTTCCTGGATAAAACCACTGTCGGGTAGCAGCAGACCACACAGATCCAGTGTGGCATGCTGGCAGTAAACCGGCCCCCGGTAGCCCAGGTGATAGAGTCTGGGAATATAGCCGGAGTGGTCCAGGTGGGCGTGGCTCAGCACCACTGCATCGATCCCGTCAATATCAAACAGGGGAGCCTGCCAGTTGCGCTCCCGCAACCACTTGTAGCCCTGAAAGAGCCCACAATCCACCAGAATACGGGCATTTTCGCTTTCCACCAGAAAGCGGGAGCCGGTCACGGTTTCGGTACCACCCATAAAAGTTACGCGCATTGCTTACTGCTCCCTGACTGCAACGGTTTTAATATTGTCTGAAACCTGTGCTCAATTGACTACCAGCACATCCGTGGTCCCTTCATTCAACAGCCGCTGGGTCACTCTGCCCAGCTGAGAATCTTCCGTCGCTCCCTGTCCCTGCTTGCCCACCACTACCAGGTCTGATTGCTGTGTTTCAAGGTGCTCAATCAGGGTTGGCACCGGGTAACCGGGCAACAGGTCTGCATTAAAGGACGGATGAGAAGCCCTCAGCCGTTGCATTTTCTGTTCTGCCTCAATTTTCGCCTTATCCCGGTACTGCTGAATGACCTGATCACTGAGCCCGGCAAAAATCAGATCCATTTCATGGCTGGCATGGTAGGCATGAAACAGACGGATATCCGCATCTGGAGCCACCTTTTCCGCCAATTCTATGGCCCGCTCACAGAACGGTGAGAAATCCGTGGCCACCAGAACTTTCTGATAGCTGCTGGCGGCAGTTTCCCGGGTCACCAGCACCGGCACCTGGCAACGCTGCAGGATGCGCAGGGCCGTGGTGCCCAGCATGATGCGCCGGAATCGGTGGCTACCGGTGGCCCCGATCACCAATAAGTCGCCCTTTTTCAGGGCCTGGGGAAGCACCTGGGTCATGGCCCCTTCGAGAAATTCTGTGTGGGGAGTAATCCCGGTTTCCTCTTCAATGCGCTTGGCCATGGCGGCCAACGCCTCACTGACCGGGTCATGGAAATCCTTTTTGTGGCTCAGGGACAACGCCAGGGTTTCCCTCAGCACCCTGCCAACAGCGGGTTCCAGCACATGCCAAAGGCAAAAGGTCTCTACACCCATGGCCTTGGCCAAATAGGCCCCGCGAAGCGCGGCATTGTTGCCCGCTTCAGAAAAATCGGTAGCAGTAACAAGTCGTTGGATAGTCGTTGTCATGGGAGCCTCGCTAAAATGGTCATTATCTGGGATTACAGTAACCAGTCCTGCACCTGTTCAATATGATGTGGATCAATGAATAGTGCCGCAGACAGGTCCACTACCTGGGGGTATTGCATGCTCAATTGCAACCATCCAACGATCATTACAGGTAAGCTGTCATATTAAAATACCCTGCTGTCGCCCTGGTGAAAGGGGGCGCCCTGTAAGTTAGCCACACCTGCGACCCTCAACGTACAATCGGGAATTCAGGTGTTGCATCCCCTACAGATATCCATGATATTCTAAATTGTAGGGCATTTCTTATAGGGTGCATTGTGCAAGCAGTAGCAAACGACTGAGCTGAAAGCCTCATGGAAGAATCATCTCCTCTCTCCCGGGTCGCCGGTGCCGACGAGCACAGTGAAAATGACAGCCGTGGCGATCATTTCCACCACCTGCGTCAACAGTTGAAAGATCAGACCCTGCGCAGCCAGACCATTGTGGCTCATGCCATTGATGGCATCATTACCATTAACCACCGGGGTATTGTGGAATCATTTAATCCGGCGGCGGAGCGCATTCTGGGGTACCCCGCCGAAGCGGTAGTAGGCAAGAATATCAAGATGCTGATGCCAGAACCCATTCGTGGGCATCACGACGGTTATATCCGCAACTACCAGCAAACCGGCGAAAAAAAGATTATTGGCATTGGCCGGGAAGTCACTGGTCTGCACCGGGATGGCCATACCGTGGAGCTGAACCTGGCCATTGCAGAGTTAACGCTGGAAGGCCAGCAGCTTTTTGTGGGCTTTCTGCAGGATATCAGTCACCGAAAAAAAGCCGAGCGGGAAGCTCACAAGGCGCTTACGGAACTGGCCCACATGAACCGTCTCGGCTCCATGGGGGAGCTCTCCGCCGGCTTGGCCCACGAAATCAGTCAGCCCCTCACGGCGATACACACAACGGCCCAGGCCTGCCTTTGCCTGATAGAGAGCGGTCAGGGGGATAGCAGCGTTTTACAGCGTCCCATGGAGCAGATACTTCAACAAAGCCGCCGTGCCAGTGAGATTATTAATGAACTGCGGCGCTTTCTGGTCAAGGAGCGAGAGACGGAACTGACTCCGGAGCAACCCAACCAGCTGATCAGTAACGTGCTGCTGTTACTGGCCCATGAAATACGTGGCGCTGACATAACCCTGAAAACACATCTTTCAACGCCCTTAAAACCCTGTCTCCTGAACCGCACACAGATCGAACAGGTACTTTTCAACCTGATCAGAAATGCCATTGATGCCATGCATGAGAATAACGGCGAACGGATCCTGAGCCTGGTAACAGACTGGAACCAGAATCAGTGCATCATTGAAATAAGGGATAATGGTCCGGGCATAAATTCAGAGGATATGAATCAGCTGTTCGATCCCTTCTTCACCACCAAGGCCCACGGCATGGGGCAGGGACTGTCCATTTGCCGCTCCATTATGACTAGGCACGGGGGACAGATTCTGGCCTCAAACAACCAGCATGGCGGCGCAATTTTTCGCCTTACCCTGCCCTGCCAACAAGCCTCAACTCCAGCATGGCAAACACCCCCTTAACTGTCTGTCAGGCCGGACAGAGCTATGGGGGGAACCCCCCATACCTTCCGTTTCCGTGACTGGCTAATCTAACCTTCCAGACGGGCTCTACTTGGGTTCCGTTTCATCGCCATTCATTTGCTCATTAGCGGTCATCAGGAAGGAACTCATCATGGCTGGACAACCTCAGGCTCATTACACTCCAGGGCAAGCTCAACACCTTTCCCCTACCCTTCCATCACTGCCAGTTGCCGCCACTCTGACGTCCGCCAAAAACCGCATTCTGCGAAGAAAAGAACACCTGTTTCATGCCGGCGAGCCCCTCAGCCACCCCTATCGGGTGATGGCGGGGGTGTTCAAGAGTTACGTGGTGTATGAAGACGGCAGCGAGCAGGTACTGGGGTTTCATCTGCCTGGAGATCTGATCGGCTTTGACGCCATGGTGGGGCGCACCACTTTCTGTGCTGTGATGGCCCTGGATACCGCCAGTGTGCGGCAGTTAACCACGGCTGAACTGGCTAGCCTGTACTGTAAGGGCGGCGAAAGTGAGCAAAGCCCGAGTCATTGTTCCGCCGCCGAGGTGTCCGACAGCCACCTTCACAGCCCTGTGATACACAGCATGTATGATGAAATACTGCGACTGACCCGGTTACTGCATATGGAACGGGGGTGTTCCACCACCAGTCGCCTGGCAAGCTTTCTGCTGGAATATGCGGAAGGTCAGTCACGCCGGGGGGGCAGCCGCCTGACCCTGCATCTACCCATGAAGCGCCGGGACCTGGCAGGTTATCTGGGGCTTGCCACCGAAACCCTGTCACGGGCTTTCAGCCAGTTCCGGGATCAGGGGCTGCTGGCTGTTAATACCAGCGACATTGAAATTCTTAATCTGGCCGGACTGGAGGCCATTGCGGCCATGGGCCCAGCAGCCTCACTACACTCCCAGCGGAATAGCGAATAAGTTATGGACAGGAAATCCAGGAAACAGGAGGTTTCCAATAATACCGTCCATACTGCTTGGCACAGCCTGTCCCAGGAGTCTCTGCTAAGCAAACTGGAAGCCGATACCAAAGGGCTGTCTACCTCGGAGGTGGAGCGCCGCCGGGCCCAGTTTGGGGAGAACCGCTTGCCGGCACCCCCCAGGCGCGGCCCCTTGAAACGCCTGTTAAGCCAGTTCAACAACATGCTGATCCATGTGCTGATCGTTGCTGGTTTGATTACCCTGGCCCTTGGGCAGTGGCTGGATGCAGGGGTCATTTTTGCCGTGGTCCTGGTGAACGCGCTGATCGGTTTCATTCAGGAAGGCCGCGCAGAACAGGCCATGGACAGTATCCGCAAGATGATGTCTACCCGGGCACGGGTACTGCGCGACGGGCAACGCCAGGAACTGGATGCCACTGAACTGGTGCCTGGTGATCTGGTCGCACTTGAAAGTGGTGACCGGGTTCCCGCCGATGCCCGCCTGCTGTCCCTGAAAGGCCTGCGTACCGATGAGTCCAGCCTTACCGGGGAGTCCGTGCCCATTGATAAAGACACCGGGCCGGTGGAAGAGCAGACACCCCTGGGGGACCGTCTTGGCATGGTCTGGTCCGGCACCCTGGTGGTGGCAGGCAGGGCTCAGGCACTGGTGGTAGCCACTGGCAACCACACGGAATTGGGCCGCATCAGCACCGCTGCAGAACAAACCACCCAGTTAGCCACTCCCCTGCTGCAGCGCATTGAACGGTTTGGCCGCCAGCTGACGGTGATTATCTTGATACTGGCAGCCATCACCTTCGCCCTGGGTACTCAAGTTCAGGGTGAAACTGCCGTGGACATGTTTTTTGCCGCCGTTGGCCTGGCGGTAGCGGCCATACCCGAAGGCCTGCCAGCAATTATTACCATTACCCTGGCTTTGGGTGTTCAGACCATGGCTCACCGCAACGCCATCGTGCGCCGGTTGCCTGCGGTGGAAGCCCTGGGTTCAGTCACCGTCATCTGCTCTGATAAAACCGGCACTCTTACCCGCAATGAAATGACCGTGCGCAGTATCGCTACCCTGAGTCAGCAGGCCCAGGTAAGTGGTGCCGGTTATACCCTTGAAGGCAAAATTGAGGGGTTAGAGGATAACCCCCGTGAACCCGATAAAGCGCTACTTGAGCTACTGCAGGCTGGGCTGCTGTGCAATGACTCCCATATCCAGCACACCGATAACGAGACCCGCATCAGCGGCGACCCCATGGAGGCGGCCTTACTGGTCGTTGCCGCCAAAGGCGGGCTTGATGGCGAAGCCCTGCGTGATCACTGGCAACGGGTAGACCACATCCCTTTCGAGTCTGAAAACCGCTACATGGCCACCCTGGATCATAACCCAGAGGGTCAGGGGCGCATTCTGGTAAAGGGAGCCCCCGAGCGCATCATGGAGATGTGCCAGCATGCCATGGACGGCAATGGCGGCAATGCACCTCTGGATAAGCAGCACTGGCAGGATCTGGTGGACAGCTTTGCCCGGGAGGGGCGCCGCACACTGGCATTCGCCATGAAAATTCAGGACCAGACACAAGCAACCCTGCAACAGCAGGATGCCGAGCAGGGCCTGGTGTTGCTGGGTCTGGTAGCGCTGGAAGACCCACCACGGGATGAAGCAATAGAAGCTGTCAGGCAGTGTCATGCCGCCGGCATACGGGTAAAGATGATCACCGGGGATCACCTTGGGACTGCACTGGCCATTGGCCGGCAACTGGGTATAGGGGATGGCAAAAACGGCCTGACGGGAAAAGATTTCGATACTCTGAACACTGAAGAAATCAGCCAGGTGGCCCAAAAAACCGATGTCTTCGCCCGCTTCAGCCCGGACAACAAGCTGACCCTGGTGAAAGCCCTGCAACAGGCCCGGGAAGTGGTCGCCATGACCGGTGACGGGGTGAATGACTCACCTGCCCTGCGTCGTGCCGATGTGGGGGTGGCCATGGGTAAAAGCGGCACTGAAGCGGCCCGGGAGGCGGCGGAAATTGTATTGGCGGATGACAACTTTGCCAGCATTGCCGGAGCGGTAAAAACCGGCAGAGCCATTTACGATAATATCCGCAAATCCCTGCTGTTCATTCTGCCCACCAACGGTGGCCAGGCCTTGCTGATCCTGGCGGCTGTAATGGCCGGGATGGCATTACCGGTTACCCCGGTACAGATTCTCTGGGTCAACATGGTAACCGCAGTCACCCTGGCCCTGGCGCTGACCATGGAGCCCCCAGAACCTGGCATTATGCAGCGCCCTCCACGCTCCCCCCAGGAAGGGATTTTTACGCCGTTTCTGGTCTGGCGGGTACTGCTGGTGTCCACCCTGGTACTGGCTGCCACCTTCTGGATTTTCCGCTATCACCAGCAGGCAGGCTTCTCACTGGAGCAGTCGCGGACCGCTGCCGTCAACACCGTGATTGCCGCTCAGGTGTTCTACCTGATTAACTGCCGCCACCTGCTGCTACCGGTTTTCAGTCGGGCCGGACTGCTGGGGAATCCCTGGGTGCCCGGTGCCATTGGCCTGATTCTGCTGCTGCAGTGGGGTTTCAGTTATCTGCCCTTTATGCATCAGTTGTTTGGTACTGGGGCCTTACCCGGCAATAGCTGGTTACTGATTATTATGGTGACTCTGCCACTGCTGTTTATTGTGGAGTTGGAGAAGTGGTTACTGAGACGCTTCTCCCCACGGCCAAAAAGCCCTCAATCCCCCCGGGAAAGCGTTCAAGGTGGCTAAACGGTTCTCTTCCCAAAACGACCCAAGGCAAACCGCCACGGAACCAGGGCCCGGGGCCAGGCTTTCCCACTGGCGGCTGCACCTGGGGTTTATTCTCGGACCGCTACTGTTTATCGGGCTCTTACTGATAGAACCGCCAGCCGGCTTCAGTGTCGCTGCCTGGCGAACCCTGGCCCTGACCGGGCTAATGGCGGTCTGGTGGGTAACAGAAGCTCTGCCGGTGGCCATTACCGCGTTGCTGCCGGTGGCACTGTTGCCGTTAATGGGTGTGGTACCCATGGCAGAAGCCGCCAGCCCCTACGCCAACCCGTTGATTTTTCTGTTTCTCGGGGGCTTTATACTGGCTGAAGGAGTGCAACGGTGGGGGCTGCACCGGCGCCTTGCCCTGTGGGTGCTGGCCATTGCCGGCACCCGACCGGACCATGTGGTGGCGGGCTTCATGATTGCCACCGCCAGCCTTAGCATGTGGGTCAGTAACACCGCCACCGCCGCCCTGATGCTGCCTATCGGTCTCTCTGTGCTGAGCCTGGTGGACACTGGCGAGCAAGGCCCCAAACACCTCAACCTGTGCCTGCTGCTGGGCATAGCCATGAGCGCCAACATTGGTGGCATGGCCACCCTTATCGGCACTCCCCCCAACGCCCTTTTGGCAGGCTACCTGCGGGATCACCACGACATTACCCTGGGCTTTGCCCAGTGGATGGTCATGGCCCTTCCCCTGTCTCTGTTGTTGCTGTTTATGGCCTGGTGGCTGCTCACACGGGTACTGTATCCGGTTTCCCGGCACCCCATTCAGGGCCTGGGTGATCTGTTACTGCAGCAACGTCATGACCAGGGCCCCATGAGCGGACCAGAGAAGGCCGTGGCTGTTGTTTTCCTGGGGGTGGCCCTGGCCTGGTTGAGCCGACCATTACTGCAGGACTTTTTGCCCGGGCTGACACTGACGGACCCGGGAATTGCCCTGCTCGGGGCTCTGTTGCTGTTTGTGATTCCGGCCCGCTGGCAACAGCTGCAATTTCTCATGACCTGGGAAGCTGCCCGCAACCTGCCCTGGGGGGTCTTGCTACTGGTGGGTGGTGGTCTGAGTCTGGGTGCGGCCATTGAGGCCAGCGGCCTGGCACTGACCGCTGCAGGGGAATTACAGGGGCTAGCGGGACAGCCACAATGGCTGGTGGTAGCTGGCATTGTTACCCTGGTAATGGTGTTAAGCCATGTCACCAGCAATACCGCCACCGCCGCCACTCTTCTGCCCCTGGCCGCCTCACTGGCCCTGGCCCTGCAGCTGCCATTGTTAACTCTGCTGCTACCTGTGGCCCTGGCTGCCTCCTGCGCCTTTATGCTGCCTGTAGCCACCCCTCCCAATGCCATTGTGTTTGCCAGCAATCAGATGACCGTCGCCCAGATGGCCAAAGCCGGCGCTTTAATCAGCCTGCTGGCGGCGGTGCTGATCAGTCTGTGGGTAGTCCTGGTGGCAGGACCATTGCTGGGGCTGTTTTAATCACTCAGCTCTTCACAGCAGCACGGACTGATTCCGGCCATTATTCTTCGCCTGATAGAGGGCCTGATCTGCCCGCACAATCACCTCGTTTACGGATGTGCCGCGCGCATATAGAGCGACCCCGAGACTCACGGTAATGGTCAGAGAGCCTGCGCTGGTTATAAAAGGCTCCTTTGCCACAGCCTGGCGAATCTTTTCCGCCACCTGCAAGGCACTCTCGTCACTGGCACCCTGTAGCATCAGCAAAAACTCCTCGCCCCCCCAGCGGGACACCGAGTCCTCCTGGCGCACCGCTGCCAGTAGTCGCTGGCTGAGTTGCCGCAGCACCTGGTCCCCCACATCATGGCCATGGGTATCATTGACCCGCTTAAACCGGTCCAGGTCTGCCATGAGAACAGCATAATTCAGACCATGGCGCTCACAGTGGGCATGCTCTGCGGCCAGACGCTGATCCATGGCCCGGCGGTTAAGCAGTCCCGTGAGCGGGTCGGTCAGGGCATGTTGCTTGAGCCCCTCCTGGGCCGCCAGAAGCCTCAGGTAGCCCGAAGACAGAATCTGGGCGAGCACGGCCCCCACCACCATGGCCATTAAGGGGTAAACCAGGTGTCCCGGCAGTAGTCCCAGGAACAGACCTCGTTCCAGCAATATCAGCAGCGCAAGGATGGCGGGCACCAGATAGATCAACCACAGGTCACGCAGGCCCCCAGTGGCCAGAACCGCAACAGCTATCAGAAACAGGGTAAGACCTTGGGAGGTTACCGCCAGGTTCCCGTCTGGAACGGCGGCATGAAGAATAAACAGGCTCCAACCAACCGCCGTTAGCAGCAAACCCAGCAGTTTACTTGCGGGTCGCGGCCAGCGGCCATCGGGCCAGCGCCAATTCACCAGCAGAATTGCGCCAGCAACCAGCATCACCACCAAGCGTAAGGCAAAATGGTGCCACCACAATGACTCCCCCATGTGGCTCAATAAATAATCCAGCCCCTGGAGCAAGGGGGCCAGAAACAACGCTAACCAAGCGGCAGCCACCAGGATACGCCGGCTTAGTAATCGCTGAAATTCTTCCAGTGCTGTGGTGGATGGAAGCGGGCTGGTAATGACATGGTGAACCGGAGCCTGACTTTGTTCTGGCAATTAAAGATTCCCCCTACTGTAAGTAGGCAATAATACCCCAATGCCTGATAGAAATCCTGGCCAGTACCTGTGTTTACACCTTCGCCGTCAGCCCACATTGTCCCCGACCCAAAAATACTGCCGTTGTTAAATAGCTAGAAGAACAGCGGAACCCAGGTGTAGCAGTTCCCCAAAAAATCATGGGAAAGAACAGGATAAGCCATTAGTATAAAGAGTCGCGCACTCGGCACAGAGGAAAAAGATGCACTGTCGCCCCCCCCATCTCTTCCTATCTAAAACCTTAGCTTCACTCCATATGCTATTGATAGCATTATCATTTAGCCTTTTCGCTTGCGCCACAAACCCAGATAACGAACAGCCCCGCCCTGATCATCATAAAGACGGCGGCTTTCGCAACAACTACAGCTTTATTGACCCTTCCCTGCTGGATTTTCTGGAATGGCGCCGCCAGAGACTGGTGCATATGGACCGCTCCGAGCCCGAAGATCTGCCAGATCCGGTAACTGATCCCGCCGTGGACTACCTGGCCAGTAACCACAGTGAGGTCAGCCTGACTTTTATCGGTCATGCCTCTGTACTGCTGCAGATGAACGGACTGAACATTCTGGCTGACCCGGTGTTTTCCGATCGGGCCTCCCCCCTGGGCTTTGCCGGCCCCAAACGGCATCAGCCACCAGGGCTGACAACCCAGCAGCTACCTCATATTCACGCAGTCGTCGTCTCTCACTCCCATTACGACCACCTGGACCGGCCCAGTATTCGCCAACTCTGCGAGCAACCCGGCGGACCGCCGGTACTGATGATGCCCCTGAAGCTGGATGACTGGGTGCGCCAGGCAGTCCCGGAGTGTGATGAGGCCCGAGTAGAAGGGCTGGACTGGTGGCAGGAAGCGTTACTGGGGGAAGTGCGGTTTATTCTGACCCCGGTACAACACTGGAGTCAGCGAACTCCGTTCGATCGCAACCAGACGCTCTGGGGTGGGTGGGCCCTGGTCAGTGACGATTTTCGTTTCTGGTTTTCCGGGGATCTGGGCTATTCCCAGGACATTCCTGACATTGGTGAACGGCTGGGGCCTTTCGATTTGGCGGCTATCGCCATCGGTGACTACCAACCCCGCTGGTTTATGAGCCCTCAGCACATTGACCCCCATGAGGCCGTGATAACCCAGCAGGAAATTCGTGCTGACCGGGCGGTAGGCATCCACTGGGGCACCTTCCGACTGGCGGATGAACCCCTGGACCAGCCCCCTAAAGACCTGGCAAAAGCCCGGGAAAAACACGGGGTCCCGGACCACCACTTTATTACCATGGTGTTTGGCGAAACCCGGCGCTGGGATGGCAGCGACCTGGTGCCTTTATCCCCGTCTTCAGATACAGAAAAGTCAGACCCTGTTACTGGTATTCAGCCAATATCAGGGTCTGTTATTACAGTGGATGATTAGCCCCCACGAACAGCAACTTCATTAGCCGGTGTGAGGTGCTCTAAGGCATGGGGGTGAGACTAGTCCGGCTGCCTCCTGCTGGAAACCTGCCAGGTTACCCGCCCAACTTCTTCCCCCTCAAACAGCTGCCGGATGGTCACACTGGCACCTTCCAGGTTAATGCCCCGTCCCCCCTGTATCACAAAGCGGGCCGGCTGGCGTGCCCCTTTGCCCAGCCTGACACCACACAGAGGCAGGCGCTGCAGAGCCGGCAAGCGCAGGATCACCTGTCTGGCCTTTTCGTCCTGATCCATGGGCCAGAGAGCATCTCCCCGCATGTGATTTGCCAATGCCCGGGACAGTGCCAGGTGCAGTACCGCGCCCTGGGGCAGACGGGCCACCACTTCAAAATCAAACACCCTTGCCCGGTCCGGGGTGCCGGTGATCAGAAACGGCAGGACCAGGGGCAGACTGGGGTCTGGTGGGGGTGTTACCACATTGAAATTACGCCAGGTCACATTGTTATGGGCCCGGATAAAACCCCGGAACGCATCCCAGTCAAATTCTGGCGGCCCCGGTGGCAGTGGCGGTGCCGGGTCCTGGGGATGGTCAAGCAGTGCCACCAGGCAGTAGTGGCCCGGCGCCGGCACCTGTGCCCCGGGCCAGATAATGGCATCGGTCACTACCAGAGCATCTCCGGTGGGGGCATTCACCGGCGCAGAGGTACCCACCAGGGTCCACAGGTCTGGCGTTAACAGAGTGGCTACCGGACTCCAGTGCACCGTGGCGGTAACCCCATTGGCGGCAGCCGCACCCCGGTTGCGCAGGCGCACATAAATATAATTGTCGCTGTCCGCCAGTGCCTCAAACCCCAGGGTGTTGCTGTTTTCATGACCACTGCCTTCACCGAAGGCGGCAGTGGGGTTGGCCACTGGACTTTGCCGCAGTATCACATCCGGGCTGGCACTGATGGGTCCGGTGGAAGGCACCGCACCGGTGTCACTGAGGTTGTCCCGCAGATACACATCAGGCACCAGACCCAGGGTGTCCTCAATCATGGCCCGCAGATCCGGCATCACACCAATATCCCCTGCCACCCCAGGACCCTGGGGTGTGCCGGTTTCCGGATTCGCCAGTATTGCCCGCATCTGTCCCGGGGACAGGCGGGTGCCGGTATTGGCTGCATACATGCCCTGCAGGATCATCGCGGCCCCGGTCACTATGGGGGAGGCACTACTGGTGCCGCTAAAGGTGGCGGTATAGGTACGGTCATTATCGCCACCGCCATCATCCAGATCCCCGTAACCACAGGTGGTGACGGTATTGCCCCAGCCATAGCAGTCAATACGGCTACCGAAGTTGGAAAACCCCGCACGGTTGTGGGGCAACGCCGCCAGTGCTGCACCCACCATAATGGCCCCGGAATCCCGGAAATCGGCACTGTCACGGTTAAGGAACTGGGTGCCAAAGGCATCCGTGAGAGTGTCCAGGTTGTTATTTCCGTTGCCAGCGGCCTCCACCACGATCACTCCCAATGCCGTGGCCAGACGAATGGCATCGAAATCCGCAGCATCAATCTCAGTGGGGGTACCGCCGCCGCGCTGCACTTCCAGCAACAGCACATCCCCCACAGGCAGGGTCGGCAAGGAAGCCACCAGGGCGTCCGCCACATGCAGTGCCGTATTGGTAGCGGCGTCGTAATGGGAGGTGGCATGGATGTAGGACAGGTGCGGGGCTATACCGACAATGCCCACGGTGTTGTCTTCACCGGCAATCTGACCCATCACTGCAGCCCCATGGTTACCCACATAGTTGCCTACACCATCGCGGTTATCCCCGTAAAGCAGGGTGGGGGTATGGGCCACCAGGTCCTCATGGGTGAGGAACCAGCCCTGCTCCAGATCCACCCCCCCCACTCCGGCACCGGTGCCGTTGGGCTGGGTCCAGGCCCAGCGGGCATCAATTCCCACCGGTGCCGGGTCCAGGTAGTCCTGCTGTTCCGCATAGGGGTCGTCGCTGTCGTCCACCGCCATGGGGTCAGAAACGCTCAGTTCCCGGTAAGCCAGATCCACCTGGGGCAGCCGCTGCAGGCGCTCCAGCAATTGCTGGATATCATCCGGGCGGTCCCGTAGGTCGATTCGCCAGTAGCTGGCCAGGCTGTTTCCCGGGGGGAAGGCAGAACGGCGGGCGCGACGCTCAAGTTCCAGCAGCTTTTTCCGGCTCAGGCTGCGAATCAACGGGCGGACCCGCTGCTGACCCGCATCGCTGAGCAGCTTTGCCAGGCCACCCAGCTTGTGTCGCCGGGCCAACGCATTCAGGCTTTTTTCCTCAGCAGCGCCGAATTCAGGCACCAGGCGCAGGATAATAAATCCGCTGTAGAGAGGGCCCTGGGGCCGGCCTGGTGTCGCCGGTCCCCGGGGGGGATGATGTGGCCCTGCCGGGCAACGTAATGGGGGTAAGCAACGGTCCCTGTTCATAAGTGATCTCCTTATCACTGGGTCTTGCAGGGAGTCACCGCGGATCTTGTTATGGCTTTGCGGCGCTCCTCATAGCTAGTGTTCCACGATCAAAGGTCCGCGTCCCTGCAGCCTATCAACGACAGATACCCTGTTATATGCCAAAATATGGACCTTAAACTACGCTCCGTAGCTTCTCTAAGGGGCCACTGCCAGCCAGCGCTTAGCCATGCCAATGGCTTGGGGCAGATCCCGGCAATAGGCCAGCTGGCCTGGCACCTTGGCCAGACCGAAACGGCGCAGCTTCATCACTTTTTCCCGGGACAGACCGGAGAAAATCAACCCCATATTCTGGTAACTCATGTCATCCACCAGACTCTTCAGGGCGGCGATGGCGGTGGCATCGATGCTGGGCACATCCCGCATATCCACCACCACCACCCGCACCGCCGGGTCCACCTGTTGCAGTGAGGCAATAGCCCGGTCTGCCGCGCCGAAAAACAGGGGGCCGTTCACATCATAAAGCGCCACTTCCCGGGGCAGGTCTGCCAGCAACGGGTCATATTCCCCTTCAACCCGGTCTGAACGGGTGGTCTGTGCCATGCGGCGCATAAACAGCAATGAAGCCAGGCCGGTGCCTACTGCCACCGCCAGCACCATGTCAAAGAACACCGTGAGCACAAAACACACCAGCAGGATGGCGATGTCCCCTCTCGGGGCCAGGCGCAGGGTGTGCACAAAATGCCGGGCCTCAGACATGTTCCAGGCCACCACAAACAACAAGGCCGCCAGGGCTGCCATGGGCACCAGACTAAGGGCTCCTGCCAGCACAGTTACCGACAGCAGCACCACCAGTGAGTGCACCAGGGCAGCCATCGGGGAGCGGGCGCCGCTGCGCACATTGGTGGCGGTGCGGGCAATGGCGGCGGTGGCGGTAATGCCGCCAAAGAAGGGCACCACCATATTGCCCAGGCCCTGGCCCATCAGCTCGCCATTGGGGTCATGGCGGGTACGGGTCATGCTGTCAGAGACCACCGCGCACAGCAGGGACTCAATGGCACCA
This sequence comes from Halomonadaceae bacterium, assembly GCA_007692645.1. Classification (GTDB taxonomy): domain Bacteria; phylum Pseudomonadota; class Gammaproteobacteria; order Pseudomonadales; family Oleiphilaceae; genus REBR01. The sequence continues at coordinate 26,216 of REBR01000267.1, read as the reverse complement.
AGCATGGCAATAGCCAGGGCTGGCCCCAGCAGGGCACGGAACAGGCTGAAATTCAGCACCAGGGGCTCACCATCGGGCCCGGGAAAGTGCCAGGGCATGGCAAAACCTGGCAGTATCGGGGGAATACCCGCCCCACTCTGCCCCTGATGCTCCCAGGTAAAGCGGGAGGCGATAGTATCCACACTGAAACCGGCCCCCATCCAGTGATTGATGACCCAGGCCACCACACCACCCAGAAGCAGTCCCACCAGGGGTGCCGGCACCGGCAGTTTCAGCCGTGGCCATAACAACAACACCGCCAGGGTAAAAAGCCCCACTGCTAACTCGAGAGGATTAATGCTGCCCAGGGCGGTGAGAATACTGCCCAGGTTTTCCACGTAATGTTCGCTCAGCCCGTCTGTCTCCAGACCGAGAAAGTCCGGCACCTGCATGGTGGCAATCACCACGGCGATACCGGCGGTGAACCCCAGAATCACCGGATAAGGAACCAGCCGGATCAGGGCTCCCAGGCGGCATAAGCCCAGAACCAGCAAAATGGCACCGCCCATAAAGGTGGCCAGCATCAGACCACCCAGGCCGAATTCCTTGACGATGGGGAACAGGATCACCACAAAGGCGGCAGTGGGACCAGACACGTTAAAGCGGGAGCCGCCGGTAAAGGCGATGATGGCACCGGCGACAATGGCGGTGTAGAGCCCGTGCTGAGGAGGTACGCCGGTGGCAATAGCCAGTGCCATGGCCAGGGGGACGGCCACCACACCCACGGTCAGGCCGGCGAGAATATCCCGGCGCAGATCATCCAGACCATAGCCTGCCTGCCAGGCGGAACGCAGGCCGGTGGCAAGCCCGGGTAACTGCAGTGCTCGTAGCCAGTGCAAGAGTGCTTTCACGGCATTCTCCCAAACGTCAGGGCAGCGCCTGTTGCACGCCTTTACCCATGGTTGTGCTCGCCTAATTCACAGCAAGAAACGTGCAGTGTCACAGGCACTCGTGTGCCGTCCGGGTGATTCGTGTTCTGATCAGGCAGGAACACCACTGTGAAAGCGGAAATCGGCATCGGGAGATTGCACCAGATCCTTTTCAATGGCGCAGAAATGGGCAATGCGATCCGCCACGGAGCCGCCAGCGGCGGTTTCTGCCAGAGCCAGGTAATCCTGGTAATGCCGTGCTTCTGATTTGAGCAAGGAGCGGTAAAAGCGGGAAAGCTCTGCATCAAGATGGGGCGCAATGGCGGCAAACCGCTCACAGGAGCGGGCCTCAATCAGGGCACCGATCACCAGGGTGTCCACCAGCCGCCCCGGTTCTTCCTTGCGGGCCGCCTCTCGCAGAGCACCGGCATACCGTGAGGGGGTCATATGGCAGTAGGTGATATCACGCTTCTCCATCAACCCAAGCACCTGCTCAAAATGCCGCAACTCTTCCCGAGCCAGACGGGACATGCGGTGCAGCAGGTCCGGGCTGTCCACATAGCGGTACATCAGACTCAGGGCGGTGGACGCCGCTTTCTTTTCGCAGTGGGCATGGTCGATCAGCAGCACCGGCTGATTTGCCAGGGCCCCGTCGATCCAGGCCTGTGGGGTGGCACAGGGCAGGAATTGGGCAATGGCCTGCATATCATCCTTGGGCACTTCGGTGGCGAGGGTAACGGCCGGCATGGGTTCTCTCATTGCAGTGTTGGCTGGAGTTATTGGCGATGGGGCATTGTAGCGGATTCGTTAACCGCAGGCATAACCGGTGCAGTACTTAACTTTTACCCCCAAATCCATTAAAATAACGCGTCTTTTAATATGGCCACAAGCCACTTCCCGCGCCACTGCCTGTACCCAGTCAGCCCGGCGTCCAACAACAGAGGACCACATCGTGCTAGAAGCCTACAGAGAACACGTTGCCGAACGTGAAGCACAGGGCATTCCTCCCAAGCCCCTGAACGCTGAGCAGACTGCTGCACTGGTAGAACTGCTGAAGAATCCCCCCGCTGGTGAAGAGGAAACCCTGCTTTATCTGATCGAGAACCGTGTTCCCCCCGGTGTGGACGAAGCCGCTTATGTGAAAGCCGGCTTTATGGACGCTATCGTCAAGGGCGAAATCACCTGCCCCTTGATCGACCAGGCTCACGCAGTGAGCATCCTCGGCAAGATGCAGGGTGGTTACAACATCCATACCCTGCTCGACCTGCTGGATAACGACGGCGAGCTGGGCAAGCTGGCAGCAGAAGAACTCAAGCACACGCTGCTGATGTTTGATGCCTTCAACGATGTGCAGGAAAAAGCCGAAGCGGGCAATGCCAACGCCAAAGCTGTCATGAAATCCTGGGCAGACGCTGAATGGTTCCTGAACAAGCCGGATGTGCCCGAGAAGTCCACTTACACTGTGTTCAAGGTGCCTGGCGAGACCAACACCGATGACCTGTCTCCTGCGCCGGATGCCTGGTCACGCCCTGATATCCCCCTCCATGGTCTTGCCATGTACAAGATGCCCCGTGAAGGCCTGACCGACAAGCCACTGGAGAAAATCGTCGAATTGAAAGAGAAAGGCCATGACCTGGCTTTCGTCGGCGATGTGGTAGGTACCGGTTCTTCACGGAAATCCGCCACCAACTCCGTGCTCTGGTACATCGGCAAGGACATGCCCGGCGTACCCAACAAGCGCACCGGTGGTGTCTGCATCGGCGGCAAGATTGCCCCCATCTTCTTCAACACCATGGAAGATGCCGGCTCCCTGCCCTTTGAAACTGATGTCAGCAAACTGAACATGGGCGACGTGATCGACGTTTACCCCTTCAAGGGCGAGATCCGCGACCACAACAGTGGCGAGCTGATCAGCACCTTTGAAATGAAAAGCAACGTGCTGCTGGACGAAGTCCGTGCCGGCGGCCGGATCCCCATGATCATTGGTCGTGGCCTGACCGATAAGGCCCGTGAAGCCCTGGGTATGGAACCCACTACCGTATTCCGCCGCCCGGGTGTGGTGGAAGCCAGCAACAAAGGCTTCACCCTGGCCCAGAAGATGGTGGGCAAGGCCTGTGGTCTGGACGGTGTGCGCCCCGGTCAGTACTGCGAGCCGCGCATGACCACCGTGGGCTCCCAGGACACCACCGGCCCCATGACCCGTGATGAGCTGAAAGATCTGGCTTGCCTGGGCTTCTCCACGGATCTGGTAATGCAGTCTTTCTGCCACACCGCGGCATACCCCAAGCCCATCGACGTGGAAATGCAGCACACCATGCCGGACTTCATCATGAACCGTGGCGGCGTTTCACTGCGCCCCGGTGACGGTGTTATTCACAGCTGGCTGAACCGTATGCTGCTGCCGGATACCGTCGGTACCGGTGGTGACTCCCATACCCGTTTCCCCATGGGCATCTCTTTCCCTGCGGGCTCCGGTCTGGTGGCCTTTGCCGCCGCCACCGGCGTGATGCCGCTGGATATGCCTGAGTCGGTTTGTGTGCGCTTTAAAGGCAAGCGCCAGCCCGGTGTTACCCTGCGGGACATGGTGCATGCTATCCCCCTGTACGCCATCAAGCAGGGCCACCTGACCGTGGAGAAATCCGGCAAGAAGAACGTCTTCTCCGGCCGTATCCTGGAAATTGAAGGTCTGGAAGAGCTGACCGTCGAGCAGGCCTTTGAGCTGTCCGATGCCTCTGCCGAGCGTTCCGCTGCCGGTTGCACCATCACCCTGTCTGAAGAGTCTGTGGCCGAGTACCTGCGCTCCAACATCACCATGTTGCGCTGGATGATTGCTGAAGGTTACGGCGATGTGCGTACCCTGCAGCGTCGTGCCAAGGCCATGGAAGAGTGGCTGGCCAACCCCAGCCTGATGCGTGCGGATAAGGATGCGGAATACCAGACCGTGATCGAGATCGACATGGACGAGATCAAGGAGCCCATTCTGTGCGCCCCTAACGATCCTGACGATGCCCGCACCCTGTCTGAGGTGGCTGGCCAGCAGATCGATGAAGTCTTCATCGGCTCCTGCATGACCAACATCGGCCACTTCCGGGCCGCCGGTAAACTGCTGGAGCAGAATACCGAAGCCCTGAAGACCCGTCTGTGGATAGCTCCACCCACCAAGATGGACCAGGCCCAGTTGATGGAAGAAGGCTACTACCAGACCTTCAGCAACAACAATGTGCGCACCGAGATCCCAGGCTGCTCACTGTGCATGGGCAACCAGGCACGGGTGGAAGCCAAGTCCACGGTAATGTCCACCTCCACCCGGAACTTCCCCAACCGTCTGGGTGACGGCGCTAACGTGTACCTGGCCTCTGCTGAGCTATCTGCAGTAGGTGCCATTCTCGGTAAGATCCCCACCGTGGATGAGTACATGGAATATGCCAAGAACCTGGATGGCATGTCCGGCGAGGTGTACCGCTACCTCAACTTCGACAAGATGGATCAGTACCAGTCCAAGGCCGATACTGCTGTAAACGCCTGATCCTCTGACGAAGTCGCAAAAAGCCGGGCACCCCCTGCCCGGCAATAAAAACGCCGCCTGGTTATGCCAGGCGGCGTTTTTATTGATCCACCCAAAATGCAGGAAAAACCACTTTACTACTCCAGCTAATTTGTAACTGCCTGAAACCAGCAGGAATTCTTGCAAAACCTATCTTTTCAAAGACATACCTACCTGAAGCAGTCACAGAATCCAGCCAAACTGACCCTCGCGTTACCTTAAGTAACACCCGGTGGTTGAGATATTGCGGGTAAGTAATAACTATGCCGTCCACTAGCACCCATAAGCGGATAAAACCCCATGCTCTCCCGACTGAAGATTTCCCATAAACTCGCCTTGCTGGTCGCCACAGCGGTTTTTACTTTTGTGGTAACTCTGGGATTTGCACTGGTGACCCATTCGCAAAATGCCGAGCGCCTTCAGGAAGTCGATCAGCAGCTCTACCCTACGCTGGAGCGGACCACCATTAATCTTGGTCAGCTTGAACTCATGGAAGCCCAGATCAACAGCGCTGTGACAACAGGGGACGATAATCAGCTGGCGGATACCGCCGAATATCACCGGGTAATCAGCGCCAATATTGATGAGCTGCGAACCCTGTCCCCGGCTATGGGCAGTCGCCTGAATGATCTGGAACGGGACCTCAGCACCTACTACAACAATGCTGTGCGTATCGCTACCGCGTTCATTGATGGCGATGGTGATTTCCGGCGCCTCGGCGCTGACGCATCTGCCAATGCTGAGCGGTTAAACGCACTCACCAAGAGCATGACCCAGTTGCGGGATGAGACCCGGGAAAATTTCACCCGCTCCATCGCTGACACCATTGCACTGACCGACCAAAGCAGCAGGGTCAACGTCATCATCATGGTGATAGCCATCATCGTACTGATTGGTCTGAGCCTGCTAATCGGCGGATCGATTACCAGAAGCCTCAACCGGGTTACCCGATCGCTACGGGACATGGCCCACGGGGAAGGAGATCTTACCTCACGGATTGAATACACCGGCAAAGATGAACTGAACGATCTGGTGACCCACTTTAATGCTTTTGTGGCGAAGCTCCATGAGTCATTTGGCACCATTATTCACGATGTGCATGGATTGCAGGAGGTGTCGGTAAAACTGTCCGATGCCAGCCGCAGTAATCTCGACCGCATCAATGACCAGTCAACCGCAATAGCGGCAGCCCGGCACTCCGTGGACGAGTTGGTAAAGAGCGTGGAAGAAGTAGCCGGCTTTGCCACCGACGCCTCCGATCAAACCCAGGACGCAGCACGCTTTGCCAGTCAGGGCAAAGACCATGTCACTTCCAATATCGGCACTATTGAAGATCTGACCGGTGAGATCGAACAGACCGCCAGACTGGTCAATGAATTCGAAACCCATTCCGCACGGGTTGCCGGCCTGCTGGATACCATTAAAGCGGTCACCGAACAGACCAACCTGCTTGCCTTGAACGCAGCCATTGAAGCTGCCCGGGCCGGTGAACATGGCCGTGGTTTTGCGGTTGTTGCGGATGAAGTGCGCGGCCTGGCAGTGCGCACCAAGAAATCTGCTGAAGAAATAGAAACTGTGATTGATGAACTCTCGCGACTGTCCGCCTCATCCGTAAAGGCAATGGAGGCCAGCGTTCAGAAAGCCCATAGCGGACTGAACTCCACCAAGGAATCTGGCGAGATGCTTGAGCGCATCCTCACCAACGTGGAGAACATCAGCAGCATCAACGAGCAGATTGCTGCAGCCACTCATGAACAAAGCATGACCTTTACCGGCGTAGTCGGGCACTTCAGTGAAATCCATGAAGTGGCCAAGCTGGTGACCGAGAGCACACACGAGCTGGACCGTTTCAGCCGTGACAGCCACGACATCAGCAGCCGCCTGCATAAAGTCTCTTCTCAATTCCGGGTGTAATCACCCAGCCTGCCTCATTCTGACGTTAAGGCAACCTTCAAAACCTCAATGGAGTAAGTAGTACCATGAAAAAGTCGATCATGCGCAAATCCCCTCTGGTTCTGTGCCTGCTGGCGGTCGCCGCAACCGTCCAGGCTGACGATGCCCGCATAAAGCAGCTGGAAGCACGCGTGGATTCCATGCAACAAGATGTCCGCGCAGCCGGCCAGGACAGGGTCCGCTTCAACGGCTTTATGAGCACCGGGATTGCCCGGGCCAGTAACGATGCTGGATATGATGGGATTACTGAAACATCCGAAGCCCAGTCCCTGACCCTTTTTGCCATTCAGGGTCGGTTTGATATCAGCGATGCAACAAATGCTACGGTACAGCTGGTTGCCCGGGGCCAGGATGATGGCCGCAACGAGTTTGAAACCCAACTGGAATGGGGCTACCTGACCCACAATCTGGACAATGGTGTGCGGCTTCGTGCAGGACAGATGCGCTTACCGTTTTTTATGTATTCAGATGCCCTGGAACTGGGTTATGCCCAACCCTGGGCGCGCTCGCCACTGGTCGTGTATGACCAGATCAGACTGAGCAACTATACCGGGGCAGATGCGACGTACAGCTACCAGCTGGGCGACGGCACTATGCGAACTCAGGTTTTCAGTGGCCATAGCAGCAATGATGTTGACGTTGCCGGTGCCATCACGCGTATCGAACTTAGAAACCTGGTCGGTGGCGTGATGACGTGGACCGATTACACCTGGACCCTTCGAGGCGTCGCAGCACGTGCCGACGCGAGCTTTGACTTCATCAGCCTTAATGATGATTACGAAGGGGAATTCTATGGCCTGGGCCTGGAATACAGCGAAGGTAACATTTTGCTGATTTCTGAAGCCACCCGCCGAAAAGTGCAGGGAATTTTCGCCGATCAGGACTCTGCCTATATTACCGGTGGTTATCGCTTGGGCAATATCATGCCTTATGTGACGGCAGCATGGATTGAGACCCAGGATGATTCAAACCGCGATGGCCAGGTGCTGGAGTCCGGGTTACAACAATCATTTCTCAACGTGAAGCGCGAAGATTATAGCCTCGGTGTGCGTTACGACATCATGCCTGGCATTGCGGTAAAAGCTGACTGGACCCATTCCCGCTCCTTTGGTCAGACCGACGGCGGGCTGGACAATAACCGGGATGCGACCGGTAACGTTCGCTTCAGCCATACCAACGTTTACACCCTCACACTCGATGCGGCGTTTTAAGGAGACTTGCTATGAAACTGTTTAGAATTCTTGCCCTGGCTGCATTGGTGATATCTCCCCTGGCTGCAGCGGACATTGTGATTATCGCCCACCCGAGCGGTGTGTCAGGCCTGTCAGAAAACGAGGTTCGCAACATTTACCTGAACCGTAACCGTTCCGCCACCCCCATCGAAATGGTGCAAGGCACAGATGAGCGCGCCGCCTTCCACAGCTCGGTTACCGGGCGGACTGAAGCACAGCTGCGGTCATTCTGGGCCCAACAGATGTTTACCGGTGAAGGTGAGCCTCCTGAGGAAGTCAGCTCCGCCAGCGCCATGAAGTCTGCTGTTGCCAATGATCCTTCGGCCATCGGCTACCTGATGGCAGATGATGTGGATGACTCTGTCACTGTGATCCTGACACCTTAATCGGCTCTTGCCCGGCCAAGCACTTAACCAGAAACAGATAACGCCGCCAGCTACCTGGGCGGCGTTGTTTTATAGCCTGAGAAATCGCCATTTCGTGCAATACAGGCCACATCCTTCACCGCGGGCTTTGACTAAGCACGGGATAATCGTATTCTTATACTTAGTAACAATATTCAATTGAACAATCTCACGGACGAGACAATGACCATTGACATACAATCAGCGGGAATAAAATCAGCGCCTATTATCGGCCTCCTGCCCCATGATCTGAAAGCTAACAGTTACATCAGCCAGAACCGCAAGATTCTGTCGCAACTGGGAACCGTAGCTCCTGTGCCTGCCCCCGCAGCATTGCTGGGAGCACTACTGAGGAATGTTTTTTTCAGGCCCCAGATAAAGCTGTACGATATTCTTATTGTTAACTGGCGGGAAAACTGCCTGACAACAGCTGATCGCCTGACGTTACGGGGGGTGTTCGAATATATTGCCTCGATGCTGCTGCATCGCGCCTCAGCCAGAAAACTGTTTTATGTAAGACACAATCACCACCCTCACAACCTTCGTGGGCAAGATATCCTGCGCGTCTCTCGGTTGATCGCCTGGGGTGAAAAACTGGCGGATGCGGTAGTGGTTCACTCCCCTGCAGAAGCGCAAAAACCGGGCTATTACTACGTCCCCCACCCGCTCTATGCCCTGGATGAGCCTAAATACAGCTCCACCACGGTGATGAAGCAACGTCAGACGGCACCAGCACCTGGATCTGAATACTTAATGATTGGAAGAATCGAGCCCTATAAGAGGATCCATGAGGTCATCGCTGAATGGTCCCTGCCCTCTAAGCTGACCATCATGGGCCCCTGCACTGACAATCGTTATCTGCAAAGCCTGAAGACGGCTTCTGAAGGTAAGAATGTCATCATTGAGGACGACTTTCATGATGAAAGCTATCTGGCTGAACGGGTACGCCGGGCAGCAGGGGTGATCATTGCCAATGACCAGTCAAGTATGATCGTCAGCGGGAGCCTGTTCTTTGCACTCTCCTGTGGTACCCGGTTATTTGTCACAGAATCAGCGTTCGCCAGAGCGCTTAGTGACAAGGGTCTCCAGAATTGGATAAACATCCAATCCGGCATTGCGGATTTAGTCAAAGCCGTGGAAAGCAGTCGCTTTTCCCCAGAAAACCAAGCTCCCCCCGCCAAAGAGGAACTGGAAAACCTGTTTGGCGAAACCGCCTTATACCGTCACTGGAGGGATGTTATCGGCAGCTGACTCAGGGACAGTTTTTTTAGCGCATCCAGTCCTCGGATTACTCGTAACTGGCAGCTGACTCATGGACAGCTTTTTTACCGCATCCAATTGCCGGGATAGCCGTGACTGGATGTCGTCACAATGAGCAATCAGATTCCTCGCACTGACCAGAAACGGCTCCTGTTGCAAAAATTCGTTTGGAGTTATACCAAGCCCTTTAATGTCAAAAAGCTGGTACAAACCCTGGAATTTCCCCTGGTATGTCACCCCAAGACCCGGCACCCCTGAACCCATCAGTGCAATAAGGAAGTGCATACGGCCGGTAATGGCAAAATCAAGCATTGAAGCCACCCCCTTGATTTCAGAAGCCTCTGGCACCCGTTCAATCAGCCGACAACGGGGTTTTAGCGCACCATCCAGACGCTGGTAAATTTCCCCGGCAAACCAGACGTCGTTACGCTCTTCCCTTGAGTCATGAGGGACAAAAACCAGGGATAGGTTATCTTCACTGTGGAGCAATACCCCTACATTTTCTGTAATCTGACGCAGAACAGACTCTGTTTGCAGCTTCATTGCAGCAAAGGGTAAATAATTCAGATTAAGCCCCATCACTTTATCCCCAAGGCGGCGTCTGGCGTCTATCCACTCTCCGACCTCAGCCACAAACGGGGAATTTTCCGGGGATAACAAAAAGGCCAGATCAGCCACCTCAACACCCTGTCTGGCGGTCAAATCCCGAAAGCGCTGCGCCGATACCGGGTCCCATTGATAACAGACAACCTTCTTACTTAAGCGGTTAAAGGCCCGAATCATCTGTGGGTGCGGGCTGCTATTGAGACTAAAGCCACATATCCGGGTGTCTAATCCCAGTCGTGCAGCCAGTGACGACACCTCAAGCATTCTCCAGGGTTTGATATAACCGTATTTACCATCTAGTACATCCGCGCCCAATGTCAGGAAATGACTTCCCCTGGCCACCTTCAGGGCAAAACTCACCCAGGAAAACGGGCTTTTTCTGGGCCAAGTAACAGATGAAGTAAACAATCTTTCAGCGGCCCCCCAATTATCCTCAGGTGAATACCTCACTACATCTATTCGGGTAAACCCCCGGTCAGACAAGGTCTGCGCGGTCGCCTGAACCATAGCCTGATCCCCAGCACTACCTGCACCGGTAGGGGGCAGGATGAATGCATGCAATTCCCCTGATTGCCGGACAAACACTCGGGCAACCAGGTGGGCCAGGAAACTGAAAAGAGTGGAAACGACACGTTGCAGTTCAAACGACAAAGACATGGGGCATCCTTAAAGGTGTTTTTGAACTCAGATCCCTGAGTTCTCCTAAGATTTTCATCAATGTAACGGTAAAAAATGGGTTTTTCGGGCCGAAGGTGGCGCTCTCAGCAGTTGATTACGCCTTATACCCAGATCAGGTACTAGCTAAACAAGTATATCGATTTTACCGGATACCAGGGTTACCCTGAAAAGCCTTTATCCTCAGAATAGATAACAATGTGCAGGCTCAGTCAGTCCTTGGCTACATGAGGCCTATAAAAAACCCCGCACCGGCAAGCCAGGCGGGGTTTAACAGCCGGGCTTACTTAGCTGTCGTGGTTCGGATCCATCTTATCAAACTGACGTTCGATAGCTTCTTCCGGACGCCCTGTTGCCAGGGAGACCACCACAATGGCAATGGCAGAGAAGATAAAGCCAGGCAGGATCTCGTAGATATCGAACAGGCCACCGCTGGCCATATCCCACAGCACCACCGTGATGCCACCCACCAACACGCCGGCCAGGGCGCCATTACGGTTCATGCGACGCCAGTAGAGGGACAGGATAATGGCAGGACCGAAGGCGGCACCGAAGCCGGCCCAGGCATAGGACACCAGGTCCAGCACCATGGATTCGTCGTCCATGGCCACCGCAGCTGCAATCAAAGCAATAACTACCACTGCCACCCGGCCAACCATCACCAGCTCAGACTGGCTGGCTTCCTTGCGGAAGAAACCTTTATAGAAGTCTTCAGCCAGGGCCGAGGAGCACACCAGAAGTTGGGAATCCGCGGTGCTCATGACGGCCGCCAGAATGGCTGCCAGCAGAATACCGGAGACGACCGGGTGGAAAAGGGCGTTAACCAGCAGCATAAAGACGGTTTCACCGTCTTCCACCGTTACATCAAAGAAACCGATGGCAGCGAAGCCCACCAGCAATGAACCCAGCAAGGTGATAGCGGACCAGCTCACGGCAATGCGCCGGGCATAAGGCACTTTGTCTTCACTGCTGATGGCCTTGAAGCGGGCCAGTATGTGGGGCTGACCAAAGTAACCCAGCCCCCAGGCCAGCAGTGAGGCAATGGCTACAAAACCCAGTGCTCTCCCTTCATCGTCGGTAAACATATTCAGGAAGTTGCTGTTTTCTTCCCCCATGGCAGCAGTAACAGAGTTCCAGCCGCCTGCATCACTGATGGCAAGTACCGGCACCAGTGCCAGAGCAGCCATCATCAGCAGGCCCTGCACTACGTCAGTCCAGGATACGGCGAGAAAACCACCAAACAGGGTGTAGGAAACCACAGCAACGGTACCCACAATCACTGCCCACTGATAGGGCATCTCGAAAACAGTTTCGAACAACTTGCCGCCGGCGACCAGCCCCGCGCTGGTATAAAACAGGAAAAACAGCAGAATAAAAAACGCGGCAATGACCCGCAGCACACGACTGGTGTCGTTGAAGCGATTTTCCAGATACGAAGGAATGGTCAGGGAGTCTTTTGCAGCGGCACTGTAGTTACGTAACCGCCGGGCCACCACCAGCCAGTTCAGCCAGGTACCTACTAACAGACCCACCGCAATCCAGATGGCTTCAAAACCTGCCGCATAGGCATAACCGGGCAGACCCAGCAGCAGCCAGCCGCTCATATCTGAAGCGCCGGCACTTAAGGCAGAAGGAATTGGCCCCAGGTTACGCCCCCCCAGGACGTAATCCGCCAGGTTCTGGGTACGCATGTAGGCCACCAGACCCAGAGCCAGCATACCCACGATATACACGACAAAGGTCAGGGTAACGACGGTTAGATTCTCGACTTCCATAAAGCACTGCTCCTCCGGGGCTGAAACCCCTTTTTTTGAGATAGTGTGGTGGTGCTTAATGGCAAAGTACTGGCGCTAGACAGCACTTTGCCAGGTGCCTGGGTATCAGCCTCCTGCTGAATTCCTGGAGGTGGTGGGCTGGCCATCTACTGAGAGGGTTTCTACCCCCAGTGACAACAGGGTGGCATTGCCCCCCACGGCAGTGGTGTTATTAGTGCGAGTACGCTCTGTGGCAAACCGTAGTAGGTAATGGGGGCCGCCGGCTTTTGGGCCAGTACCTGACAGGCCCTGACCACCAAAGGGTTGCACCCCGACCACTGCGCCAATCTGGTTACGGTTAATGTAGGTGTTGCCCACCCGGACCCGGGATTCGATATATTCCGCCGTGGATTCACTGCGGCTGTGGATACCCAGGGTCAGGCCATAACCCGCCTCATTAATTTCATCAATGACCCGGTCAAGCTCACGGGCCTTGTAGCGCACCACATGGAGGATGGGACCGAAGTTTTCCTGCTTCAGATCATTGATACTGCTAATGGCAAAGGCCTGAGGAGCCACAAAACACCCTTTGTCCGTGCCCTTGGGCAGGGGCGTTTCCCCAATCAGGCGATAGCCGCTGTCACGGAGGTTTTTACAGTGGCGGTTCAGCAGTTCCCGGGCCTGTTCATCAATCACAGGCCCCACATCAGTTTTCAGTTCCGCCGGGTTACCCGGGTGCAACTCTTTCATGGCACCCACCAGCAGCGTTTCAATAGTATCCGCCACATCTTCCTGCACATAGAGCACCCGCAAGGCGGAGCAGCGCTGGCCGGCACTGGCAAATGCGGACTGCAGAACATCCCGTACCACCTGCTCAGGCAGCGCACTGCTGTCCACAATCATGGCGTTCTGGCCACCGGTCTCGGCAATCAGCGGCACAATGGCTCCCTCACGGGCTGCCAGGGCACGGTTAATCACATGGGCAGTGCCGGTGGAACCGGTAAAGGTGACGCCACTGACCCGGGCATCCGGCAGTAGCTGTTTACCAATGCCGGCACCGTCACCGGGAAGCAACTGGATAACTTCTGGCGGAAAGCCCGCCTCCAGCATCAGTTGCACCGCCCGATGGGCCACCAGGCTGGTCTGTTCTGCGGGCTTGGCCAGCACCGCATTGCCAGCGGCCAGTGCCGCCATGATCTGGCCGGCAAAAATGGCCAGAGGAAAGTTCCAGGGGCTGATACAGAGAAACACCCCGCGCCCTTCCAGATAGATTTCGTTGGACTCCCCGGTGGGGCCAGGCAATGGGGTGGCCTGGGCAAATTTATCCCGGGCCTGATTGGCGTAGTAACGGCAGAAATCCACCGCTTCCCGCACTTCGTCAATGCCATCCTGCAGAGTCTTTCCCGCTTCCCGGGTGCACAGGGCCATCAGCTCTGCATGGTTAGCTTCCATCAGGTCCGCAAAACGCTCCAGGCACTGGGCCCTGCTTTCCGCTGCGGTTTTACGCCACAGCTTGCTGCCGGCAGTGGCCAGCTCCAGGGCCTCTGTTACCTGTTCCGGGCGGCTCCAGTAGATCTGCCCGGTGGTGTGATCCCGGTCTGCGGGGTTGGCCACGGTGCTTGGTGAGCCCTCACGGCGGTCTTTGCCGTTAATAATGGGGGCCCCGGTCCAATGGTGGCCCGACCACCGGTTAATGGCTGCCACCAAAGGTTCCAGATCGCTCAGCACCATCAGATTCTGGCCTTTGGAGTTGCGCCGGTGCTTGCCGTAGATGTCCTGTGGCAGAGGAATCCTTGGATCGTGATAGCTGGCATAGCTTTTCAGCACAGTGACCGGGTGCTGTACCAGGTCCTCAATCGGAGTTTCCGCATCTACCACCCGGTGTACGAAGGAGGAGTTGGCGCCGTTTTCCAGCAACCGCCGCACCAGGTAAGGCAGCAGATCTTTATGGGCACCCACTGGCGCATAAATGCGTACTGGAATGCCCTTGTCTTTCATAACGGCGCCATAGAGCGCATCCCCCATGCCATGGAGGCGCTGGAATTCAAACACCGCTGTGGGTTCCTGGCGGGCGTAATGCAAAACAGAAGCCACGGTGTGAGCGTTATGGCTGGCAAACTGGGGGTAAATATTGCCCTGTACACCGGGGCTCAACAGGTAGCGGGCACAGGCCAGATAGGACAGGTCGGTGCCTTCTTTACGGGTAAACACCGGGTAGGCCCTGGTGCCCAGCTGCTGACAGTGCTTGATTTCCGTATCCCAGTAAGCACCTTTCACCAGCCGCACGGGTATCAGGTCCCCCTGCTCCCGAGACAGGGCATTCAGCCAGCTCAGTACCGGCAGTGCCAGTTTGGAGTAGCCCTGAACCGCCAGGCCAAACTCTCCCCAGCCTTGGGCTTCTTCTGACTGATAGACCGCCGCAAAGACTTCAAGGGACAGTTCCAGGCGGTCCATCTCCTCTGCATCCACCGTCAGTGGCACACCCAAACCACGGGCATGTTTCACCAGTCGCCGAACAGTAGGCACCAGTTCTCCATGAACCCGCTCCTGATGGGAACGGTGATAACGGAAATGCAGGGCGGACAATTTGATAGAAACGGAAGGTACCGGCACTTTACCCCGGGGGTAACGGTTGTTACCCACGGCTTCGATGGCTTTCCAGTAATGGTCAAAATACTTGTCTGCATCTTCCTGGGTAAGGGCCGCCTCCCCCAACATATCAAAGGAGTAGCTGTAACCCTTGTCGCGGCTTTCACGGCCGTTATCAAGGGCTTCATCAATGTCCCTGCCCAGCACAAACTGGCGACCCATAATGCCCATGGCCTGGTACATGGCTTTGCGGATCACCGGTTCACCGGCCCGGTTGATCAGGCGTTTCCAGATACTGCGGGGTTGGCCATCCAAGGGACTGTCGAGCTTGACCACTTTGCCGGTGAGCAACATGCCCCAAGTGGAGGCATTCACCAGCACAGACTCACTGCGGCCCATGTGCTTTTTCCAGTCCGCATCCCCCATTTTGTCTTTAATCAGGGCGTCGGCGGTATGGGAGTCTGGAATCCGCATCAGGGCTTCCGCCAGACACATCAGCAATACCCCCTCTTCCGTATCCAGGCTGTATTCCTGCAACAGTGCATCCACCATGTGTACGGATTCGTCTTGATCCCGCACATCACGAATGATGGCGCTGGCCTGCTCTTCAATGGCTTTACGGTGACTGCTGTCTGGGGTGGCCAGGGACATCAGGGATTCAAGGTAGGCCGTTTCGTCAACGAAATGGTTGTTGATGATCCCCTGCCATAGCTGATCTCGGGGTTCATCATTGAACGAGGAATTCAAAACACGACTTGCGTCAAACATGGGGCCTCCCTTGAAAACTCTAAGTGTCCTTAACCATTACGAATGGGAATAGGACTGAGTTCATTAAAGCAGAAGAGGCCAGTTTGTCGATATTTCTGGTAACTTTACTATACCGTCGGTGGCTTTCTGTTACCGAACGGCAGTCTGAGCTCACCTAAAGGAGTTGCGCTGCGCGGGTTAACGGGTTAGTGGTGCCTTCCCATGATGATTGTATCGAGAACTGCAGAAAGGTCACTCTGCACCTGATTCAGGGGCTGGCTGGCATCGATCTGATGATAACGCTCCGGCGCCTGCCGGGCCCGTTCCCGGTAAACATCCTGTACCCGCTGAAAAAATGCCTGCTGCTCCTGCTCAAACCGATCCGGCGCCAGATCCCGACCACGAATGCGCTGCATTCCCACAGCAACGGGGGCATCCAGCAGCAGCACATGGTCTGGCCGCCGGTCTCCCTGTACCAGTTGTTCCAATAGTTGTACCTGCTCCATGGGCATTTGCCGGCCCCCTCCCTGGTAAGCATAGGTGGCATCGGTAAAACGGTCACAGAGCACCCAGACCCCCTCCTTTAAACGGGGCAGAATAAAGCTGTGCAGATGCTGGGATCGGGCGGCAAACATCAGCAGCAGCTCTGTCAGGCCCTGAACCGGCTCCTCACGGCGGCGCAGCAACAGCTCCCGGATTTCTTCCGCCATGGGGGTTCCACCAGGCTCGCGGGTGACCACATAGTCTATGCCACGGGCTGCCAGCTGATTTGCCAGAAATTCCATGTTGGTGGACTTCCCCACCCCTTCTGTACCTTCCATCGTGATAAACAGACCGCGTCTGGGCTCAGTCATTATCCTGTGCCTCCCTATCATCGCTGATTGGCGCCGTGGGCTCTTCTTCAGCAACCTCTTCCTCACTGGATTGGGGGTCTGGCCCAGTAACCGGCGCCGGGGAGGAGCGGTAATCAGAACGGCGCTGCAACTGGAACTCCCGCACTGCCCGGTTGTGTTCTGCCAGGGTGCGGGAGAACTGGTGGGTACCATCGCCACGGGCAACAAAATAGAAGGTGTCGCCGTCTTCTGGGTTCAGGGCCGCATGAATCGCTCCCTGCCCGGGCATGGCGATGGGCGTAGGAGGCAGACCACTAATCCGGTAGGTGTTCCATGGGGTGTGTTCCTGCAGGTCAGAGCGGGTAATACGCCCCTGGTAGCGTTCCCCCATACCATAAATCACCGTCGGGTCAGTTTGCAGGCGCATGCCTTTATCCAGGCGGCGGACAAAGACACCGGCCACTTCACCCCGTTCGTGGGGCGCACCGGTTTCCCGCTCTACAATGGAGGCCATGATCAACGCTTCATAAGGAGTCTCATAGGGCAGCCCCTCCATGCGCGCCTCCCATTCATTGGCCAGGGTCCGGTTCATGGTGTTGAAGGCCTGGCGCAGAATACTCATGTCACTCTGACCTGCCCGGTAATTATAGGTATCTGGGAAAAACCAGCCTTCCGGGTGCATATCCTCGTCCATGCCCAGGGCCTGCATCACTTCCTCATTGCTCAGCCCAGGCAGGGTTTGCTGCAACTGCTCGTGGCGGGCCAGTTCCTGGCGCATCTGCGCAAAGGTCCAGCCTTCCAGAAAACGGATCGGCCAGCGCTTACTTTTACCTGCAGCCATCATGGTGAGCATATCCACGGGACTCATGCCGGGCTTGAATTCATAGTAGCCAGCCTGCAGGGCCCCAAGCTCCGGGTTGAAGCGGGTATACAGGCGCAGCCACTCTCCCCGCTCTACCCAGCCACGGTCTTCCATGGCCCGCACAATATGGATAAAGGGGGTGCCCTGGGACACCTCCAGCACCTGAGGTTCACTGATGGGAGCGGCAACCTGCAGCTGTGCCATCTGCTGCCAGACCAGAAACCCGGCAGACACCCCCAGAAACAGGACCAGGGCTGCCATGGTCATAATGACTCGTTTAACCACGATAAATGCCTTATGTCGTTATCGTCACTCAGGTTGTACCAGCGGCTAACCCGATTTGCTGGGCGCACCAGTCTCGAATGTCTTCCAACAGCGGGTGCTGCCCGAGGGTTACACCGTCCAACTCAGCCAGTGGTACCACGCCAAAGACACTGTTGACCACTGCCACCCCCTGAGCCCGCTTCAGCATGCTCAGGGTCAATGCCGACTCCCGCACCCGCAGGCCCCGGGTCGGTAATTCCCGGATTAGCCAGTCCCGCAGGGTTCCCTGCACTGCCAGTGACCGGGACGGTGGCGTCACCAGATGGCGGTCTGATAACAGTAGCAATAGATTACTACGGGTGCCTTCCACTATGTGGCCGGCACTGTCTGGCATCAGCCCTTCAAACACATCGCCACGCAGCTCCCGGCTGGCCATCACCTGATCCAGTTTCTCCAGGGTCTTTAGGCCGGCCCGGTGCGGGGCCACCTGCACCGGATATCGGCACAACTGGGCTTTCACCGAACCTTGGGGAATAGGTGGTGCCTGCAGACGTGCCGTCAGCACCCGAGGCCGGGGTTTTTCCGGGCGACCATAGCCGCGGCCTCCGGAGCCCCGTGTCAGGGTGATTTTCAGAATCTGGTCGTTTCCGGCACGGCATTTCAGCAAACCCCGTTGACTGGCCTGCTGCTGCCATTCATCAAAATCCGTGGGACCGAAGGGGATTTCCAGTTGATGGGCGCTGTGCAATAACCTGGCCCGGTGCTCTGCCATGAGCACCGGGCCCTGGTGATTTACCCGCAATGTTTCAAACAGACCGTCAGCATAGGCCAGGCCACGGTCGTCCAGGGGAACCCGGCAGTCTTCACCGGGCCAGAACCACTCACAGCCAGAACCCGGCAAACCGATGCCTTGAAGCTTTTTACCCGCCATCAGTCCTGAAACCGGCGAAACACCAGTGTGCCGTTGGTGCCGCCAAAGCCAAAGGAGTTGGACAGACTGACATTGACCGTTGCCTGGCGGGCACCGTCACTGACAAAGTCCAGGTCGCAACCGGTATCCGGGTTATCCAGATTAATCGTCGGGGGCAGAATGCCGTCGCGGATGGCCAGCACGGAAAATATCGCCTCCACTGCCCCCGCAGCCCCCAACAAATGCCCGGTCATGGACTTGGTGCTACTGACAGCCACCTTGTCAGCATGGTCCCCAAGGGCACCACGCACTGCCCGCACTTCTGCCACATCCCCCACCAAAGTACTGGTGCCGTGGGCATTGATGTAGTCCACATCGGTGGGATTAAGCCGGGCATCCCCCAGGGCGTTCAACATGGCCTTACGGGCGCCACTGCCGTCTTCCGGGGGTGCTGTCATATGGTGGGCGTCATCGCTCATACCAAAGCCCACCAGCTCCGCCACGATGTTGGCGCCCCGGGCACGGGCATGTTCCAGCTCTTCCAGAACCATAATGCCGGCACCGTCACTGAGCACAAAACCGTCCCGGTCCCGGTCCCAGGGGCGGCTGGCCTGTTCCGGCGCTTCGTTACGTCCGGATAAGGCTCGGGCAGCGGCAAAGCCCGCAAGCCCGGTGGGGGTTGTGGCCATTTCAGCACCACCGGCCACCATGGCATCTGCATCACCATAGGCAATGGTTCGGGCGGCATAGCCAATATTATGGGTACCGGTAGTGCAAGCTGTGGTAATGGCGATATTGGGACCGCGCAATCCGTAACGGATGGCCAGATTGCCGGAGACCATGTTGATGACCGAGGCGGGCACAAAGAACGGCGAGACTTTTCGCGGGCCGCTGTTGAGCAGGGCTTTGTGGCTTTTTTCGATAAACTCCAGGCCACCAATGCCGGAACCGATAGCAAGGCCGACCCGGTCAGGGTCCAGACCAGGAGTGTCCATCAGTCCGGAGTCCTGTATCGCCTGGATACCGGCCACCATGCCGTACTGCAGAAAGGTATCCATTTTGCGTACGTCTTTCGGGTTCAGGTAATCACCCAGTTCGAGACCCTTGATGGCACCACCAATACGGGTGGAAAACCCTTCAGTGTCAAAGCGATCAATGGCGGCAATGCCACTGCGCCCTGCCTGGATGCCCTGCCAAGTGCTGGCTACATCATTCCCCAGGGGCGTCAGCATTCCCAATCCTGTAATTACCACACGTCGTGCAGACATAATCAGACCTCTGTGTGCTATCCGTAACCATTAAAAAAGCCGCCCTCGAAAACTAGGGGCGGCTTCTTGAGCATGGCCTATCCATGGATCACCGAAACACAGCTTCAGCTGTGTGATTCGATGTAGACAATGGCGTCTTTCACTGTCGCCAGCTTTTCTGCTTCTTCATCGGGAATTTCAGTTTCAAATTCTTCTTCCAGTGCCATCACCAGTTCCACGGTATCCAGGGAATCTGCACCAAGATCTTCTACGAAAGAAGATGTGTTCTGTACTTCAGACTCTTTTACACCGAGCTGTTCGCAAACAATCTTCTTAACGCGATCTTCAATAGTACTCATAACGTCCTCACTCTTATTACATGACCGGCACTGAGAGGGTGCCAGTTTAGATGAATCGCTATTGGCAAACAAGCAGGTCAGACAGAGCCGACTTCACTATGCTGCGAGCCCGTAGCGACGTTTCAGTCGGCCCTTAGGCCATATACATGCCGCCATTCACCTGAATAGTTTCTCCAGTAATGTATGCGGCGTGATCCGATGCCAGAAAAGCCACCAGTGCGGCCACTTCCTCTGGCTCACCCAGACGCCCCAGGGGAACTGCAGCGAGCATAGCCTGACGCTGGCTGTCGTCAAGCTCCCGGGTCATGTCTGTGGCGATAAATCCTGGCGCTACGGCATTAACAGTAATGCCACGGCCGGCAATTTCCCGGGCCAGACTGCGGGTAAAACCCTCGAGCCCGGCCTTACTGGCGCAATAGTTGGTTTGCCCGGGGTTTCCCATGCGGGCAACGATGGAGCTGATATTGATAATGCGCCCACGGCGGGCCTTGGTCATGCCACGTAAACAGGCTTTACTGACCCGCCAGGCACCGCTGAGGTTGGCGTCTAATGTGGACTGCCAGTCTTCTTCTTTCATGCGCATCATCAGGCCATCCCGGGTGATACCGGCGTTGTTCACCAGTATTTCCGGGGGGCCATAATCGGTGCTGATCTGTTTCAGGGTAGCCGTCACGCTATCGGGATCGGTGACGTTAAGGACCTGACCGGTACCGGGCAGGTTTTCACTGGCCAGTGCCTGGCTGATCCCCTGGGCACCGGACTCACTGGTCGCAGTGCCAATCACGGTAGCACCCTGGCGCGCTAATGCCATCAGGGTGGCGGCACCGATGCCGCGACTGGCGCCGGTCACCAGGGCGATTTTGCCTGTGAGCGTCATACTGTTCCTCCGGCCTTACTGGGAAGACCTTTACGTTGTTGTTATTTTCATTTGCATTAAAGCCGCCTGAAGCTGCTCTGGCGTCTCTAGTGGCAGACAGGTCAGCTGCCGGTCAATACGCTTGACCAGCCCCCCCAGCACCCGCCCCGGACCACACTCTATCAGCGTGTTACACCCTGTTGCAGCCAGTGAACGAACCGAGTCAGTCCAGAGTACCGGTGACACTAACTGCTTCACCAGATTATCTGCAATCACTGAGGCATCACTGGTAGCCTCTGCGGACACATTCTGCACCACTGGTATCACCGCATCCCGGACCTGCGTCACAGCCAGAGCTTGCGCCATGACATCTGCTGCAGGAAACATCAGGGTACAGTGAGACGGAACGCTCACCGGCAGAGCCATGGCCCGTTTGGCACCTGCCTCTTTGCAAGCAAGGATGGCACGCTCTACAGCATCCCGGTGACCAGCAATAACCACTTGTCCCGGGGCGTTAAAATTCACGGCACTGACAACCTGCCCCTGGGCTGCACTCTCACAGGCAACCTGCACCTGCGCGTCGTCAAGGCCCAGAATGGCCGCCATGCTGCCCTGCCCCTGAGGCACGGCAGCCTGCATCGCCAGGGCACGTTTTTGGACCAGGGCCACGGCGTCGGCGAAATCCAAACTTCCTGCTGCCACCAGCGCACTGTACTCCCCCAGGCTGTGGCCTGCCACCATTGCCGGCGTCAAACCCTCAGCGGACTGCCAACAACGCCACAGGGCAACGCTGGCCGTCAATATAGCTGGCTGGGTTACCTCAGTGCTGTTAAGCCGCTCTTCAGGTCCCTCCTGACACAGCTGCCACAAATCATAACCCAGCACTTCTGAGGCTTCATTAAAGGTGGATTTTACCAGAGGATTCTGTGTTGCTGATTCCCTCAGCATGCCCACTTTCTGGGAACCCTGACCGGGGAATACGAAAGCTGTTTTCATAGCTGCTCTCCATTTTTTTTATTAAAACACCAACTCATCCAGGCGTTGGTTTAGCCGTTGCGGAATCTGCTGCTGCACTTCCCTCTCTGCCTGCAGGATCGCCGCTAGCAGCCCCCGCTCACAGGCATTACCGTGGCTCTTTACCACCACCCCCTGGAGCCCGATAAAACTGGCGCCATTGTGGCGGGCCGGGTCCATGCGGCGCAACAGTCGCCGTAAAATTGGGGCGGCCAACATCCCTACGGCACGGCCCCAAAGGCTTGAGGCAAACGTCTTACGCACCAGATCGATCAACATGACAGCAACACCTTCGCCGGTTTTCAGTGCAATATTGCCGACAAAGCCGTCACAGACCACCACATCTGCCGCGTTATCAAACAGCTGGTGACCTTCAATAAAGCCGATGTAATGCAGATGGGCACTTTCCGAGAGCAAATGGGAAGCCAGGCGTACCTGCTCGTTGCCCTTGATGGCTTCCTGGCCCACATTCAGCAGCGCCACACGGGGTGCAGCAATGCCTTCAATGGCTTCCGCCATCAGGGACCCCATAATGGCGAACTGGAACAGATGCTCGGCACTGGCGTCCACATTCGCCCCCAGGTCCAGCACATAGCAGTTCTGGCCGGGGGCGGGAAGGCGCTTGATAATAGCCGGGCGCTCGATACCGGGGTAGGTTTTGACAATGCTGCGACCCAGGGCCATCAGTGCACCGGTATTGCCGGCACTGACACAGGCGTCTGCTTCACCGTCGCGAACCAGCCGCAGGGCCACTGCCATGGAAGAGTTCTGTTTGTGCCTTAAAGCATAGGAGGGGCGCTCATCCATGGTCACCCGGTCCGGGGCGTCCACGATGCGCAGGCGCGGGTGGGGCGACCACAAAAAAGCCTCAAGTATCTGCTGATTGCCCACCAGCAGAATACTCAAGGCTTTACTACTTTCCACAGCGGCTTTTGCCGCCTGTACCGCACACTCGGCGCCGCGATCACCACTCATGGCATCAACGGCAATCGTTATGCGGTCAGTCACAGGACTCAGTCTTCGCTGGTCTCGATGACTTTCTTGCCGCGGTAAAAACCGTCTGGAGTAATATGATGGCGACGGTGGATCTCACCGGTGGTGGGATCGGTAGACAGCGTGGGCTTGGTCAGCGCGTCGTGGGACCGGCGCATGCCACGCTTGGAGCGGGTTTTACGATTCTTCTGAACTGCCATGACGTGTTCTCCTGAACGGATATTGCATCAGCCGGCTTTCGCCGCCTGGGGCCTGTAAAATTCCTGTGAAACTTTATTTGTCCAACTTGCCTTTTATGTCTGCCAACACACTGAAGGGGTTTTCCTTCTCCTGTGCTGCATCGGCCAGCTCGGCATTGGCACTGGCATTGATATCTTCCAGTACTGGCGTTGCCGGACACTCCTGCTCCTGATGCAGGGGGAAGTCCGGTAATGCCATGATCAGCTCATCTTCGAGCAATGCCAGCAAATCCAGCTCCTGCTCGCTCACAATAACCGGCTCAAACTCGGCAGGTAATTCCCTGGCCAGATCATCGCTGGCCACAACGGCTACCAGAAAGTCGGAATCCAATTGCTGGGACATGGCTTCAAGACAGCGCTGACAACGCACCTGAACCTGTGAGCGCACTGAACCCTGCAGCACCCGCCGCTTCTCACTGTCGAAGGAAAAATGCAGTGTGGCGTGCATTTCACCCTCATCTGACACCAGCAAAGCACCTAACCGCGGGAACATTGTCAGTGGCAACTGACCCTGTCGCTGGCAGTCCTGCTCGAAAATTCTGTAAGCGTCGACCTGGGTCGGCAATTCGGCGTTCGACATAAGCGCGCAATTTTATGGCGCAAACCCTCCTGTGTCAAAGGCTGCGCGTGTTTATCCTGTAGACACCGGCGAATTATTGCAGCCGGGGCCCCTCATTTCGCAGTGCCTGAGACAGGCCACGACCCACGGAAGTGCCCAGTTGGCGCATTAAACGCT
Source organism: Halomonadaceae bacterium (assembly GCA_007692645.1). Taxonomy (GTDB): domain Bacteria; phylum Pseudomonadota; class Gammaproteobacteria; order Pseudomonadales; family Oleiphilaceae; genus REBR01. The sequence goes on along the minus strand of REBR01000267.1, from coordinate 2,231 downwards.
GAAAAGGTGACGCCTCAAAACTGTAGTCTACCATTTCTTCGTAACCCACCACTTCACGGGCAACGTAACCCGCACTGCCCAGCCCGTCCACCAAGCCCAGACCAAGGGCCTTTTCGCCGTTCCAGATCAGGCCTGAAAACAGATCTTCATCGTCCGCCAGGCGATCTCCCCGCCCGGCTTGTACATCCGCGATAAACTGCTGGTGCGTCTGGTCCAGAACGGACTCCCAGAACACCACCTCTTCTTCCCGCTCCGGGGAGAAGGGGTCAAGGAATGCTTTGTTGTCACCTGATGTGTAAATACGCCGCTCGATACCAAGCTTTTCCATGGTCCCAGTAAAACCAAAACCACCACCGATGACCCCAATGGAGCCTACCAGGCTGGACTTGTTAGCGTAGATTTCATCCGCTGCAGCGGCGATATAATAAGCGCCGGAAGCACCCAGGTCAGAAATCACCGCATAGACTTTTTTCTCCGGGTGCTTATCCCGCAACCGCTTGATTTCGTCATACACGTAGCCGGACTGCACCGGACTACCGCCGGGGCTGTTAATGCGCAGAATAATTGCCTTGGAGCGCTCTGCCTCAAAAGCCCGCCGAAGAGCGGTGGCCAGGTTATCAGCACTAGCATCCTGATCTTCTGCAATTACCCCGCGCACATCGATCACGGCAGTGTGGTCCTTACCTGCAGGCCGATCGGTGCCTGAATCGAAGGGGGAGCGGATAAGAAACAACAGGGCAAACAGATAAAGAAACGTCAGGCTCTTAAAAAATATGCCCCAGCGGCGGCCGCGCTTGGCCTCTGTCTGCATGGACAGCATGGTCTTTTCAATCAGTCGCCATTCTTTGGAATCAGGATGACTCCCCGGGGGCTGGCCACCGCCACTTCCGGAGTTGCCACCGGAGCTGTCTTTGCCACCGGGAACAGGCGCCCCCCAATCGGGTGTATCGGATTTTGAATCCCAATCTGACATAGCTGAATACCTGTGTACTGTCGTTAATCGATTGCTCAGGCAGAGTGGGACAAACCTGCCAATACCCTGCTGAGCTGCTGCATTTCATCTACCACTGCTATCGGCTGCCAGGCCTGCAGTGAATCCCGCTGATGACCACCCCAGGTAACCCCCACGGCAGGCATGCCAATGCGGTGGGCCATTTCCAGATCAAAAGAAGTGTCACCTACCATAATGACCTGCTCCGGGGGCAGATCCCAGGCGGCGAGAATCTGCCTGAGCATGGTGGGGTCTGGCTTGGAAGCGGTTTCATCAGCACAGCGGGTGAGCTCAAAGTACGGCCCCAGGCCACTGGTGTGCAAGCCTTTATCCAGCCCCGGGCGACTTTTACCGGTGGCAACTGCCAGGCGCTGGCCAACACTTAGCAGCCCGTCCAGCATGCCATGGGCACCGCTGAAGACATTTTCCGGTAGCGTTTCACGGGCAAAAAAGTGCACCCCGTAAGCCTTACGCAAGGCCAGCATCTCCGCTTCCTGAATGCCCGGATACAGAAGGTTTAGTGCTTCTACCATACCCAGACCAACAATGTGCCGGCACTGCTCCAGGGTTCGTGGCGGATAATTCAGCTCCGCTGCCGCCAACTGCAGACAGGTGGCAATATGATCCACAGAGTCCACCAGCGTACCATCCCAGTCAAAAATTACTGCCTGGTACTTCATCGTGTTTTTCGCTCCCGCAAAGCCTTCAGTATCTGGGCAAACAACCGCTCCTGGGGCGCCTCAAAGCGCACCTTCTTTTCCTCCCCGGGGGGAGTGATTGCCAGGGCCGCTGCATGCAGCATTAATCGTGTGCCCCCAACCTGGCGAAAAGCCCGGTTGCTGGCATCGTCCATATACTTGCTGTCACCGGCAATGGGGTGACCCGCTGCCGCCGCATGTACACGGATCTGATGGGTACGGCCGGTTACCGGCGAAGCCTCCACCAGGGTGTAACCAGAAAAACGCTCCAGCACCCGAAAACGGGTCAATGATTCCTTGCCCGCTTCATCTATACGTACGCGTCTTTCACCGGATGCAGTTTCATAGCGCAATAACGCCTGGTCCATCTGTTTCAGCTCACCAGGCCAGTCCCCCGCCACCAGGGCGTGATAGGTCTTGCGTACCTGCTTATGGCGCATCTGATTTTGCAGTACCACCAGGGCACTGCGCTTGCGGGCCACCATCACCAGACCCGAGGTATCCCGGTCCAGCCGGTGCACCAGCTCAAGAAACTTCGCCTG
>REBR01000243.1 GCA_007692645.1 Halomonadaceae bacterium | reverse complement strand
CATGGTCAACGTGACCGATGGTGCCTACGTTGACGTGGGGCTTGGAACGTTCAAACTTTGCCTTGGACACTTGATCAATCTCCCATTAAAGGATTTTTAGCTACCGGCTTTTACTGGAGCTCATGACCGGAATTGAACCGGTGACCTCATCCTTACCAAGGATGTGCTCTACCGACTGAGCTACATGAGCCGAAACCTGGAGCGGGTGGCGGGAATCGAACCCGCGTCATCAGCTTGGAAGGCTGAGGTAATAGCCACTATACGACACCCGCTAATATGGTGGAGGGGGCAGGATTCGAACCTGCGAAGCTCTCGCGTCAGATTTACAGTCTGATCCCTTTGACCGCTCGGGAACCCCTCCTCGCAGTAAACGGCACTGCCGCCTACCTTAAACTCTTTACTGCCTCGACTAAATACTGGAGCTGGTGGAGGGAATCGAACCCCCGACCTACTGATTACAAGTCAGTTGCTCTGCCTACTGAGCTACACCAGCACACACGCCATTCAGCGAGGAGCGGTATATTAAGGACTTTTACCAGCCTTTGCAACACCTTCGCAGGGTTGTAAAGCCAGGGCCAGGCCATTGGGTTGTAACAGCTGGCTCTTGGCTTTCTGCTGTAACCGCTCACCGCCCACCAACCCATACAGCTGCTCGTTACGCTCACGCTGCCTGAGAGTGGCTTCCAGGCCCTCATCGTTCAAGCGGGACAACAAAGTTTCTGCCCGCTCACGGGTTTCGAACAGCCCTAGTGAAATGCCCCACTGCTGCTCCCCGGTGGCAATCAAAAAACTGTCGATACCTTTCTGCTGGATGTTTGCCAGGCGGCTCAATGCTGCCTCACGGTTATTTAAGGGCGGCTCCAGCACCCAGTAATGTGGCGGCAACCTCACGGTTATTGTTTCTGTTCTGGCCTGAGGAGACTCAAGCTCCTGTTGTTCACGCCAACGGCGGGCATCTTCCTGGCTGGTAAATCCAGACACTAAAAAACAATCCGTGACCGGCAAATCACCGGTGGTTTCAGGCACTTCGGGAGGCGTTGTTTCACCCACTAGCTGCAGAGCTGCAACCCGAGGCAAATTCGCCTGAGCCAACCGGGTCTCCTGGGGCACGTAACTTTGACTGGCCAACCAGAAAACCAGCCCATTCGCCAGAACCAGCAGATAACACAACCAGCGGCTCATGATGACACTCCCCGCGACTCTCTACGCTGCAACTGCCAGTAACGCCCAAGACCATCCAGCACCAGTTCAGGCTCTATATAGGTGCCCCCCTGAGGCTGAGGACAAAGCAGGCGGCCATCACCTCCGGTGATCACCAGTTGAGCCAGTCTGTAGTGCTCCATGTCCCTGCGAACCCCCGCCATTAGTTGCTCCATCAGCCAAACCAGTCCACCACTGACACAGTCCTGAGTGCACTGGCCGGGCTTCTGTGTGGACGCGGAATGCACTATATCGTCAAACTGAAACGGAACCCGGGCTGTATCCTGCTTCAATGACCGTGCCATGGTAGTTACCCCTGGCAGGATATAGCCCCCAAGATGATGGCCGTCTGCCGCAACGTAATCCAGTGTCAGAGCACTTCCAGCATCAAGCACTGCCACTCCACCGGCAAACCGGTGACTGGCCGACAGCATTGCCAGCCAACGGTCTACTCCCATGGTAACCGGTTCCTGGTAGCTGTTACGAAGACAGCCCTGTTGCTGCTGAGTGCTGGCTTCATGTACGGGCAGCTTTAACTGATTTTTAACCCATTCAACCAAGGCGTCGTGTTGCGCTTTACCCGCCACACTGGCCAACTGCACCTCCTGTGGTTTTGCCAACGCTTCGGGCAACTGTAAATGCTCCCCGTGTGTCACCACCCCCCTTGCAGCAGCCTCTCCGGTTACCGGATCCAGCAAACGCCATTTAATCCGGCTATTGCCGGCATCCAACTGCAGAATCATGGCTGCTCCCTGCGGATACTGACTTCCCCGGCATTAAGGGTTATCAGACCGTCGGTGGTCTTCAACAGCAGGCAGCCCCGCTCATCAACCCCCGCCCCGGTTCCCCGCAGATCCTGCCCAGGCACCATCAGGGGCTGATCCCGCAATGCATCCAAACCCTGCCAGCGCTGATAAAATGGGGCGAAGCCTGATTTGCGAAATTCGTTCAGACAAGGCAACAGATGATTCAGCAATACCGCCAACAGACGGTTACGTCCACCGGCAGGAACAGCCTGGTGTTGCTGCAGTGAGGTCCAGGGTTGATCGATGACGCTTCCCTGCTCCGGAGTCAGATACACATTCAGGCCGATCCCCAGAACCACCCGGAAACCTCCCTGAGCCTCACCCTGCAGCTCAACCAGAACCCCTGCAAGTTTGCGATCTGCCATCCACACATCGTTAGGCCATTTCAGGGTCACTGACTTTTGCACCAGGGTTTCCAGGGCTTCTGCAGTCGCCAACCCGGCCACCAGGCTCAGGCCGTCCACTGCAGCACCACCCCCATGGAGATCAAAAGCCAGGCTGAAGTACAGATTGCTGGCAAAAGGACTATGCCAGCTGCGCCCCCTACGCCCTTTTCCGGCAGTTTGCATTTCAGCCGCACACAGGGCGAAATCCGCCTTGCCCGGTGGCATGCTCATCAAGGTATCGTTGGTAGAAGTGATAACCGGCTCCAGCTGTATCGTCAGGCCGGGCTGGAGGGCGGGATCCAACCATTTCATCATCTGATCATGGTCGAGTAAATCCAGGGGATAATTCAGCTGGTAGCCCTGACCACGCACAGCTGTCATCTGCAGCCCGTAGTCAGACTCCAGCAATTGCAGTTGCTTCCATACTGCAGTGCGACTGACACCAAGGGCTGCAGCCAGCTCTTGGCCAGAGTGCAATTCACCGTCTGCGAGTATCTGAATTACGGGATAAAGGTTCATAGGTTCTCCTGCTGAGTGGAGAATTTACCAGCAGGACAGGCAAAAACCAAAGCTTCCCATTAAAGCAGCCTGAAATAGCACTAACGAATGGGCGTTACTACAAGGTCAGAACGGATATCCATGTTTTGCAGACTAATGCCATGGAGCGCTGTTGCCGCACCTCCAGTTGGGTGTACCAAATCCATGGAGCCCACGTTCAACTCCCTGAATCGGGTTCTGTTTTCAAATCCAAGGCCCAGTGGTTCGCCGGCTGTACGAGTGCTATTGCGAACGTTTATCCGTGTGTCTGTTTGCAGACCAAAAGTATTACTGATCCCCCCTTGTCCGGTTAAATCAGCGCCATCGCTGGTATGAATATTTTCCAGCACCAGTTGAAGTCCACTTCCGTTTACTGGCACCCCGTTTTCTGATTGCCTGCCAGTTTCCCAGACAAAACGGTTACGCCGGTCATCATCCACTTCCTCCGCAAGAATCCGTTTGCGGAAAATACGCAAACCCTCACTGCCATCACCAAGGCCACTGATCGTCATTTCACTGCCTGTTTCATAGGTCTGCAACGAGACCCGGCCAAAGCTATGGCTGCTGTCACGATGACCAATACGCAGATCGCCGATATCAAGTAGCTGCCGCCCCTCATCCAAGACCAGTGCCAGGCCGTTGTCGGTGACTTGCAGGGTCATGTCCCGGAGCACAATGTCATGCTGACGCCCGGCCGCCCAGACACCAGTGTCGTCCTCATTCAACAAGGCTCCAGACAGCGCATCCCGGATGATGATATCCGCGTTAATTAACAGACCTTCGCCACCACCCTCACCTATAGGGCCCAAGGTAATCTGCCCATCCAGGGCGTCGTACTCAAAAGCCTGATGCAAGCCTAATAACTCCATCCCAGCCTGCCGCTCTGCATTTTCGCTACCAACCCGCAAACCCTCACTGCGATAGCCACCGGCCATACCTTCAAAACCGATCCGGAGACCGTCATAAAACTCAGTGCCTTCAAGAGTGCCATCCCGGGTAACATCCAGGGTAACATCACCTTCTCCCCAGGATTGAATGCCGGTGATATATAGCGTGTTACCGTTAGTGGTGTAGCCAATCTGACCATCTGCCAGACTCCACTCGGCGCCCAGACGCAAACCCTGTGGCCCGCTGTGAGGGTTGCCCCCACCCTGGATAAAAACCTGGTTACTGTAGTTTCTGTCATTAACCAGTTGGTCGGCATACAGCCATTGCAGGTTCAGCCCCCCCACGCTGCCGCTATTACCCAGCTCAATCCTGCCGATGTTCAGCTCACCCTCTGCCTCCCCCAGAGTGAGGGCAAGACCAAGACGCCCACTCCCGTCCCTGGCAACATCCATGCGCAGATCACGCAGATGGGACTCCCCAGACAGGTCCCGTAAAGCCAGGTTGTAACCGTTGGTGGAATAGATGAAAGCACCCCGGTTCAAGAGCGTGGAGCTGTTAATTTGCAGGCCTTCGTTACCGAATCGGCCTCCCGCCTGGAAATCAAAGCGACTGCTAAAACCAAAATCGAGAGTCAGCCCCCCCATACTGGGAAGCTCGTTAAGGGCACCCCGGAAGTTATCCGGCGATTGCCCGTAGCGAATCGCACCCACTGCAAACTGACCGCCCACCTGAGGCGCACGAAACACGGCTACATCCCCCTCCATATCGAGACTCATGCCAAGGGAGAAAAAATTAAGCCCCAGCCCATCCAGTATCAGATGGTTATCATTGGTGCGGTAGCCAAAGCGCCCCCCAGTAGAGCTGTAAAATAAATCATAACCGAAACCGCTATCACTGGTGGCTCCACCCGGGGAAATGGTCAGGTTCCCTCTGATGCGGTTCTGATCCAGGTAAAACCCCCCCATACTGAGATCCGGCCTGTCACTCAAGCGGATATCATCTACCGTCAGGCGCCGACCATCCACTTCAAAAAGTATATTCATGGAGCCGCTGTCACGCAGGCTGATGTCATGACGTTGAGAGGTAACACCACCTTCCTGGCTGGCCGCACCCAGCTCGATACCATCAAAATGAATCCCGTTGCCATTGGTGATATAGCTAAGCCGGTCGATAGTGGCACGGGTTTCTGACTCAATAACCAGGCCGGCCTGTCCTGACACGGAGGACATTTCCTCATCATTCAGGGACTGCATGCCACTGATACTGGCCAGAGCATTTAAAGGCAGTGCCGTCAGGCTCAATAGAATGGCCGCCCTGAAACGGGTTCTTAGTGGCATATACGGTGCCTGCAAATTGTGGGTCATCATTACCAAGCTCCGTTCAAATGGCTGCTCAAGCCGGGTGGCAGGCCTGTTGTTATTAACTGCTCACGGTCTCAGGGGTTACCCGTAGGAAACACTAGGGCATTACCCTCCAGCCTCATATCCCCCTCCATATGAACGGAATAAAAGTTAGTCTGCTGGAAGCCGGGGTCTGTGGGCCGGGGTGTGGTACTGGTCCCCACGGAATAGCGTACTTCTTCCATGGAAATCGTGCCCGGCAGGCCTATTTCAAGAACAGACCGATTAAATTCAGCGCCATCTCCGGCGAAACCGCTATCAATGTGGCGAACACGGAGAGTCAGGCCATCAAATTGAAAACGCCCCCTGAAGTCGTCCAGAACCCACCAACCGCCGTCCTCGCTGAACTGGCTGGCCAGGCGGGCCCCGCAACGCCGGTTATCGGTACAATCGCCAAATGAGGCGTTATTGATAGGTCCGCCGTCTTCGTTAATAAATACATCTCCGGATATGGACATACCTGCCTGGCCAGCCACTTGAGCCATGGATTCTTCATCCAGGGGTTCCATGGCCATAACAAACAGTGGTAAAGCTGCCGCAAGAATTCCATAGCAGGCGCAATGCCCCCTTGAAACCCGGTTACGGATATCTGACCGCGCTTTTCTGGCATTACTTTTCAACAGCGTGCTTATCATGGCTGCAGATCCCTCGTGGTAATGTCCAGATGCTGAATTAACATGCCTTCCAGCCGCGCGCCCCCCATATCCCGGTCTCCGATCTGCATGTTGCCCACATGGATATTGCTGCGGAAAGCAGGGTTGCTGTAGTAGTTATCGTAAAAATCCCAGACCGCCGTATTACTCCCGGCACGGCCACCGTCAGAGGCAATGTCCCCGGCAGCAGGCTGCTGGATGGAGGCTATTTGTATATTGAGGTTGCCTGCTTTGTGCTCCGGCGCATCAGCCCCATGGACACTCAGTAGCAGAGGCTGGTGTGTATTCCCTAAAGACAGCTCCATAGCCAGATCTGTTAACCGGACTCTGTCGCCACAGCTTGTGCCTGTTTCATCACAGGAACTGATGGACAGCTCAGGGGTATAGAAATTCATCTGAATTTCCCCTGCCAGCTGGTTTAGCGTCTGGTCACCCCAAAGCCGGATATATGAACCATCCACAACCGCACTGCGGGCATGAACATTCAGATAACTGCTGGAACCACCAACTTCAGCCTGCAAAGCCAGGCCAATATCAGGGCGCTCACCGTGATAACCACCACTGGCCGGGCGACTGGAGCAGCTGCCGGAACCTGCTCCGGCACTGCTACTCAGGCAGTCGTAACCTGTGCCATCAGTTACCTGGGATGGTGCTGCAAATTCCACTACCGCCTGACCAGGCACATTAACTCCTGGGGCATCCCCATCAAGAAGGGAAATCTGATAGGGGTTGTTTAGCCGACCTAGATTTACTGGCCCGAGATTCTGGCCATATTGACTGTCTGGACCGGAGACGTAGAGGTGGTTGACTGTCAGCCTTACTGCCTGCCCATCTGCCGTACTAACACCGCCGATTTCAAACAGCTGGCCTTCTTGGGCATTGGTTCCGTGGGAAAACAGGAAATCCTCCAGTACCACGCCAATGCCCTGGCCGGAGACATCCGACATTTCTGTTTCAGATAACTGGGTCAGGGCAGTCTTCGTAGCCGGCTCTGCCATCACAATGGAAGTTGGCAGAAGCAGAGTGACAAAGGCCAGGGCTCTATGAAGCGCTGTCATTGTTCTGACTGACTCGGGCAAGGCAGGCTTATGGCATACGGCGCTGTGGCGCAACTGCCCGGCAGTTACAGTGTTTTGGGTGGACATGGCCGCGCCACTCCTCGAGTGCATTTATGAAAACCATGTTAGAAGTGTGGGAATCTCACGCGTTGACCTGTTCCTCAGAATGAGGAAATAGTGGTGGAGTGGGCCTTAAATGCGCAGTGGGTTAGGTCATTGTCAGGCGCCCCAAAAAAACACCCCACCTAGCGGTGTCATAGCCTGCTATATGGGGTGGCTGGGTTCGACAATGATCGCGGCTATA
>REBR01000232.1 GCA_007692645.1 Halomonadaceae bacterium | reverse complement strand
TGCGATTGGCCTGGTCAAAGTCACCGGTACCCCCATAGGCCATGCGGGCATCGGCGACCCGGTCAGAGGGGATCCGGTTATCGGAGCCAATATCCTGCTGGCGCACCAGACCGGTAAGACGCACATATTCATCGCCATTGGTCAGGCTGATCCACTTCTCACCCCGGATACGCAACACCCCATTGGGCAACACTTCCACCACCGTGACGGTGATATTGCCTGAGAGGCGGTTGCTCTGATTGGCATTGGCCCGGCCCTCAAAATCCCGCTCCATATTGAGATTGGTATTCAGAGGCAAGTTGTCATTGCCCAGGACAACACCGGCGTTGGCGAGGATTTCACTGTCTTTGCGGATGGAGGAATTGGCATTCTTTGAGCCTGCGGTCTGTTCATTCAGATCCACCGTCAATACATCCCCCACGTTCAGGGCCTTACTATCCCCAAACAGATTGTAGTTACGGGTCACCTGATAAATGCTGCCGTTAACCGGTGCGTTGGAGCGCATATCTTCCGGGGCAACCGGGGCAAACACCGGGTCATTGGGCATGGCCCGGTCACGGGTCATGGCCTGGCAACCCCCAAGCAGCAACAGTGCCAGCAGCAGTAGCAGCGAACGGAAATACCTGGAATGTGCCGCCAGGCGTTCTGTCTGTTGTGGTGTTCCATGCCCGGTCATAACCGCCCCCTGTTACTGATCATCATTTTTATGGCTACAGATTCTGGGTAATGAACTGCAGCATCTGGTCGGAGGTGGAAACCACCTTGGAATTCATCTCATAGGCCCGCTGCGTGGTGATCATGTCCACCATTTCCCGCACCACCTCCACGTTGGAGGATTCCAGCATGCCCTGCTTAACCCGGCCCAGGCCCCCCTGCCCTGGCTGCCCGTTAATGGGGTTACCACTGGCATTGGTTTCCCGGAACAGGTTGCCACCCATGGATTCGAGACCCTGGGGGTTAATAAAGTCAGCCAGCTGGATCTGACCCAGCTCACGGGGCTGCGCATCATTCTCAATGACCGCACTGACGGTGCCGTCAGTACCGATAGTCAGGGAGGTGGCGTTGGCAGGGACGTTGATGTTGGGCTCCAGCAGATTGCCGCTGGAGTTAACGATATCGCCATCGGAGTTGAGCTGAAATTTACCATCCCGGCTGTAGGCCACATCACCACCATCCGGCAACTGGATCTGGAAGAAGCCCCGGCCATCAATGGCCACATCCAGGGACTGCTCAGTCACATCCAATGAACCCTGGGTGAATTCCTTGGAGGTGCCAACAACCCGCACACCGGTACCCAGTTGCAGACCGGAAGGCAGTTCAGAGTTCTGGGTGGTTAAGCCGCCGGGCTGCCGTTCGGTCTGATACATCAGATCCTGGAAGTTGGCCCGGTCCCGCTTAAAGCCGGTGGTATTGACGTTGGCGAGGTTGTTGGAAATCGTGCTCAGGGCTTTGTCCTGGGCGCTTAAGCCGGTTTTGCTGACCCACAGTGCTGGATGCATGCCGCTACTCCTGATCGTCTGATACAACGGCTAACCGGGGTGGCTGGCTGGACTCTGGAGCCCTCACCAGGTGGCAGGTTTCTGCCGCCGGTTGCCGTATTGTCGCCTCTCAATGAGGCCTTATCAGAGATCTTGCAATATGCGTGCCACAGCCTGACTGTTCTCGTCAGCACGCTGCATGGCCTTCACGGACATTTCGTATTGGCGGGAGAGTTCGAGGGTTTGGATCATGGATGCCACGGCATTGACATTGGAGCCCTCCAGGTAGCCTGAAGCAACCCGCACATTGGCATCTGCCGCAATACCGTCATCCGCCTCACCGGCCTTGGGCCGGATAAGGCCATCATTGCCTTTTTCCATGCTCTCTCTGGGCATGGTCACCAGCTTAAGGCGATCGATTTCCAGCAGCTGGCCCGGAGGGCCCCCTGCAGGGACCACTGAAACGGTGCCGTCACTGCCAATTTTTACCCGGTCTGCCGGGGGGATGGCGATCGGGCCACCATTACCCATTACCGGTAAACCATCGGCAGTACGCAGCAGACCGTTCACATCAATCTGCAGATCACCGCGACGGGTATAGGCCTCTTCACCGGGCTCAGGCTGAACCGCCAGAAATCCGTCGCCCTGAATGGCAACATCCAGATCTCGACCGGTATTGTTCATGGGACCGGCACTGAAGTCGGTACCAGGACGCTCGGTCATGGCATAGACACGGGTGGGATGGTGCTCGCCATAGACCGGCATGCTGCGGGCCTGGGCGAAATCCTGCTTGAAACCCGCCGTATTCACGTTAGCCAGATTGTTGGCGTTAGCCTGCTGGGCCTTCATGTTCTGGCTGGCGCCGGTCATGGCGATATAGAGGGACTTATCCATGGTGCTCTCCCGTAGTCAGGGCTCCCTGCGGAGCCCCGAGGAGGACTCTTAACGCAGGTTGATAATGGTCTGGGTAATCTGGTCAGAGCTTTCAATGGTCTTGGCATTGGCCTGGAAGTTGCGCTGGGCAACGATCAGCCCTACCAGTTCCTGTGACAGATCCACATTGGACTCCTCTACGGAGCTGGCAGCGATGCTCCCCAGAGGGCCGCTATTGGGCCGACCAATCACTGCATTGCCAGACTCAAAGGATTCGGCAAAGGTGGTACCGCTGGCCGGGGCCAATCCTTCCTGGTTGCGAAAGTTCGCCAGAGCCACCTGCCCCAGGGCAGTGGACTCACCATTGGTATATCTAGCAAATATGATGCCATCGTTAGATACATCGAGCCCGCTCAGGCGACCAGTAGCAAAACCGTTCTGTTGCAGGTCATTAACGGAGAATTCAGACCCCACCTGAGTGGTATTCAACAGATCAATGGCAAAGTTGGAACTGGTAGGGGGCTCTGGCACCGGCAAGGTTCCGCCGTTATTCGGCCCCGCCGCGCCGTTGGGCTCTCCCAGGTTGTTACGGGGCACCCAGTTACTGATCAATACTTCATCAGAGAGGGTCTCATCCAGAGTGCCGTCACTGTTAAAACGCAGGGAGAAACTGGCCGGAGTAGGCTCACCGGTCTCAAGGTCCGGGCTGCCAATATCACGCCCGTCAATCTGGGTGTGCATGGTCCATAGATTGGATGGATTGGGACCTGATGACGGTTCCTTGACGAAAAATTTACTCAGCTCATGGGAATTGCCCAGGCTGTCAAAAATAGTGGTGGATGTGGAGTGGTTATAGGTCCGCGGGTCACTGGGGTTAAACGCATTGTTAACCTGGGTCTCCTGGGCGGGACTATCCAGAAAGCCTGCATCACCGGAGGCTACCTGGAAACCATTATCCACGGTGAAATCCAGCACACCACGGACCGAAGCGGTGCCATTGCCCCCATTCAGAAGCGCTTCAGTGTTACCGCCATCGTTACCCGTAATAAGCAGACTGCCTGCACCTTGGGGGGCATAGTCAAAATCAACATTGTCCCCCTGGTTCGACAGCAGGCGCAGGTTTCCACCCTCATCAATATCAGCACGAACACCCTGAGGAGGCGCGGCATTGATCTGTTGAGCCAGGGCCGCCAGGCCGTCTGCCCCCGCGAGACCACCCAGATCATAAGACGCATTGTTAATGGTTAGCTGGTCATCGGCTTCCGGGTTAAAATCAGCCGCCGTCAACCGTGAGGTGGTAGTGGCAGATACCAGCACACCACTTTGCTGCGACAGGGTTGCGGCAATTGCCCCTGCGGAGCCCTCTTGCGTATTAAGCGTAAACTCACGCCCATCCGGATCTGTCACGGTCCAGGTTTCAGCGGGGAAATTGGACTCGGTGGATGGAACCACCGCCCCCATAAGATTTCCGTCAGCATTAAAGGTACTGAAGCGGCTGGCCAACACCTCCTGCCTGGAGTCCAGGTTAAGGTTGGCATCAATAGCGGTGGTACGTTTTGGTAACAGATTGGAACTGTCTACGCTCAGGTTGCCGCGGATATCACCAATATTGCCACTGCCATCCGCGGTAAAGCCCTGCAGAACCATACCCTGGTTGTTGGTGATATTGCCGTTCTGGTCGACGCCAAACTGCCCGGCACGGGTGTAACGGTTTTCACCGTTGTTATCCATGACAAAAAAGCCGTCCCCGTCGATGGCAAGATCCAGGCCGTTATCCGTCAGGGTAATGTTGCCCTGCTGGAACTGCTGGCGCACATCCTGCACCCGCACACCGTCGCCGGTTTGCTGACCGCCAAGGTTCAGCAGGCCAGAGGAGTACAGATCGCCGAATTCAGCCCGGGACTTCTTAAAACCCACAGTACTGGCATTGGCGATGTTGTTGCCGGTGGTATCCAGATCAATGGATGATGCTTTGAGACCACTTAGTGCAATATTGAAAGACATGGGACACCCCGCCTGATTATTAGTTGATTTGCCGCACATCGCTCAGGGGAACAGCGCCCCGTCCAGCGAGGTTAAGGGTAATGCCGCTGCGCTTATCCAAAGACACACTGTCTACGTTGGCGCTGATGCTGGTTTTCAACTGCTCGCTTGCGCCGGAGAACTGGCCCTCTGCGGTAATCTGATAATCCCCTGGAGGCATCAACTCCCCTTTACTGTTTTCACCGTTCCAGCTGAATGCCACCTCCCCCGCCGCCTTGGGGCCCAGACTCATTCGCTGAACCAGGTCGCCGGAAGGGTTAAGAATGGATACGGTCAGATTGGAGGTGCTGCCAGGCAAGGCAACAGAGCCTTTAACGTCATTTCCTGAAGGACTTAAGGAGGCAATATTACTATCCACCAGCACCGAGCGCCCCACCATGGCAGAAGCTTGCAGCGCCTGGGTTGAGCGGAACTGATTGGCGACATTTTCTACCGCCCCGGTCACTTTCTGCATTTCCTCAAGGGAGCTGAACTGCGCCAGCTGGGACACAAAGGCCCCGTTATCCTGGGGGTCCAGGGGGCTCTGATTGTTCAGTTGCGCCAGCATCAGCGTCATGAACTCGTTCTGGCCCATATTTTCCATGCGGTTTTCACCGCCGGCCTTGTCTTTCTCCAAACGGAAATCTTTAAGTACATCCCCGCCTGAAACACCATTTAAACTATTCATGACTGACTCCCGAAAGGCCGGTTACTGACCCAGCGTCATGATGCGCTGCATCATGGTCTTGGCGGTGTTCATGACTTCCACGTTGGTTTGGAAGCTCCGGGAGGCGGACATCATGTCAGCCATTTCTTCCACCACATTCACGTTGGGGTAAAAGACATAGCCTTCCTGGTCAGCCATGGGGTGCTCGGGCTGGTAGCGCCGTGTCAGCTCAGCCTGACTCTCCACAATGCCCTCAACCCGCACACCCTTGGATTCCAGCTTGTCGCTGAACAGGTCACCGGCGCCCCGGCCACCATCCATCAGGCCTGCCTGCACCGCGGCAAACACCGGCTTGCGAGCCCGGTAGGTCTCGCCGGTACTGGAACTGGCCGTTTCCGCATTAGCCATGTTGCTGGAGGTGGTATTAAGCCGAATGGACTGGGCTGACATGGCGGAGCCGGCAATATCAAATATCTGATTCAAAGACATGATCAGTCTCCCCTGATAGCGGTCATAAGGCCTTTAAAGCGGCCATTAAGGAATTGAAAACTGGCCTGGAAATCCATGGCGTTGCGGGTATAGGCAGCCATTTCACGCTGACTGTCTACGGTGTTGCCGTCAATGGAGGGCTGGTCCGGCACCCGGTACAGTAATTCACTGGCACCGCTGGCACTGCCACCCAAGGCCATGTGTCCGCTATGGGATTGAGTAGCGGGCAAATTGTTACCCTGGGCCTGGGAAAGGGCCGCCTTAAAGTCGATATCACGGGCCTTATAGCCGGGTGTATCAGCGTTGGCCAGGTTATTAGCCAGCACCTCGGCACGCTCACTGCGGGTATGCAGGGCCTGCTCATGAATGCCTAGGGCGTTAGTGAAATTAATGGACATGCTTGCCTCTCCACCGGGGAATTTCCGTCTACGTGGATATAAGCAAGTCTAATGCCAGAATTGAATACTTTATATTATCAATAGCTTAGGATTATTGCCGCCGGCAATGATAAGTGTAAGCGGCAACCTATTGAGGTGGTAACGGCAAGACACTGCCTACCCTGAACTGAAACCAGGGCAGACCCTCAGGGCAAGGGCCAGTGTTGCACATGCTTATCCAGTGCTGGCACCGGCGTTGGTCCTTTACGGGCACTGGGGGTGCCCACATAGAGTATGCCGGTAATGGACTCATGCTCTGCGATTTTCAGGGCTGCCCGGATCACCGGATGATAGGCCATGGCACCGGTGCGCCACATGCCCCCATAGCCCAGAGACTCAAGGGCCAGCAACAGATAACCCATGCCGACACCGGTAGAAACTGTCTGCTCCCTGAGGGGCACCTTGGGGTGTTCCTGGTAGACCGTAATGCCCACAATCAGCATGGGTGCCCGTAGGGGCAACCGTTTGGCTTTTGCAAGCAGCGCGTCACTGGCCTGGGGGTCTTCATTGAGCACCGCCTGTTGCCAGGCACGCCCCAGGGCTTCACGGCCCTCCCCTTCGATAACAAGGTAGCGCCAGGGATGTAGCAGGGCATGATCTGGCGCCCGCAAGGCACAGCTCAGGCACTGTTCAAGCTCCTGACCGGAAGGGGCTGGCCCGCTCAGGGCAGGCTCAGAACTGCGGTGCAAAATCTGCCTGATTATCTCTGAATTGGTATCTGCCACGCTTTCTCCTTGCCATTTCATAGCCATAATGTCCCATCCGCAGCATAGTCTACGGATATGTCACCACTGAATCATCCCACGCCGCACCTGCAATGTCGCATAGCGCAAATTGTGACTGCCCATGAATACTGATAATCTATTAGCTGGGGTTAATGCGTACTTCAGATTGCGGGAATGCCTTACCTGCCTTGCGTTACTTCCAGACAAAACCACGGGGAATTCTGGTAATGAGTGCTACACAGACTCACTCCGGCAATTTTATCAGCCTGCAGACTTGCGGTTCAGGCAGCACTCCCTATACCGATTACAGTCTCTGGTCAGAGGTTGAGCCATGAATCTCCCGTTGATGCCAGCAGGTGTGGCAGCGACTGTTAGCCCAAGGCAGGCGGTTTCCACCATTCCCCCCATGCCGGATTATCATGCCCGGGTGCTGGGGTACATTGCCGGGGCGGTCATTCTGCTGACCGGGGTGATTACCGGGGAATTTCACCCCCTGGTCATATGGCTGGTGCCCATGGCCCTGTTATGGCCTCATCTGCTCTATTTTGCCTGCCAGCACTGGCTACCACAACGTTCGGCCCGCACCAGGCAGCGGTTGCTGCTGCTCGACGGTCTCTTTATTGGCAGCCTGATTGCCGTACTACAGTTCAGACTTATACCCACCTTCATCCTGCATCTGATGATCAATCTCAGCTGTATTATTGTGGGGGGTGTCCGTGCCAGGAGCCTGAACTGGCTGGC
>REBR01000215.1 GCA_007692645.1 Halomonadaceae bacterium | reverse complement strand
TTTTTGAAGTGCTAAAAACGTGGTCTGTCCCCATTTAAAAACGTGGTCTGTCCCCTTTATCTTGCCCTTTATCTTGCTTTGTCTTTCACCGCCCCGGCCGGAAGTTCCCCAGGTCCTCGAAATCAAGATCGAACCGGCCCAGTGCGCTATCCCCCGCCGTGCCGGTCATGCTGCCCTGGAGTTGATAGTCCAGGGCGCGGCTTTCTGTGAGCATGCGGTAGAGCCCGGTGCCCAGGGAGGCAAAATTCAGGTCCACCGGTATGGTCAGGGTGGTGTTTTGGTTGGCGCTGACCCGGGTTGTCTCCTCCACCAAGCCGCTGATCCAGCTCTGGCCTTCCACTGTCAGGCTGTAGCGCAGTGCATCAAGATCAAGGCCGAAGCGATTGGGGTTGGTCACGCCCAGATCCATGAGAATGCGTGCACCGGTCAGTCCGAGATGGTCCACCCGCACATTACCCAGGGATACCTGGGGCGGTCTTGGCAGGGGCAGGGTGCTGGCAGTATTGGCGGACAGGCGTCTTACGCCGAGTAATGGCACGTCTACGCTCAGCCCCAGGTCCAGGTCATAGCCCACTTCGTTCTTGCCACGCAGGCCGCCGACACGGCCATACAGGTCTTTGAAGCCCAGGGTAATGGGGATGGATACCACGCCGCTGTCCCGGGCCGGAATCTCGGAGCGGTTGTCGCTGCTACCGGACAGGGCCCGTTCCCCGTCCAGGCGCAGATCGTAGTCGAGCCCGGCAAGGCGCACGCCCACGGGGTTGGGGTTATCGATGCGAACATCCACCATCAGATCCACAGAGTCAAAACTCAGGGCGGCAATTCGTGTGCCCTCAACGGAGGCGGTGGGGGTTCTGCGGTCCATTTCCTCTTCGAACAGGGCGCAGCCTGAAAACAGCAGGACCAGGCTTAGCAGAAACCAGGGGGTGGAGTGCTTGTTCATTATGTGTGTCTCCGATGGAGGTGGCTAAAACCAGGGTGGGGTAAAGCCTGAACCGTGACTGGGTCTGGTCAATGGTTCGATGCCATATACTAGCAGGCTATCCTGAGCGAGTTTATCAGCACGTGCAAAAACTCAGGTTGTGTTTGCTTTGAGGGGGGGGGGCGAGGGGGTGCAGTAGATTGGCGACATCCCTGTCGCCGTTATAGCTCAGTGCAAATTACTTCAGGTCGAAGCGGTCCGCATTCATGACTTTGTTCCATGCTGCCACAAAAGCCTGGACAAACTTCTCCTGGTTGTCGTCTTGGGCATACACTTCTGCGTAAGAGCGCAGCACCGAGTTTGACCCAAATACCAGGTCCACACGGGTTGCCGTCCATTTCACCTGATCCGTCTCACGGTCACGGATTTCATACAGGTTATTGCCGGCAGGCTTCCAGGTGTTGCCCATATCCGTCAGGTTGACGAAGAAATCATTGGTCAGCTGTCCGACCCGGTCAGTGAAAACACCGTGGTGAGTCCCACCATGGTTAGTGCCAAGCACCCGCATGCCGCCTACCAGCACCGTCATCTCAGGGGCTGTCAGACCCAGCAGCTGGGCCCGGTCTACCATCATTTCTTCCGGCTCAACGGCATAGTCTTTCTTCAGCCAGTTACGGAAGGCATCGGCTAAGGGCTCGAGATACTCAAACGAGGCTTCGTCAGTCATTTCCTGACTGGCGTCGCCACGACCTGGCATAAAGGGAACCTGGATGTCGAAACCCGCCGCTTTAGCGGCTTTCTCGATACCCACGTTGCCCCCCAGGACAATCATGTCTGCCAGGCTGGCGCCGGTTTCCTGGGCAATGGGTGCCAGGGTTTCCAGTACTTTCTGCAGCTGCTGGGGCTCATTACCTTGGTAGTCTTTCTGCGGCGCCAGGCGAATGCGGGCTCCATTGGCACCGCCGCGCATATCAGAGCCGCGGTAGGTGCGTGCGCTATCCCAGGCGGTGGCCACCAACTGACTAATGCTCAGGCCGCTGTCAGCGATTTTTGCTTTGGCGCTACTGACATCGTAGTCGTGCTTGCCGGCGGGAACAGGGTCCTGCCAGATCAGCTCTTCCTGGGGCACTTCCGGCCCGATGTACCGTGACTTGGGGCCCATATCCCGGTGGGTCAGCTTGAACCAGGCCCGGGCAAAGACGTCATCAAAGTAAGCCGGGTCATTATAGAAACGCTCGGAAATCTGACGGTAGGCCGGGTCCATTTTCATGGCCATGTCTGCATCGGTCATGATCGGGTTGAGGCGAATGGAGGGGTCTTCCACATCCACGGGACGGTCTTCTTCTTTAATGTCGATGGGCTCCCACTGCCAGGCACCGGCGGGGCTTTTCTTCAGTTCCCACTCATAGTTAAGCAGCAGGTGGAAATAGCCGTTGTCCCACTGTGTCGGGTTGGTGGTCCAGGCACCTTCAATACCACTGGTGACGGTATCCCGGCCTACGCCACGGCTGACCTTGTTGTTCCAGCCCAAACCCTGTTCTTCAACGCCAGCGGCTTCCGGTTCCGGACCCAGATTGGCGGCATCGCCGTTGCCGTGGCACTTGCCCACGGTGTGACCGCCGGCGGTCAGGGCGACGGTTTCTTCATCGTCCATGGCCATACGGGCAAAGGTGACGCGCACGTCGTGGGCGGTGCGTAAAGGATCAGGGTTGCCGTCCACACCTTCAGGATTGACGTAGATCAGGCCCATCATGACTGCGGCCAGGGGGTTTTCCAGAGACTCACGGTCGCCGGAATAGCGGCTGCCTGGAAGGTCACTGGGTGCCAGCCATTCTTTTTCAGATCCCCAGTAAATGTCTTTTTCCGGGTGCCAGATATCTTCACGGCCGAATGAGAAGCCAAAGGTCTTAAAGCCCATGGATTCATAAGCCACGTTACCGGCGAGAACGATCAGATCGGCCCAGCTCAGGGCATTGCCGTATTTTTTCTTGATGGGCCACAGCAGCCTGCGTGCCTTATCCAGGTTGGCGTTATCGGGCCAGCTGTTAAGTGGGGCAAAACGCTGGTTGCCGGTGCCGGCACCGCCACGGCCGTCTGCAACACGGTAGGTGCCCGCAGCGTGCCAGGCCATGCGGATCATCAGGCCGCCGTAGTGGCCCCAGTCCGCAGGCCACCATGACTGGCTGCTGGTCATTAATTCATTCAAGTCTTTTTTCAGGCTGGCAACATCCAGGTCTTTCACCGCTTCCCGGTAGTCAAAGTCCTCCCCGAGAGGGTCAGTCTTGGTGTCGTGCTGGTGCAGAATATCCAGGCTCAGGTTCTTTGGCCACCAGGCGACCACGGAGTTGTCGTTTTCGGTGTTGGCGCCGTGCATTACTGGGCACTTGCCGGCGGAAGATGCGTTATTTGAGCTCATTGTCATTCCTTATGGGGCGTGAATTAGGGCATTGTTCGTTGTAGATGACAAAACTTGAGTTTGAGTAGGGTTAAAAATGAAATCATTGATCTTAGTTGGGCTATCTGTGATTACTGACTTTCATTGACACTCCCATAAGAGCAGTAAATTGCTTCAGTAGCTAATTGAGCTTTTCAAACATTCTGATAGTCTCAGCCAATATGTCTGAGCTATCAGAATTGTAAATCCTATAGTTTTTAAGCCGGCTGTGCTGCACTACGGCCCCGGTTGGCTTAAAGCAGACCAATGTTAAGCCAGTGCCTTGTGAGCGGCTGCACGGTGAAAGCCAATCCCACCCCGTGGCCAGACATGATGCCAAAAGGTGGGGTTTGTGATCAAAACCCAAACACACGGATGTTTTCGTCCGCCATCATGCGGGCAATTTCGGGGGGTTGAGCCACGGTGACGCCCTCACGCAGGTCTGCAGCGCTGTACTGACTGTTTGGCAGGTACAGAGCGCAGACTTCAACCTTGGCGCTGTTTTTCATCAGCTGGGCCAGAAGTCCTTCGGGGCGCATTCCCCGGGGTTCCAGGGCCTGGCTTTCATAGTCAGCTACCGCCAGTTCCCCAGCGCTGTCACACAGCAGAAAGTGCAGCTGAGCACCTTGCTGGCTCATGGCATTGGCCAGGACCATAGCCATGCCACGGGTTTGCAGGGAGTCGCTGGTGATAATGAAAAGGGCATCGGGGCTGTTTTTAGGATCCTCTGCCAGGGCAGGGGTGGCTGCAAGGGACAGGACCAGAGTAAATGCGGTGAGCAGGGTTCGGTAATGCATTGGATGCTTCCTTATAAATGGGAATTAAGTCTTGAGGGTGGTGAAAGTGTAGACGCTGCATAGCGATGTGTATTTTGTCTGGGCTGGCAGCCTGATACCAATATGGTTATAAGCTTATTGCTAAAAGTGCTATGGGTGCCAGTAAATTAGATTGATAGGGGTCATAGCTTCGATAATTCGAGGAACCACCTGTGATCCTGATTCAATGTGTCAGGTGGGGTAAAGAGAAGTCGTGATCTGGCTCAAGATTATGCCAATTAAACCAGCCCGAATTTTTTCAATCGGTATAGCAGGGCATCCCGGGAAATACCCAGCAGTTTTGCAGCGTGACTGCGATTGGCCCCGGCCCGGTCGAGTGCCTGAGTGATCAGGTCTTGCTCGACGTCCGCAAGGCGAATACCGGTGGACGGTAAGCGGATGGGTAACTCGGATTCACTCACACGAATGGACTCAAACCACTCATCCGGTAAATCCCCTGCGGTGATGATTTGCCCGGGCATAAACACGACACAGCGCTCCGCTACATTACGAAGTTCACGCACGTTACCTGGCCAGTCGTGTTGCTCAAGCCGTAGCAGGGCATCGGGGGATAACTGCGGAGCAGTTTGACCGTGTGTTGCCGAAAGGGTTGCCAGAAAGTGCTTGAGTAAACGCGGGACATCCCCATGCCGTTCACGCAGGGGGGGCAGGTCAATGGGAATGATGTTCAGCCGGTAATACAGGTCGACGCGAAAAGACCCCTCGCGAATACGCTCTTCCAGGGCCTGATTGGTGGCCGCAAGCACTCGAACATCCAGCTTTTGTGGTCGCGGGTCGCCGATACGCTGGCACTCGCCTTCTTCCAGAAACCGAAGCAATTTGCTCTGGCTGCCTAAGGAAAGCTCACCGATTTCGTCCAGAAAAAGGGTGCCTTTGTTGGCCTGTTGAATGAACCCGTCAGTATCGCTGGCGGCCCCGGTAAAAGCCCCCCGGCGATAACCAAACAGTTGTGCCTCAGCCAGCTCTGCAGGAAGGGCTGCACAATTGAGTGCAACCCAGGGTTGCTGTGCCCGTGGGCTGTGCTCGTGGATAAGCCGGGCAATGAGTTCCTTGCCGGTGCCACTCTCTCCACGAATCAGTACGTTCGTGTCAGTGGCGCTGACGAGCCGAGCTGTGCGCATAACACGCTGAAACACAGCTGAGTCACCAGTCAGGCTGAGTGGAAGGGCTTTTTTATCGGTCATGAGAGAGTGTTTCCGCTTTTTTCATAGCCCGTTAATAATAATTGGTACAGACGCTAACATTATAATGGAAATTCCTGCCAATCGCCGAAAGTGTGGGTGACGAATCGCTCTTAATACGCGTTCTGCCATAAGGGCTACCAACAGCAGCATCGGCACGGTGCCAAGACCGAAAAAGACCATTACCGCCATACCTTGGGCCATGGATGCGGTGCTTAAGCTATAAATCAGTGCTGAGTACACCAGGCCACAGGGGAGCCAGCCCCAAACCAGACCAAAGGCATACGCCTGTGGCAGCGTGCGCACGGGCAGAACCCGCTGGCCAATGGGTTCCAGATACCGCCAAAGAGGCGCACCTAGTCGTTCAATCCTATCGAAGCGTGGAAACCAGCCGGCAATATAAAGCCCGATGGCGACCATAAAGGCAGCCCCGATAAACTGCATTACGGGCTGACTGTGGGCGCCAGCAATGTCTGACAGGAGCGCTACACCCCCTGCTGCAATAGCACCCGCAAGGGCATAACTGGTTATTCGCCCAGCGTGATAATGAAAGCTGTAAAACAGCAGCTTCGACCGGCTGGCGCGTACTTCTGGCGCCAGGCTGAAGGTGAGTGCGCCGGTGATACCTCCGCACATTCCCAGGCAATGGGTTGAGCTGACTACCCCTAATAGAAACGCTACCAGCCACTCACTTACCATTCCTGCCTCTCTGGGCTGCTGATCTGCCGCTGTGTGAAATCACACAGAACCTGTGTCATATCACACATCGTAGCGGGTGCTGCTGTGGCGTAATCATTGATCCTCTTTTTTTTTGAAAGCTTTTTCATGGGCTTAGTGGGCCAGGCGATTCTCTTAAAGTGTGGCTGGGTTCTTGCAGAGAGACAGGGAATTCATTCTGCAAACAGCAAAACATCTGTAGCGAGGATATCACGATGGTACCAAAGAGGCGCATTCTCCACGGCATGGTCCTGGGGGGGCTGATGGCCCCCGCAGCCGTGGCCAACGCGCAAACAGGCAGCTTTCAGTTGGCGCCGTTAGTGGTAACGGCATCGATGATGGATACACCGTATCAGCTGCAAAGCGACCCACGGCAACCCCGGGCATCGGTGCCGGCCCCGGACGGAGGTGCTTACCTCAAAGAGGTTCCGGGGTTTTCCGTCAGCCGTAAAGGCGGCACAGCCGGGGAGCCGGCACTGCGCGGACTGGGCGGTTCACGCCTGAGCATTCTTGCGGATGGCAGTGCTATAGGCGGCGGTTGTACGGCGCGTATGGACCCTCCGACCGCCTACATCTTTCCCCAGTCTTATGACCGCATCGAGATAACCAAGGGGCCGCAAAGTGTGCGCTATGGTGTCGCTCCCGGTGGCAGTGTCCGTTTTGTACGTGATACGCCGCGTTTTTCCGAACAGGAAACCCGGGGTTTTCTCAGTTATACCGGGGGCAGCTTTAATCGTAATGATCTGGCTGCAGAGATCCTCAGTGGATCAACGGCGGGATACCTGCGCTTCAATTCCCTGATTTCGAGCCAGGATGACTACCAGGATGGCAGCGGCGAGCGAGTGCATTCACAATTTGAACGCTGGAGTACTCAGGCAACGGCCGGTTGGACACCGGATGAGCGCAGTACTATTGAGGCCAGCTATGAGCGCAGTGACGCTGAAAGTGCCTATGACGACCGACGAATGGACGGTACAGATTTTGATCGCACCGGCTACCGCCTGCGCATGGAAAGGGAAGATATTACGCCATGGTTAGAGCGGCTGGAGGCGCTCTATTTTTACAATGACATAGACCATGTGATGGATAATTTTCGACTGCGGGACCCGCAGATGATGACCATGGCACGGCGGGTTCAAAGACGCAGCAGCGGTGGGCGTCTGGAGTCAACACTGGTGCCCTTTAAAAGTGCGGTTGTGGAGGCCGGGTTGGATTATGTGGAAAACCGGCATGGCGACTCCGGGCGCATTGCACAGATGGGCGAGCCCTTAACCGCCCTGAAGTTTCGTGGTGAGCCGGTGGAGGATCAGGCGCGCTTTCTGAATCTGGCGGTTTTCATGGAGTGGGAACAGACCCTGGCCCGGGG
>REBR01000158.1 GCA_007692645.1 Halomonadaceae bacterium | reverse complement strand
GTGAAACCGCCGCCGGAGAAGTCCGCTGAGGAACGCCAGCCGGGGGGTGGCCGGAAATCCTGTCCTTCACGGCCGCCATAACGGCGCAGCTGGTCGTATTCCTCCCGCTTGCTGGTGTCTTTGAGCACTTCATAGGCTTCGCTCACGTCTTTGAAGCGGTCTTCGGCGTTGTCTTCCTTGCTCACATCCGGGTGGTATTTGCGAGCCAGCTTGCGGTAGGCGGACTTGATCTGGGCGGCATCAGCGTCTTCGCTGACCCCGAGTACCTTGTAATAGTCCTTAAAATCCATGGGCCTGCCTCTGTACCGGTGATCGCCGTAGGGGGTGGTGATTGTGCGTACTCTACGGCGTTATAAATGGAAACCTGTGTGGGGTATATGAGGGCATTTCCCGGGGCTTCAATGTGACGGACGTTCGCTTCTCAGCCAGCCGATGCCGCGAAAGCCCAGGCACTGGTTCAACCGGTCAGACACCGGGCAAAAATGCAGGCTTACCGGCACCTGCTGGCCATCCCCAGCCAGCAGCAGGGTATCCAGACGTTCATTGGCCCGTTGCCGCAGGCAGCGCTTCATGGCCTGCTCAAGGTGGGGGTGTTCTTTTTCCGGCAGCAGCACCTGCAGGGGCTGGCGGGCCAGGGTGTTGGCGGGGTGGGCATACCAGCGTTCGATCTGGGGGGAGATGTAGCCCACCAGCCCCTGTTCATCCAGTTCAAAGGCAAAGCTGTCACCCAGGGAAATAAAGTCACGGATGCGCTGTTCGCTGTCTGCCAGGGCCCGGCTTAATACGTCTTTTTCAATTTGCTTGTTCTGCAGGGTGATGCGGTCTTTTTCATGGAGGGCCCGCACTTTTGCCAGTAACTGCAGCAGGCGGCTCTGGTGGCGCAGCATCAGCAATGTCAGCAGGGCCAGCACAATGCTGATAATGACCCCGAGAATAAAGCCGGACAGGGGCAGTAGCGGGTGGGTACGGGTGGCGGCCAGAAAGAAGCCCCCACTGACCAGCAGGCCCACCAGCAGTACCAGCAGGGGCAGCCCTAGCTCGCGTATTTTGCTCGGGGGTTCCGGTGCGGTATCCATGGTGTCACATCCTGTGCCGACAAGGGTTCAATGTAGCCCAGTCTTGCCCTGTTACCAAGGGGGATAAGTGAGATAGGCCACACTAGCGGGCCTGATGTCCCCGGGTGATCCACACCAGCAGAAACAGCACAAAAGCACAGAGCACCACCGAGGGGCCGGCGGCGCTGTCACTGAACCAGGACAGTGACAGGCCGCTGGCCACCGCCACCATGCCCAGGAGTGAGGCCACCAGGGCCATGGATTCCGGGGTGCGGGTCAGTGGCCGGGCAGTGGCGGCGGGAATAATCAGCAGGGCGGTAATCAGCAGTACCCCCACCACTTTCATGGCCACCGCAATCACCAGGGAGAACATCAGCATCAGGGCCAGGCGCAGACCGCTCACGGAGTACCCTTCCACCTGGGCCAGCTCTTCATGGATGGTGGTCATCAGCAGCCCTTTCCACAGCCACACCAGCAGGCCCAGTACCAGGGTGCCGCCAGCGGCAATCCACAGCAGGTCGTGGCGGCTGATGGCCAGCAGGTCCCCGAACAGGTAACCGGACAGGTCGATGCGCACCTCCCCCATCAGGCTCAGGGCCACCAGGCCGATGGCCAGTGAGCTGTGGGAGAGAATCCCCAGCAGGGTGTCGCTGGCCAGGCTCTGTTGCCGTGACAGGGCCACCAGCACCAGGGCCAGCAGCACACACACCAGGGCAATACTGAGGTTTAAATCCACATGGAACAGGGTGCCCAGGGCTACCCCCAGCAGGGCTGAGTGGGCCAGGGTGTCGCCGAAATAGGCCATGCGCCGCCATACCACAAAGCACCCCAGGGGGCCGGCAATAATGGCCACACCCAGGCCGCCGATGAGTGCCCGCCAGAAGAAATCATCCAGAATGCTGTCGATCATGGTGACTGGCAGCCCTTATCGTCATGAGGAGCGTTATGAGGGGCGTCATGAGGGTGGTCATGGGTGTGGTCGTGAGGCAGTACCGGGTTGCCGTGCAGGTCGTGGTCATGATTGTGCTGGTGGTGATAGACCGCCACGCTGCTGGCCAGGCGGTCACCGAACATGGCGGTGAAGGCCGGGTCGCTGGCAATGCGCTCGGGCTGCCCCTGGCAGCAGATGTGACGGTTAAGGCAGATCACCTGATCCGTGGAGGCCATCACCAGGTGCAGGTCGTGGGACACCATAAGTACGGCACAGCCCAGTTCCTGGCGCAGGTCACGGATCAGTTCATAGAGGGCCGCCTGGCCGTTGATGTCCACCCCCTGGGCGGGTTCGTCCAGCACCAGCAGGTGGGGCCGGCGCAGCAGCGCCCGGGCCAGCAGCACCCGTTGCATTTCACCCCCGGAGAGGTGGTGGATGGAGTTCTGCTGCAGGTGTGCCACCCCGGTGCGCTCCAGGGTATGGGCAATGCTCTGTGGCTCTGCCCCGGCCAGGCGCAGAAAGCGCTCTACGGTGAGGGGCAGGGTGGGTTGCAGGTTCAGTTGCTGGGGCACATAACCGATACGCAGGCCACGCTTGCGCCGGACCCGGCCCGCATCGGCCTTGGTGATGCCCAGAAGTACTTTGACCAGAGTGGTTTTACCGGCGCCATTGGGGCCGATAATGGTGACGATGTCGTTAGGGTGCAGGGCCAGGGAGACGTTCTGCAGCACCGGAGGACCGGAAAACTGTACGTGGATATCGTGCAGGGCAATAACCGGTTCACTCATTGGGCACCGTTCTTGCCACCGTCTTTGTTGATGCAGGCGGGGCAGGTGCCGGCAATTTCCAGGGTGGTTTCCCGTACTTTAAACCCCTGGGCCCCGGTTTCTTTGCTGATGGCCTGGCGAATGCTGTCGGCTGAGAGTTCCAGCACGTTCTGGCATTCTTCACAGATCAGAAAACAGCCGTTGTGGTTGTGGCTGGGCTGACTGCAACCCACGAAGGCGTTCAGGGAGGCAATCCGGTGCACCAGGCCCATGCCCTGGAGAAAATCCAGGGTGCGGTACACCGTGGGGGGGGCGGCCTTGCGCCCCTGGTCGTTGAGAATGGCGAGAATATCGTAGGCCCCCAGGGGCCGGTGCGACTGCCAGATCAGTTCCAGGATCTGGGCCCGCAACTGGGTCAGGCGGGTACCGGCGGTCTGGCACAGGGAGCGGGCTTCGTCCATGGCGTCGGTCACGCAATGGGCGTGGTTGTGGGTGCGGTAGGGCAGTGCATGGGTCATGGGGAATCCTGCCTGGCTATTTACGCAACACTATACCATCCCCTGCTGCCATAGAACGAGGGGTAGTGGCAGGCAGGATGGGGATGGGGGCTGATCAGTGGCCAGGCATGGCGGCCAGGGCGAGCTTTTCCAGGTAATCCAGGTCGGGAATCACCGCCATTTCCCCTTCAAAATCCACCAGCATGGCGTCTGCCGGGCCGGTCTCCCCCTCCAGGGGGGCCAGCTGGGTGGCGGCAATTTTTGCCTGCCGGGGGATGCCCTGGGTCAGCAGGGCCAGAAAGGGCAGCTGGTCGTGGCTGTCACTGATGGTGTTGAGAATCAGCAGGCGGCCCCGGCCCTGTTCATTGATCACTCTGTCATCCGCGGGCAACTGGTTGGCGGATTCATAAGAGACCATGGGCAGGCGCAGGCCGCGCCAGTCACAAAAGCCGTTGACGCCTTCCTGGCGGCTGTCGTCTGCGGCCTTGTCCGGGCGGTCAACGATCTCGGCAATGGCCACGTTGGGCAGCAGTAACAGGCGGTCGGTGACCGGGATCAGGACACAGGGCAGTATGGCCGCTGAATCACTCATGGGGCTTCTCCTTCTTGACCCGCCTGGGGGCGATCCACCAGAGGGTAACTGCCCTTGGGGTGATCCGCCAGGCGGTGGCGTTGTTGACGGGCCTGTAACAGGGACTGGCCTTCAAGCCAGCGTAACAGTTGCGCCGCCAGCTCCCCGGGGTCGCCGCTGTAGGTGACGGCGCCGGTGGCCATGGCAGACTCCACCATGGCGGGGCTGGCGCAGCTGTCCGGGGTCTGCACCCAGAGCTGGCTGCCCAGGGCTTTCAGTTGCGGTGCCGCCAGTGAGCCATCATTGCCCATGCCGCTGAACAGAATGCTGTGGCACTGGCTGCCGTAATGGTCCGCCATGGTCTGGATCACCTGATCAATGGAGGGGCCGTGGGGGCCCTGCCAGGGGCGATCGGTGAGTTTCTGGCTGCCGTCTTTATTCAGGGTGATCTGGTGCTGTACCGGTACCTGCAGCACTTCGCCACAGCGCAGGGCCGCACCCGCCTGGGGTGCTACCAGGGGGTAATGGGCATGGCGGGTGAGGACCCGTTGCAGCAGGGGGGCGACCCGGTAATCAATATGCTGGGCATAGACAAAGGCCAGGGGCAGGCCCGGGGGCAGACGGTCGAGGAAGGCCTTGACCGCCGCCGGGCCCCCCAGTGAGGCGCCTAATACCCAGACCATGGTGGCGGGTGCACCGGCAGCGACTGTGGCAATTCGGGGTGGGCAGTGCAGGGGGGGTGTTTTTTCCTGGGCTACCAGCTCATTCAGGCTGGCCTTGTCGTCCAGGGATTCCAGATCACCGCACTGCTGCTGGAGCTTGTTGAACAGGCGCCGTTCCCAGCGTACATACTCCGGGCCCTGCTGGGAGGGGGCCGGACCGGGGCTGAACAGCAGTGCGCTGTCGGTCTGGGCCAGCAGCTGGTCCAGCAGTTCCGGGGAACTGTGGTCATCCTGCAGCTCGATAATCACCAGGCTGGCGGTTTCACTGGCGGCCCGGGCCAGGTAATCACCGGCACTGCCGGTAAACACCACGGTAATGCCGTACTTGCCCAGTGCCTGGCGCAGCCGCTGCCGTTGCAGCAGGTCGTCTGCCACGATGGCCACGGTGGGGGCACCGGTAGCCGGGGCGGTGTTCATGCCTCGACCTTGACGGTGCGCATCAGGGTTTCCAGCAGTTCCTGCTCCTGGAATGGCTTGCCCAGGTACTCGTTAACGCCGATGGCCATGGCCCGTTCACGGTGTTTGTCACCGGTACGGGAGGTGATCATGATGATGGGGATGTTGCGCAGCCGGGAGTCGTGGCGCACAAAGCTGGCCACTTCAAAGCCGTCCATGCGGGGCATTTCAATGTCCAGCAGGATTACATCCGGGGTGTGGTCCTGGAGCTGGGCCACCGCATCCAGGCCGTCTTTGGCCAGCAGGACGTCCATGCCGTTACGTTCCAGCAGGCGGGAGGTGACCTTGCGCACGGTGACCGAGTCGTCCACCACCATGACCAGGGTGGCCCGTTCTTCCCGGCGGCTGCGCTGGTCCCCCAGCTGGGTGAGCATACGCTGGCGCTGGCTGAGGATGTCGGCCCGGATCATGGCGGGCAGGTCCAGAATGACCACCACGTTGCCATCCCCCAGGATGGTGGCGCCGGAGACGCCCCGTACGGTATTGAACTGGGGCCCGAGGGATTTCACCACGATTTCCCGGCTGCCCAGCAGGCTGTCGACCTGCAGTGCCATGGGCTGCTCATCACCCCGTACCAGGATGACCGGCAGTGGCAGGGCCTGGCCCTGGAGCTTGGGCTGGTGTTCGCTGTTAAGCAGTGACCCCAAGTACTGCAGCCGGTAGTTCTGGCCGGCGTATTCGTACAGGGGGGCGTCGGGTTGGTAGAACTCTTCCAGTTCCCAGGTGCTGACCCGCACGATGCCTTCAATGGTGTTCAGGGGAATGGCGTAGTAGTCCTCCCCGGTGGTGACCATCAGGGCCCGGTTAACGGATACGGTGAAGGGCAGGCGTACGGTGAAGGTGGTGCCTTCGCCGACTTTGGAGTCGATGTCGAGGCTGCCACCCACCTGTTTGATTTCACTGGCCACCACATCCATGCCCACGCCGCGGCCGGAGATCTGGGTGACGGCGGCGGCGGTGGAGAAGCCGGGCTGGAGAATAAACTGCAGCACTTCCCGGTCACTGAGCTCTTCACTGGGGGCCAGCAGGTTTTGGCTAATGGCTTTTTCCCGCACCCGGTCAATGGCGATACCGGCGCCGTCGTCCTGCAACCTGAGCACAATTTCCCCCCCTTCCCGGGACAGTGACAGGGTGACCTGACCGGCTTCCGGCTTGCCGGCGGCCAGGCGCCCGGCGCTGTCTTCAATGCCGTGGTCCAGGGCGTTACGCAGCATGTGCTCCAGGGGGGCGATCATGCGCTCAAGCACGGTGCGGTCCATTTCCCCTTCCGCATTGAGCACTTCAAACTCTGCCTGCTTGTCCAGCTCACCGGTGATCTGGCGCACGATCCGCCGCAGCCTTGGAACCATGGCTGAGAAGGGGATCATGCGGGTCTTCATCAGACCTTCCTGGAGTTCCGTGTTGGTGCGGGACTGTTGCAGCAACAGGGTTTCCGCGTCCCGCACTTTGTCAGACATGGTTTCCCGCAGATCCGTCAGATCCGAGGCGGACTCGGTGAGGGCCCGGGACAGTTGCTGGATGGCGGAGTAACGGTCCATTTCCAGGGGGTCGAAGTCTTCATCGTACTGGGTGCCCATTTCCTGTTCCGCCCGGAACAGAATCTGGGTTTCGGTTTCGATTTCCATGCGCCGCAGCTGTTCCCGCAGCCGTTCGGTGGTGGCGGACATTTCTTCCAGGGTCTGGCTGAAGTCGCTGATCTGCTGCTCCATGCGGCCCCGGGTGATACTGGTTTCACCGGCCAGGTTGACCAGTTCTTCAAGGAGCTGGGCATTGACCCTGACGGTTTCCTGCTGGGCCCGGGTCTGGGCGGCCTGGCGCCGGGCTCTGGCGGCCACTTTCCTGCCGGCACGACCCTGGGCGGCCGCGGCTTCGGCCTCGGCACTCTCTGCCGGTGTGGGGGCTGCCGGGGTAAGGGCGGTGGGGGCAGCAACCGGGGGAAGAGGTTCGGCCTCTGCAGCGCTCTGGGTGGCGGCCTCCATGGCATCCACCAGCTTGACGATGGCTTCCTGGCTGGCGGCCATGGTGGCCCAGTCTTTTTTCTTCGGCCCCTTGGCGGGCAGGGCCATGAGCTGGCTTTCAAAGGCGTGGGCCTGGTCACCCAGATCTTTCACCCCGGCCAGCCGGGCGCCCCCTTTCAGGGTGTGCAGCAGCCGCTGGGCTTCGGCGTTATGGTTCTCGCCTTCACCCTTTTTCCAGGCTGCCAGGCAGTTATCCAGGGCATCCACCAGCTCTCTGGCTTCTTCCTGGAAGATGGCCAGAACTTCCGGGTCCAGCTCTTGGGTGTCCTGGGCCGCGTCGGTCACCGGTTGTTCAGTGTCGGCGCTGTCGGGCCAGAGGTTGGCAGGCAGTTGTGGGGTTTCGTCGGCTTCCAGGGCGTCCAGCATGGTGCCCAGTTCACTCAGGCAGCGCTGGCTCAGCTGCTGGGCCTGTTGCGGGTTGCTGTAGCCTTCCAGTACCCGGTTCAGTTGCTGGCTCCAGCCTTGCGCCAGCTCGGCCACGGCGTCCTGGGAAGCCAGGCGGGCGCCACCATGAAGGCTTTGCAGCTCTTCCTGCAGGCGGCTTAGTTGCTGCAGGCTCTCGGGGTCCTGCCAGTCTTCGAGCTGTTCGCTCAGGTGGCCTTGGATTTCCCGGGCTTCTTCCAGGAAGTAGGCACTGAGATCCAGATCCTGCTCCTGCTCCAGATCCTGTTGCGGTTCCGCTGCCTTGCCCGCCAGCAGGGCCTTGACCTGGTTAATCAGGGGCGCCGGGTCTTCCAGGGGCTGGTCGTCCCCGAGCTGTTCTACCATTCGTGCCAGGGCGTCATGGCAGGCGTACAGCAGTTCGTCCTGGCCGCTGGCGTCCTGGCGGCCATCCACCACCCGCTCAAACAGGTCTTCCAGTATATGACCCAGGTCGCCCATGGGGGTGACTGCCGCCATGCGGGCGCCACCCTTGAGGGTGTGCAGCTCCCGTTGCAGGGTGGCCGCCAGGGCGCGGTCCTGGGGTTGCTCGAGCCATTGGTGCAGGGCATCGCCGGTGCTGAGAATCAGCTCCCGGGCTTCCTCAAGAAAAATTTCCACCATTTCCGGATCAAGTGGCTCAGCCTGATCCTGATCTTTATGTGACGATGTGGCAGCCTCCTGTTGCTGCTGGTCGCTTGCCTGCTGTGCCAGGGCCGCCTGTTGTGAGGCCAGGCTGTCTTCTTCCGGCACCTGGGTCAGGGAAACCGCCTGGGCTCCCTGCTGGCGGTAGGCGGCCAGGGCTTCCAGTAACGGTTGCCCGGGGTCCAGGTGGGTGTTCTCCCGCACCTGGGTAACCTGTTCCATGAGGTGGTGCTGCACGCCCTGTAACAGCACGGGCAGGCTGTCCAGGCAGGAAAGGGTGCCTTCGTAGATGGCCGCCAGCAGGTTTTCCAGCTCACGGGCCAGTTGTTCGATGGGGGCCAGGGCCGCCAGGGCTGCCGCTTCCGCCAGGGTCTGCATATCCCGCTGGCATTGCCGCAGCAGGTCCTGGTTGTCCGGGGATAATTCGTATTGTTGCACCAGTTGGGCGCTGTGCTGCAGCAGATCTTCCGACTCTTCCAGGAAGATGGCCAGCATCGATGGGTCACTGTCGCTGGTGGGTGGTGATTCCTGCTGCCAGCTCAGGTGATCCAGTGACAGGCCTTCGTCCATGCGCTGGTCAATGCGGTCCAGATCACCGCCGAACTGCTCGTCAAAGGCCTGTTCACGGGCCTGGTTACGGCGCTGTTCCATGGCCTCACTGAGGCTCGACAGCTGGTGTAGCAGGTCGCTGTCTGGCTGGGTACCCAGGCCGGCAGCCACCTGGTCGAGCATGTTGATGAGGGTGTCGTGGCCTTGCTGCAGGGCGCTGTGGCTGTCTTCGTCCGGGCCGCTGCCACTGAGGGCAATGGCGTGGTGCAGCTCAACCAGGGCGTGGGCCAGGTCCGCCACATCGCTGACGTCCAGTTCCCGGGCCCGGGTTTCCAGTTGTTGCAGTTCCGGTTGTAGCTGCTGTGCCGCCGGGTGGTCCTGTTCCGGGGCATCGGCCCAGGTTTGCAGCAAGCGGTCGGCTTCCAGCAGATGGTCCAGGCCGTCACCGGAGAACAAGTGCAGTAACGGGTTGTGGGGGGCTTCCCGGCTGCCCTGTTCATGGCGCAGGCTTTCCCGGCTTAACTGCTCCAGGTCCTGGAGGAATTCCTCAGTGCCGGCCAGTGGCTCCAGGGGGGCGTCTTGCAGCTGATCCAGGCCGAGACGGATAAAGTCCAGCAGCCGCTGTAACAGGGAGGTGGCCCGCTTATCGGCGCTAAGGTTCTGATCACGGGCGGCTTTGACGTAGCGCTCCATGGGGGTGGCGACGGTGGCAATAGGAGCGATGCCGGCGGTATGGGCACTGCCTTTTAAGGTATGCAGGGCCCGGGACAGGTCGTCGCTATAGGCCATGTGCTGGCGTTTTTCCGCCTGGCCGAGAAACTGGGACAGGGTTTGTAAATGGGTTTCTGCTTCAGAGCGGAAGATGTCCAGCAGCAGAGGGTCAGTCAGGCTGTCGTCGTCTTCCTGGGTTAACGCCAGGGGCAACCGGCTGTGGTCGGCAGGTTGCGGGTTTTCGTCAGCGGGCATGGCGCCGCTGTCTGGCTGTTCGCCCCGGGCCAGGGCCGCGGCCCGGTCCCGCATGGGCTGGGTATCCACGGAGGGGGTGCGGCGGTGGCGGAAGTCTTCCACCAGCACCGGGGTTTCATCACTGGCCTGCTGTAACAGCCCGGCGATGTCCTGATTCATAAACAGCTGGTTTTCCATGACCCGGTTCAGCAGGTTTTCCATGGACCAGGCCAGTTCGGCGATCACCGAGGCGTTCACCATGCGACCGCTGCCTTTCAGGGTATGGAAGGCGCGGCGTATTTCGGTGAGGGCGTTGGCGTTGTCGTAATGGGCATGGAGCGCCGGTAACTGCTCACGGATGGTGTGCAGCACTTCTTCGGCTTCTTCGATAAAGATATCCAGAATCTCTTCATCGATCAGGTCGTCTTCTTCGTCAGCAGCTTCTGCCACCGGGGTGGCCGCTGGGGCTGGTTCGTCTGTGTGGTCTGTCTGCTCTGCCTGTTCGGTGTGAACAGGGGGTTCAGTGCTTTCGGTTGTACTGGCCTCCGGGGTTGCTGCCAGGGGCCCGTGGGTGTCTTCGCCGGGCTCCTGGTCCGTGTCCGGGGGCTGGCTGTCTGTCAGGGCGTTACAGGCACTGATCAGGTCACTGACATCGCCGTCGCTGTGACCTTCGCTGAATTCATTCACCAGTTCCGGCAGGCGCTGGATCACCTGCTCCAGCAGCCGGAACATGTCATTGCTGACCTGCAGGGCGCCTTCCAGTACCCGGTTGAGCAGGTTTTCTACCGCCCAGGCCAGTTCACCAATACTGGTGGCGCTGACCAGCCGGCCACTGCCCTTGAGGGTATGGAAGGCCCGGCGCAATTCCCGCTGGGGATGCTGTTCCTGGGGCTGTTCCCGGAACAGGGGGAGGTTGGTGTGAATGCTTTCCATGACTTCGTGGGCTTCTTCCACGAAGATTTCCAGGATTTCGTCGTCCACCAGATCCCGGTCTGCAGCTTTCGGGGTTGGCTCTGTTACTGGCTGGTCGAGGGTGGGAACCGGTTCCTCTGAGCGTTGCCAGGTGGGGTCTTGTCCCGGGGGGAAGCCAAGGGCCACCAGACTTTCTTCCGCCACCCGCAGTACCGCATCGTTGTCGCGAATGCCTTCGGCCATGCGTTCCAGGAAATATTCGATGCTGGTGATGGCGTCGGCCAGGGTATCCAGTTGCGCCAGATCAGGCACAAACTGACCTTCCAGCAGGGCTTCCTGCACAAAACGTTCGCAGGACAGCAGCATGCTGGCGGCCTGCTCCAGGGGAACCAGCTGCAAACCGCCACGGATGCTGTGTAGCAGGGCCGGTACCTGATGGATTTCGTTGGTGTCCCACTGGCTGGCAATAAAATTGACGACGGCGGTCTTGACCTGCTCCAGGCTGTTGCGGGCTTCCCGCAGCAAGGCGGTATTGGCTTCTCCCAGCTGTTGCAGGGTGTAGGGACTGGCGTCTTTGTCCAGAGATGCAGGGTCCCCTTGCTGATGCTGTTCCAGCCCGAACAGGGCAGATTCCACGTACAGCAGGGCGCCGGCAATATCCATCAGGCTGCCGTCATCCGCCGGTGCCTCACTGGCAATCAGGGTTTCCAGTACCTGGGCCTGCTCCATGGCCACTTCCCGGGGAATGGTCAGAGACAGCAGGGACAGGGTGTTGGCCACCTGGTGCAGGCCCGGTAGCAGTTCTTCCAGATCCCGGTTATGGCGCTGTTTGTTGCGCACAAACAGATCCAGCTGGTCTTTCAGGTGGGTCAGTTCTTCCCCCAGGGCCACTACTACCGAGTGAATGGCATCCCGGTCAGGGCCGGCGGCTCTTTCCCGGGCGCTGGCCAGCACCTGGGCGCTGGGCATGGCAGCGTGCAGGTGATAGCGGCTGATCAGGGTCTGAACCCGGGGGCTGTCCTGTTCTGCCGCCCGGGCCACATAGTAGAGCAGGTTTTTCATCAGTGGCACGGGCAGGGGCTGCTGCAGGGCATCCACATGTTCGTTGACCAGTTTGCTGAGCTGGACGTCCAGCTCTTCCAGCAGGGTGCGGGTGGCTGCCCCCAGACGGTTGTAGCCGCCCTTGAGGCTGTCTACAAAGGCGCCAGCGGCGAGCCAGAGTTCACCGCTGGGGGTTTTCTGGCACAGCCGGATCAGCCGGGTGATGACTTTGTCCAGGTACCCCAGGTGGGATTCCACATGGTCGTTATTGGCCAGGCCTTTAATGCCGAAACGGAACATCTGCTGCAGTTTGCCCAGGTTAACCAGCACGTCCGGGTCCTGCAGGCGCTTGTTGATGCTGGCCGGAACCTCCATACGGGCCGGTTCCAGGTTGGGGCTGAACAGGGTGCTGTCTGACAACAGGGGTTCGGCCCGGGCAGCGCGGAATTCATTCAGTAACGGCAACAGCACCAGGGGAAAGTCATCGGCACTGCTGTCCAGGGTATCCAGGTAACGGGGCAGCTTGAGGATGCCCTGCATCAGGATGCTGATGCGCTCATCGGTGAGGTCCAGGGTTTCATTGAGCAGGGCCTGGGCCAGGCTTTCCATTTCACCGGCCAGCATGGCGGCGCCGGGCAATTCCACCATGCGCAGGGTGCCGTGCACCTGGTGCAGGTAATTCAGGCAAAAGCGCAACCGGGCACTGTCGTCACGGTGCTCCGCGAACCCTTCCAGGGCCTGCTGGCCCTGCTTGAGGGTTTCCTGGATTTCACCGCGCACCCAATCCAGGGCGATGTTGTCAGGCTGATTACCCATAACCTCTCCAGTCAGTCTTGCGGCTATTGCCGTATCCAGGCCATGACGCCCTTGTTCTTCAGGGGCACCATATCAGGGTGCTGCCAATGGCTTAATTCCCCCTGGCCCAGAACCAGCAGGCCCCCGGGGGCCAGCTTTGCCACCAGGCTGTTAACAATCTGCCGCCGGCGCCAGTGGCGGAAGTAAATCAGCAGGTTCTGGCAGAGAATAATGGCCATGCCCTGCATCGGGGCCTGATCCAGCTCCATCACGTTGAGCCGGGTAAAGCACAGCCGTTGCCGCAGGCTGTCACGGACCCGGTAAAACCCCTGCTGCTGGTCCGGCTCCATATAGCTGCCCTGGTAGTGTTCCCCCAGGGCGACCAGTTTGCGGGCGCTGTAAACGCCGATGCTGGCCTTGTTCAGGGCCGGCTGGCTGATGTCGCTGCCAGTGACGCTGAAGTAGGGGGCAGCGGGTAGCTTTGCCAGGCGCTCCTGCAGCACCATGGCCAGGGAGTAGGCTTCTTCCCCGGTGGCGCAGCCCAGACTCCAGGCCGCCAGACCGCGAATTTCCGGGCGGCTCTGGGAGTATTCCACGGCAAAATCGCCGATCAGCCGGAAGGCATCCGGGTCCCGGAAAAACCGGGTTTCCTGCACCGTCAGCCGGTCTACCAGGGTGGCCCATTCCACCACGGCACGGGGGCCGTGGTGGATGGCCTCGTAGTAGGCCTGATAACTGCTATGGCCCAGCTCACGCAGGCGGATGGTCAGGTTGGCCTCAAGAAAACTTTTGCGCTCCCGTGACAGGGTCATACCGGTACGGGACTCCAGCAATGCCTGCCATTGCCGGAACTGGGCCTCTTCCATGGCTGGCAGGGGCTGGTATTGCCAGCCTGCCCGCCCTGCTTTGTAGTGTTGCTGTGATTCGGCCATGCAGGCACCAGTGTGTCATGGGTTAACTGATGGTAGGTGCATCCTGATGACTGTGTGCCGTGTCCCTGGCGTCTACCGAGGGATTTTCCGGTAAGGTGAAGCCGGCTACGGATTGGCGCAGCTGCGAGGCCATTTCTGCCAGGTTACCGATGGATTCTGCGGTGGTGCTGGTACCCGAGGAGGTCTGTGAGGTGATCTCCTGGATAACGTTCATGGTGTTGGAAATATGGGACGCGGACGAGGACTGCTGGCGTGCCGCGTTGGAGATGTTCTGGATCAGCTCCGCCAGGTTGGTGGAGACGTTCTCGATTTCCTCCAGGGCAACACCGGCGTCCTGGGCCAGGCGGGCACCCCGGACCACTTCCGCGGTGGTGTGCTCCATGGAGATGACCGCTTCGTTGGTATCGGACTGGATGGTCTTAACCAGGGCTTCAATCTGCTTGGTGGCGGCAGAGGAACGTTCCGCCAGTCGCTGGACTTCGTCTGCAACCACTGCGAAGCCCCGGCCGGCATCACCGGCCATGGAGGCCTGGATGGCGGCGTTCAGGGACAGGATGTTGGTCTGGTCGGCAATGTCGTTGATCAGGGAGACGATGTCGCCGATTTCCTGGGAAGACTCACCCAGGCGCTTGATCCGCTTGGAGGTTTCCTGGATCTGTTCACGGATGTTGTCCATGCCGCGGATGGTGTTCTGCACCACCTCGGTGCCTTTCTTGGCGATGGCTACCGAGCGTTCCGCTACCGCTGAGGATTCCGAGGCGTTGGAGGAGACCTGATCGATGGAGGTGGCGATTTCGTTCACCGCCGCGGAGGCACCGGCAATTTCCTGGGCCTGGTGCTCAGAGGCGTCCGCCAGCTGGCGGGCAGTGGACTGGGTTTCCTGGGCGGAGGAGGCCACGTTCAGGGCGGTATCCCGAATGGACTGTACCAAAGAGCGCATCTGGTCGATGGCGTAGTTGATGGAGTCGGCAATGGCACCGGTGAAGTCTTCGGTAACCGTGGCTTCTGTGGTCAGGTCACCGTCTGCCAGGTCCGCCAGTTCGTCCAGCAGTCGCAGGATGGCGTTCTGGTTCTGTTCATTCTGTTCCTGGGTTACCCGCAGGCGTTTCTGGGATGCCTGGTACAGGGCGAGGCCAATCATGACGATGACCAATACAATGGCCACCAGGATAGAATAGGCCAGCAGGGGGCTGACGCCGCCGCGGTTCTGAATCCGCTCTACCAGATCTGAGGTCTCGGCCAGCAGTTCCGGGGAGTTGTTGAAGATATTGTTGGCCGCAACCCGGGCCCGGAACAGATCCGGTGAGGTGTCGAGAATGGCGTCGATGTTCTGGCTGACGAAACCGAACAGCTGGTCCACCGCTTCCAGGCCAAACAGGGCGTCTTCATCGGTGACCGGAGCAATACCCAGGGCTTCGTCGCCGGTCATCTGACCTTCCAGTACCCGGCGGAAGGCGCGGGCATCACGGCCGAACTGGTCGGCGGCAATAATGGCTTCCTGGTCACCGGTGAGAATGTTGTTGACGCTACGGGCAATGCGCTCTGCCAGCAGGGACTGGTTCTGGGCCAGGGAGATCTGCTCTGCCGGGGCGTCACTGCGCAGCAGCACGTCGACAATGTCTTCGTACTCGATCTGCAGGTCGGGAATGGTGTCGTTCAGGGTCTGGGCTACTTCATGGAGTGACAGGACCGCATCCCGGGTGGCAAGGATTTCATCCGCGTCGCTGCGCACCTGGCTCCAGATCATGTCTACTTCGGTCTGGTCTACCAGATCCAGGGGTGGCAGGCCGGTGTCCGGGTTGCCCTGGAGCAGGTACTGCCACAGTTCACTGAAGCGGTTGCGGGCTGCGGAGAGCTGGTCAAAGGCAGCGGCGGTACCACCGGCGGCCTCACCGGAGTTTTTCGCAATCTCCTGGGACAGCACCCGCAGGTCGCCGGCATAGTCAATGTACTCAGCGTCGTGGTTGCTGTCCCGGTTGATCATGAACAACACCACGATCAGGGAAATGGCCAGCACGGTAAGGAGGGCAATCAGACCACTGACGGTGCGGTTTGCCTCCTGTAGCGACAACAGTTTTCCAGCTGGATTTCTCATTGATGGGCTCCCGGCCTTAATAGTGTCATAGGTTTATCCTGTGGCTGCCTGATGGCGCCGCGTTACCATTGGGCGATATCCAGAAAAGCGTCATCTTCACTGAGCTCCACCGTGGAGAATACCTTCCAGACTTCGTCATTGCGTTGAAAGCCCCCCTGCAAAAAGGGCCTGATAGTGGCGTTTTTTTCTTCCGGCGCAGCAATATGGCTGTCTGCCGCGAAGTACTGCATGCCCAGCACCGCATCCACTACCAGGCCACTGAACAGCTCACCGTGTTCAATCACCATGATGCGCCGCTCCCGCAGGCTGCGGGTGGTGTGGGGCAGATCAAAGAAGGCGGCCAGATCCACCACCGGCAGCAGCCGGCCGCGGACATTGGCGACCCCGAGCATAAAATGTTTTACCCCGGGGACCTGGGTAAAGCGGGGCACATGGAGAATTTCCGCCACCTCCCCCATGGGCGCCAGGTAGTTTTCCCCGGCCAGGGTAAAACCGATGCCGTTCCACAGACTAACGGCTTCTTCCTGGGCAGGCAGGCCTGCCGCCAGCTGGCGACTGCGGTTGGCCAGGTTCTGTAACAGCTCAAAGGGGGAAGCAACGGCGGCCATGGAGTCTCCGGCGATCAGTCCAGCAGGCTGTTGATGGTCGTGATCAGCTGCTCTTCTGATACCGGCTTGACCAGGTAACCCCTGGCACCCTGGCGGGTACCCCAGACCCGGTCTGTTTCCTGGTCTTTGGTGGTGACAATAACCACGGGAATATCCTGGGTTTCCGCTGACCGTGACAGCTGCCGGGTGGCCTGAAAGCCGTTCAGGCCGGGCATGACCACGTCCATCAGAATCAGGTCGGGCTTCTGGGAGCGGGCGGTGGCAACACCGTCTGCACCGTTATCGGCGGTCAGCACTTCGTGGTTATTCTTCTCCAGCAGGCCGGAGATTTTCTTCACTTCCGTGGGCGAGTCATCAACGATCAATATACGGGCCATGAGTTCCTCATTACGCTTTCGGATAAACAGTCCAGACGCCGGTCAGGCCTGAGTGCACCAGGTCGCGGTTACTGTTCCGGAGACGGTATGTGTTCGCGAATGGTATTCAGCAGTTCGTCTTTGCTGAAGGGTTTGGTCAGGTACTGGTCAGACCCCACAATGCGGCCCTTGGCCTTATCGAACAGGCCGTCTTTGCTCGACAGCATAATGACGGGGGTATGCCGCAGGGCGGCATTGTTCTTGATCAGTGCGCAGGTCTGGTAGCCGTCCAGGCGTGGCATCATGATATCCACAAAAATGATGTCTGGCTCAGAGTCGGCAATCTTGGCGAGGGCGTCAAATCCGTCAGTGGCAGTAATTACTTCACAACCGACTTTTTTCAGCAATGTTTCAGCGGTGCGACGAATGGTC
This sequence comes from Halomonadaceae bacterium, assembly GCA_007692645.1. Classification (GTDB taxonomy): domain Bacteria; phylum Pseudomonadota; class Gammaproteobacteria; order Pseudomonadales; family Oleiphilaceae; genus REBR01. Next base: position 11,205 of record REBR01000158.1, on the reverse strand, counting down.
TTGCTGTCGTCGATCACCATGATCTTCAGGTTCTCGAAGTGGTCATCCATTATGCAACTGCCCTGCAAATTGGCGGAAAATCATTGTTGTCAGCACCCCTGATCAGGCTGTGAACGCCCTGAAACACAGTGCCACTTTGGTGACAGGTTTTAGCACAGAACACTTGGCCTGCGCCAGACACCCCCTGTTTAATAGCCCCACAAGCCCGGGTCTGTATCTGCGGTGCAGTGTCCGCGGGTCTGTGTCCGATTGTGACTGGTCCCAGGGCATATGTGCTATTGCTACTGTGTTAATGGGAGCAAGATCACAATTTCTGCCTGACTTCCTGTATCGGACAGGCGTTGTCAGACGCGCCGGGACAAGCTATGTTCCTGACCAACGAGCATAGCAGCTAATTCCCGGATCTGCCGCCAAGTCGATGATGAAAGCGCGCTATCCCGGGCAACAGCCACCTCACCGGACAGCTATAATGACGATCAAACTGGGTATTGTGATGGATCCCATCGCCGGGATCAGCTTCAAGAAAGACACCTCCCTGGCACTGCTGCTGGCCGCGCAAAATCGTGGCTGGGAGTTACACTATATGGAACTGCCGGACCTGTATCTGGAAAACGGCACTGCCCGGGGCCGGGTGCAGGCCCTGCAGGTGGCCAATAATCCAGAAGACTGGTTCCGTCTGGGTGAGAGCAAAGAGATGGATCTGGGGGAGCTGGACGTGATTCTGATGCGCAAGGATCCGCCGGTAGACCGGGAGTTTCTCATGGCCACCTTTATACTGGAGGCGGCGGAGCGCTGCGGCACCCTGGTGGTGAACCCCTGCGCAGCCCTGCGGGACTGCAATGAGAAGCTGTTTGCCACCCAGTTCCCGCAGTGCACCCCCGCAGGGCTGGTGAGCCGGGACCCGCAGCGGCTGAAAGCGTTTTACCGGGAGCACGGTGACATTATACTGAAGCCTATTGACGGCATGGGTGGCAGCTCGATTTTCCGGGTCAAGGCCGGGGACAAGAACCTGGGTGTGATTATCGAAACCCTGACCCGTAACGGCACGGAACAGATCATGGCCCAGGAATTTCTCCCCGCCATCAGTGAAGGGGATAAGCGCATTCTGCTGATTGATGGTACGCCTGTGCCCTATGCCCTGGCGCGGATTCCCTCGGCGGATGAAAACCGCGGCAACCTGGCTGCCGGTGGCCGGGGAGAGGGGCGGGAGCTGAGTGACCGTGACCGCTGGATCTGTGAGCAGGTCAGGCCCGCCATTCAGGCCAAGGGGCTGCTGTTTGTGGGGCTCGATGTGATCGGGGATTACCTCACGGAAATTAATGTGACCAGCCCTACCTGTGTCCGAGAACTGGACCGGGCTTATGGCATCGACATTGGGGCACTTCTGATGGACGCCATTGCCAAAAAACTGAGCGAAAAGGACCAGGCGACACATCATGGCTGAGGCGGGACAGATCAAAGACAGCGACCGGCTGGGGTTTACCCTGTTTCTGGCGCTGGCTTTCCATGCGGTGATTGTACTGGGGATTACCTTTGTGCCCCAGGACCCCACCCCCGCCTCACAGACCATGGATGTGACCCTGGCCCAGCATGTCTCAGAAAAGCCGCCGGAAGAGGCGGATTTTATGGCGGATGCGGATCAGGAAGGCAGCGGTGAGCTGGCGGAACGGGCGGAACTCACCGCCACGGAAACCCCCCGCATCAGCGCCGAACAGGTGTTGCCGGTAGAGCCTCTGCCCCAGGCGGCCCAGACCCCCGCCGCGGTGACCCCTGCCGCGGAAGACCCGGTGCTCACCAGCCGCAGCAGCGACCGGTCAGTGGCCCGGCAGACCGACCCCAGTGACCGGCCAGAGCAGCAGGAAGAAAAAGCCCCCAGCCTGATGGAGCGCAGCCTGGCCATTGCCAGCCTGGAGGCCCGCCTGGCGGACCAGCAAAACGAATACGCCAAGCGGCCCCGGGTTACCACTATTACAGCGGCCTCTACTGTGGCCTCCCATGACGCCTGGTATGTGCAGAACTGGCAGCAGCGGGTAGAGGCCATCGGCAATGCCCAGTACCCGGAACAGGCCCGCCGTGACGGTATCCACGGCCAGGTGCGCATGCTGGTGGCCATCAACCGGGACGGCACACTCCGGGACATCACTGTGTTACAGTCTTCGGGACACAGTGTGCTGGATGATGCCGCCATGCGCATTGTTCGCCAGGCCAGCCCTTTTGCCCCCTTTACCGAGGCAATGAAGGAAGACAAGGACGTGCTGGAGATTATCCGCACCTGGTCATTCCAGCGCCGCGGACTCTCTGCCGGCTAGGTTTTATGCAGGCTAAACCACCAGTTGGGGATCGGGCCATGGGCCAGCAAGACACCTACTTAAGCAATCACTTTCTTATTGCCACACCTTATCTGGAAGACCGGCGCTTTGCCGGCACCCTGACCCTGATCTGTGAGCATACTTCCGAGGGTGCCATGGGTGTGGTGGTGAACCAGCCCCTGGGCATGTCCCTGGGGGATATTCTGAGCCAGCTGACCTTGCCGGGAAAACCGGTTGAAGCGCCGGTGTATGGGGGCGGCCCGGTAATGAAAGAGCGGGGCTTTGTGCTGCACCGGCCCCACGGGGAGTGGCAGAACACCCTGGCGGTGAACGATAACCTGGCCCTGACCAGCTCCAAGGACATACTGGAGGCCATGGCCAGGGGCGAAGGCCCGGGGGATTTTCTGATGCTGCTGGGCTACTCCGGCTGGAGTGCCGGGCAACTGGAGCAGGAGCTGGCGGGGAATACCTGGCTGACCTGCCAGGCCAGTGAACAGATTCTGTTCGACTGCCCCCCGGAAGACCGCCTGGACTCGGCCCTGAAGCAACTGGGGGTCAACCCCAGCCACCTGAGCGGCAGTGTCGGTCATGCCTGACCCCGGCAGCACCAGTACCCGGGCCATGGGGTTCGATTTCGGCACCCGCTGGATTGGCGTGGCGGTGGGTCAGTCCATGCTGGGCACCGGCACTGCCGTGGCCCGGCTGAAAGCCCGTGATGGTATACCGGACTGGGACCAGATCACGGCCCTGGTAGAGGAGTGGCAGCCGGCGGTGTTTGTGGTGGGGCTGCCCCTGAATATGGACGATTCGGAAAGCGAGCTGTGCCAGCGGGCGCGCAAATTCGCCAAACGCCTGCATGGCCGTTATCATCGCCCGGCCGAGATGATGGATGAACGCCTGACCACGTTTCAGGCCAAACAGGAAGTCATTGAGCGCAGCGGTTACCGGGATTTTGGCGTCCACGGTATCGACGACCGGGCCGCTGAACTGATACTGGAAGGCTGGTTCGCCAGCCAGGTGGAATAACCCCCTATGACCGACATTGATGTAGCACAGTGCCTGGAACGCCTGGCAGAGCAGCTGCGCCCGCAACTGGCGGAACTGCCGGAGCCCCCCTTAATGGTGGGTATCCGCACCGGTGGTGTCTGGCTGGCCCAGCGGCTGCACCAGGCCCTGGCATTGCCGGAGCCCCTGGGGGAGCTGGATATTTCCTTTTACCGGGATGATTTCAGCCGGGTCGGTCTTAACCCCCGGGTACGCCCCTCTCATTTGCCCTTCGCCACCGAGGGGCGGCGGCTGATTCTGGTGGATGACATTATCATGAGCGGGCGCACCATCCGGGCTGCCATGAACGAACTGTTTGATTATGGCCGGCCGGAGTCGATTCAGCTGGTGACCCTGGTGGACCTGGGGGGGCGGGAGCTGCCGATACAGCCGGACTTTACCGGCGAGACACTGTCTCTGGGGCCCCAGCAACGGCTCAAGCTGCGCGGTCCGGAGCCACTCTGGCTGGAACGTTGCGGTATCTGAATGCAAGGCATCACTGATTAGAGGGCAACGCCAGTATGGCCACCATGGCTGATAGCAACCGGCAACTGCAGCTCACCGCCGACGGTGAGCTCAAGCATTTTCTCTCCCTGGAGGGGCTCGACCGGGCCCTGTTAACCCGCATACTGGACACCGCCGACTCCTTTATTGAAGTGGGGGAACGCAGCATCAAAAAAGTCCCCCTGCTGCGGGGCCGCACCCTGGTCAATCTGTTTTTCGAACCCAGCACCCGCACCCGCTCCACCTTTGAGCTGGCGGCCAAGCGCCTGTCTGCGGATGTGCTCAATCTGGACATCAGCACCTCTGCCACCTCCAAAGGGGAAACCCTCTCCGATACCCTGCTGAACCTGGAAGCCATGGCCAGCGACATGTTCGTGATCCGCCATGCCCACAGCGGGGCTGCCCATTTTATTGCCCGGGATGTGACCCCGGGGGTGGCCATTATCAATGCCGGCGACGGCCGCCATGCCCACCCCACCCAGGCGATGCTGGATATGCTGACAATTCGTCAGCACAAGGGCAGTTTTACCGGTCTGAAGGTGGGCATCGTGGGGGATGTGCAGCATTCCCGGGTGGCCCGGTCCCAGATCCAGGCCCTGAATATTCTCGGGGCAGAGGAGGTGCGCCTGATCGCTCCGGACACCCTGTTACCCACAGAACCGGAAGCCATGGGGGTGAGGGTGTTCCCCCGCATGGAGCAGGGGCTTAAGGACCTGGATGTGATCATTATGCTGCGGCTGCAACGGGAGCGTATGGAGGGGGCTCTGCTGCCCAGTGAGCGGGAATTCTACAAGCTCTATGGCCTGACCCGGGAAAAGCTGGCACTGGCTCACCCGAAGGCCATCGTCATGCACCCGGGCCCCATTAACCGGGGTGTGGAAATTGAGTCTGAAGTGGCGGACGGGCCCCAGTCAGTGATCCTCAATCAGGTGACCAATGGCATTGCGGTGCGCATGGCGGTGATGTCCATGGCCATGAGTGGTCAGCTGGCAGAGCGCCAGCAGCAGGCAAAAGCGCAACAGAAGGCTCAGCAGAAGGTGCAGGGTAATGGGTAAGCGGCTGCGGATTGACCAGATCCATCCACTGCAGGACGGTCAGCCGGCCAAACAGGCCACCAGTGTGCTGATTGCCAATGGCCAGATTGTCGCCATGGGGGCCCAGGCCATTAACGCCACGGCGGATCAGGTGATTGACGGGGCTGGCCAGTGGCTGCTCCCCGGGCTGATTGACCTGAACTGCCACCTGGGGGAGCCGGGGCCTGATCGCCGGGGCACCATTGCCACTGAAACCCTGGCGGCTGCGAAAGGGGGCTTTACCCAGGTCTGTGCGGTACCGGAAACCTCCCCGGTGAATGATTCCGGGGCGGTTACCCATCTGATTCTGGATCTGGCTGCCCAGCAGGGCCAGGTACGGGTGTTGCCGGTGGGGGCCCTGACCCGGGGTCTGGCCGGTGAGATGCTCAGTGACATGGTGGGTCTTATGGGCGCCGGTTGTATCGCCCTGGGCAACGGTGGCCGGGCCCTGCGGGATGCCCGGGTGCTGCGCCGCTGCATGGCCTACGCCCACACCTTCGGTTTCACCCTGTTTATTCAGCCGGAAAATGCCGTGCTGGCCGCCGATGGCTGCGCCCACGATGGCGCCCTGGCCGCCCGCATGGGCTTGCCGGGTATTCCTGCGGTAGCGGAAACCACAGCCGTGAGTGAAATGCTGTTACTGGCGGAGGAAACCGGCGTTCGGCTGCACCTGGGCCAGCTCAGCTGCGCCCGCTCGGTGCAACTGGTACGGGCCGCCAAAGCCCGTGGCCTGGCGGTGACGGCGGATGTTGCCATGCACCACCTGGTGTATACGGATCAGGTGATCACCGGCTTTGATGGCCGCTTCCATGTGCGCCCGCCGATCCGGGAAGAAAGCGACCGCAAAGCCCTGCTGGCAGGGGTGGAGGAAGGCACCATTGATGCCATCTGCAGCCAGCACCGGCCCCAGGACCAGGCGGCCAAACAGGCGCCTTTTGCGGCGACAGAGGCGGGCCTTTCCGGTCTGGAAACCACCCTGTCTCTGGGTCTGCGCCTGGTGGCCCAGGGGCAGCTGAGCCAGGGGGCGCTGTTGCGGGCCCTGATCCCAGGCCCCGCCGCTGTGCTGGGGCAGCCCCTGCCGCAACTGGCGGTGGGCTTACCCGCGGATGCCGTGCTGCTGCGCCCGGACGGGCAGTGGACCGTGTCCCCCCAGACCCTGTTATCCACGGGCAAGCAGGCACCGGCAATGGGGGAGACATTACCCGGGGTGGTGTCACTGACCATGGTGGCGGGGCAGATCGTCTACCAGCAGGCAGACTGAAACGGCGCCCGGGTGGGCACCGTGGTAGAGCTGTCTTGCCGAGGTGCCAGGGGCTTAGCTGACGGAATCTTTCAACTGCTTGCCGGGCTTGAAGCCCACGGATTTGCTGGCAGCGATCTGGATGGTGGCGCCGGTTTGCGGGTTACGGCCACTGCGGGCGCTACGCTCACGCACACTGAAGGTGCCAAAGCCAATCAGGGAGACGGTTTGCTCCTTGGTCATGGCGCGGCTGATTTCATCGGTAAAGGCGGTAATGACTTCTTCCGATTTGGCCTTGGTCAGGCCTGTCTGTTCCGCAATGGCGGCGGCAAGTTCCGGTTTTCGCATCTAATCCTTCCTTATTAATGGCAGTTTCTATGGGGATCGCCGACACGGGTATGCGAGTCATAGAGACACATTACCCCCTGACAGGCATGGCTTACGTGCCGGTAAGGCGTGGGCTGCTCTTTCAGTTAAGACCAGTTTCAGGCCCTGTCAATGTCGCCGGGGTGTTGCGCCAGGCTTGAGAGGGCCTTAAGAACACACGCAGGGGCTAGCCGGCGAGTTCCATGGGAGGGATCTGGGGATTACCAGGGGGACTGGCCTGTTATGCCTTGAGGCCGGGAGCCAAAGTGCGTTGTCTGTCTCAGCAAGATTGGGGTTGCAGCCTGATAATGCTGTTTATTTACAATAAGAAAAGGCCCACTGCCGATGACTTCCGTGATTCCCCGGTTTTCCCGCCTGCTGGCACTCCTGCTGATACTGCTATTGTCCGGCTGCGCCGCCATTGAAAACATGATGTACCGCAATACCGGCAACGTGATGCAGGGGCTGTCGAAAAAACACACCACCCCCTACCTGCTGCAGCAGTCTGATGTGGCCATGTCCTGTGCCATGGCGGAAGCCACGGCACCCCTGATGCTCTCTTTCGGCCGGGTCACAGACGCCCCGGACCAACTCGGGGTCATGATGAAACTGTCGGCAGGTGGCTGCGCCGAAGAGCGGGCCCGTGAGGCGGAACTGGCCTACCACCGCCATCTGTATTACCAGCGCCCGGGGGAAGCCCGCGACGCCCGCTACGCGGCCCAGGAGCAATACCGCCTGGCCGCCACCCGTTACCATGAAGCCTGGCAGCACCTGAACGCCTATTACGGGCCGGTGGGGGACCAGGACTGCCCCACAGAGCTGTTTCAGGAAGAGCTGGACGAATTTATCTATATGAGCGGGTTGCTGGCGGGAATGCAGGCCATGAACAGCCAGATGCAGGCGGGTGTGCAACTGGGCATCCCCGGCAATATCGCCGGGCGCAGTGCCAGGGCCGCGGAATGCCTGGATGATAACCAGTGGTGGGGGGTGCCGGGGGCTATCCGGGCCACGGTCTGGTCATTGCTCAGCAGCGGGCCGGAAGGGGTGAAGCCCTTCAGCCTGCTGGAAACCGCCGATCGCAAGGGTGAAGCTGCCGGGGTGCGCCTGAGCCATGTGCTTCATGCCATGGCTGCGGATAACGCCGACGACCAGGAACGGGTGCGGGAGGTACTGCGCCGCCACCGGGAAGTGGGGCAGAACAGCCCCGCCAACCCGGACTGGCTGATGGTCGACAGCACCGCCACCCTGACCCTGATGGCCCTGTCCCACCGCCTGTGGACCGAGGCCACCGGCCACCGCACCCCCACCGGGGGGCTGGGCACCTTCTGGGATGACGAGGCCCCGCAGCGGGAAGAGATTCCCCTGGATGAACTGATGTGAGCGCCGCGACTGGTTCGGATTGGCCCAAGGAGAAGAACAACATGATTCACAGAAGCTTTTTTAACCGAGTTCCCATGATGAATAGCAGCCGGCTGCCGAGGGTCGCACTTAGCCTGATCATCAGCGGCCTGCTGTCCCTGGGGCTGGTGACCAGCGCCAGCGCCGGGGATGAGAAAGCGGACCTGAAACAGCGGGCTTTCTGCATTTTTGATCCCGTGGGCGCCAACGGCCCCCTGTTCAGCCTGATGCAGTCATCACGCCCCGCCGCCATGGAAGAGGGCATTGACCTGCGGCTGCGGGCCTATACCAGTGAGGCCATAGCGGCAGAGGAGTTTCGTGCCGGACAATGCGACGCGGTGCTGCTCACCGGCACCATGGCCCGGGATTTCAACCGCTTTACCGGCTCCCTGGATGCCATGGGGGCGATTCCCGGTGAAGCGGAAATGCGCATGATGATGCAGGTGCTCAGCCAGGAAAATGCCCGCCAGTACCTGGAGCAGGACGGCTATGAAGTGGCCGGCATTCTCCCCGCCGGTGGCGTGTACCTGTTTGTGCGGGACCGGGATATCAACAGTGTGGAGAAACTCCAGGGCCGGCGCATTGCCACCCTGGACCATGACCTGGCCTCCATTACCATGGTGCGCCATGTGGGGGCCTCGGTGGTGGGCTCCAGCACCACCAATTTTGCCGGCCGCTTCAATAACGGCAGTGTGGATGTGGCCTATGCCCCGGCCGTGGCCTACAACCCCATGGAGCTGTACCGGGGTCTGGGGGACAAAGGGGGTATCTTCAACTACACCCTGGCACAGATGAACTTCCAGATTCTGCTGCGCCAGGACCGCTTCCCGGAGGGTTACGGCCAGCGGGTGCGGGACTATGCCTTTAACCGCATCGACGAGGCCTTCGAGCTGATTGCCGAGGCGGAAGCGGAAGTGCGTGAGGATTACTGGATGCAGCCCACGGCAGAGCAGATCGAGGAATACGATGACATGCTGCGGCGGGTGCGAATTCAGCTCCGGGACCAGGGGGAGTTTGATGAAACCGCCCTGCGCCTGATGCGGGGCATTCGCTGCCGCATTGATGGCAGCCGGGGTGAATGCGCGGAAGATCTGGAATAGGGATTGTTCATGGGGTTGTCCCGCAGGCATTTGCCACAACGCACGGCCAGGGAGTGGCTGTCTTCATTACCGGTCAGTGTCATGCTGCTGCTGGTGCTGCTGTTCAGCACCAGTACCGATATCCACAACCAGCTGTTGCACCTGGGGGAGCGGGTCTGGCCCGGTTACCAGCAGCTGCGTGTCGACCCGGTAGAACCCGCCTGTAACCCACTGGTGAATATCGAGGCCGAAGTGGATCGCCTGGCGGCCCGTGAAGCCCCGGACGATGTGACGGCGCTGCTGGGACCGGCAGAGGTGGACCGGGATGCCCTGCGCCGCTCCGTGGAGGCCTCGGTGCGGGCCTGTGAAGCCCGCCACCTGGATTACCACGTCACCACAGAGCGCATGACCACCCCGGTGCGGGTCTATCGGGCCGTTGAGCACGGCTTTTCCGACCTGACGTTGCTTGGCCTGGGCATGCAGCGCCCGCTGCTGATTCTGGTGGTGATGATCTGTGCAGTCACCGCCACCCTGACCCGCCACCATATCGCCATGCGGGGCATTGAAACCCGCCTTGATTACCGGGTCTCTTACAGCGCCCAGCTGGCAGCCAACCTGATGCTGCTGTCTTCCAACTGGCTGTTTCTGGAGTCAGCCCGGGCCACCATTGTGGACATGTCGGCGATACGGGAGCTGGTGCATCAGTTATGGGTGCTGTGTTTTGCCCTCCTGAGCCTGGCGAGCCTGTGGCGCTTGTTGCGCCTGCCGGATGGCCTGGCCTCCGGGGGCTCCCTGACCCATGCGGTGATGAGCATTCCCCTGTACGCCATCATGTGCCTGATTTCCGGCAGTTATTTTATCAGCCAGGGGTATGCCCAGGGGGTGGGTGTCTACCTGGGGGCACTCATGGAGCATGCAGAAATTTTCATTAATGTGGCCCTGTATGTGTGGGCCGGCATGATGCTCAAGCAGACCCGCCTGGCCACCCTGGTGTTTGACCTGTTCCGGCCCTGGCGCATGCCCCCGGAGCTGCTGGCCACGGTGGCGGTGATTGTGGCGGCGGTGCCCACCGCCTATACCGGCGCCTCCGGCATTTTCGTTATTGCCGCCGGTGCCGTGATCTACCACGAACTGCGGGCCGCAGGTGCCCGGCGCCAGCTGGCCCTGGCCGCCACCGCCATGTCCGGCTCCATGGGGGTGGTGCTGCGCCCCTGCCTGCTGGTGGTGGTGATTGCCATGCTTAACCGGGAGGTGACTACTGACGACCTGTTTACCTGGGGCGCCCTGGTGTTTGCCCTCACCGCCGTGATGTTCCTGCTGATCACCATGACCATTAACCGCCAGAGCCGCTGGGAGCTGGCGCCGGTGGCGGAGGCATTGCCCCAGACCCTGGCCAACCTGCGCCCGTTGCTGCCCTATGTGCTGGTGATTGCCGGGGTAGTGCTGTTTTACCGCTTTGGCCTGGATGTGGCCATGAATGAGTTCTCCGCCCCGCGGATTCTGCCACTGATGCTGATCGCCGTACTGGTGTATGAAGCCCTGCGCTTTCGCGGCCAGCAGATGCACACCGCCGCCGGCAGTTTCCGCCACGGTGGCCTGGAGTCCAGCGTGCGGGGTGCCACCAACGACACCACCGCCGAAATCGGCGCTTTGTTGCTGCTGTTCGGCCTGTCCATCAGCCTCGGTGGCGTGGTGGAGCGGGCCGGCATTATGGAACACTTCCCCCAGGCCTTCGCCAGCCCCTGGGCCGCCATGGGCCTGATGGTGCTGCTACTGGTGGTGCTGGGCATGATCATGGACGCCTTCGGCGCCATCATCCTGGTCAGCGCCACTGTGGCCACCATCGCCTACCAGAGCGGCATCCACCCGGTGCACTTCTGGATGGTCACCCTGGTGGCCTTCGAGCTGGGCTACCTGACGCCACCGGTGTCCCTGAACCACTTGCTTACCCGGCAGGTGGTGGGGGATGAAGAGGTGCGGCTGAGTCGCCTGGATACCGGGACCTTCTACCAGCGCCATGAGCGTATTGTTATGCCCATGTTGGTGATGGGAGTTTCACTGCTGATCGTGGCCTTTGTGCCGCTGCTGTTTTATGGCTTGTGAGTAGCCGGAGGATTAAATGGGGACAGACCACGTTTTTTTTAAATGGGGACAGACCACGTTTTTTGAAGTGCCAAAAACGTGGTCTGTCC